>NZ_BAAAHQ010000054.1:0-48785 GCF_039525605.1 Nonomuraea longicatena | reverse complement strand
ACGAAGTGCCCGTCGTCGTTGATCAGCAGCACCGCGCCGACCGAGAGCACCAGGACGACGCCCCAGATGAACAGCGACGGCCCGTCGACCGAGATCGCCCCCATGGCGGAGGCCGAGGTCGGCACCCCGCCCCTGGCGATCTGGACGATGACCAGCGCGAAGGCGCCGAGCAGGCTGAGCAGGCTCAGCGGGACGTGGATGGACTTACGCAGGTAACGCGGCGCGAACGCCTCCACGAGCACGCCGACGACCGCCGCGCCGAAGACCAGGAGCAACGGCGCCAGCTGCCCGTATTCGATCGTCGGCGCCTCAAAGCCGTTCACTGTCCGGCCCCCTTCTCAGCGATGGCGGGGTTCTTGACTTCCACGTTGGTCAGCGTGTGCTGGACCGACGGGTTGATCACGTCCAGGAGCGGCTTGGGGTAGAAGCCGAACCCGATGATCAGCGCGACCAGCGGGGCGAGTACGAAGACCTCACGCACGTTGAGGTCTTTGAAGCCCTTCACCGAGTCGGCGGTCGGGCCGTTCATCGCGCGCTGCACCATCCACAGGATGTAGACGGCGGCCAGGACGACGGCCACCGCGGAGACGATCGCCGCGGCGGCGAGCGCACCGGAGCCGAACGCCTCGCTGGAGTAGGTGCCGATCATGACCATGAACTCGCTGACGAAGGACGACAGCCCCGGCAGCGAGAGGCCGGCGAGACCGGCGATCAGGAAGAATCCGGCCAGTACCGGCGCGACCTTCTGCACACCTCCGTAGTCGGAGATGTACGGCGAGCCCCTGCGGGCGATGAGGAAGCCCGCGACCAGGAACAGCGCACCGGTGGCGAAGCCGTGGTTGACCATGTACAGCGCCGCGCCGGACTGGGCGAGCTGCGACATCGCGAAAACGCCCATGACGATGAAGCCGAAGTGCGAGATCGAGGTGTAGGCGATCAGGCGCTTCAGGTCGGTCTGGCCGATCGCGACGATCGCGCCGTAGATGATGCTGACCACCGCGAGGACGACGATCGGCATCGTGAACGCCTTGGCGGCGTCGGGGAACAGCTCCAGGCAGAAGCGGAGCATGCCGAACGTACCGACCTTGTCCAGCACGCCCACGAGCAGTACAGCCGCGCCGGCGGGCGCCTGGGCGGCCGCGTCGGGCAGCCAGGTGTGCACCGGCACCAGCGGCGCCTTGATCGCGAAGGCGATGAAGAAGCCCGCGAACAGCCACTTCTGCGTGACCGGGTCCTGGATGGCCCCGACCAGTTCGGGGAACATGAAGGTGGCCTTGCCGGCCGCGAAGTACAGGCCGATGACGGCCACCAGCATGAGCAGGCCGCCGAACAGCGAGTACAGCAGGAACTTGACGGCCGCGTAGGACCGCTGGGCGCCGCCGTACGACCCGATCATGAAGTACATCGGGATCAGCATGGCTTCGAAGAAGACGTAGAACAGGAAGATGTCGGTCGCCGCGAAGACGCCGATCATCATCGTCTCCAGCACCAGCAGGAGCGAGAAGTACGTCTTGACCGACCGCTTCGGCGCGATGACCGTGCCGTCGGCCGACTTCACTCCGTCGGCGTCGTGCCAGGAGGCCAGCACGACGATCGGCACCAGCACCACCGACAGGGCGATGAGCACCAGGGCCACGCCGTCGACGCCGACGCCGAACTTCACCCCGAAGCTGGGGATCCAGTTGTACTCGGCGACGAACTGGAAGCGCTCGCCCTTGGGGTCGAAGCCGGCCGCCATGACGAGCGTGAGCACCATCACGGCCAGCGAGACCAGCAGGGTCACCTGCTTGGCCAGCTTGTCGCTGCCCTTGGGAAGCAGGGCCACCACGATGGCGCCCAGTACGGGCACCGCCATGAGGATCGGGAGCCAGGGTGACATCACATGTTCCCAACGAGGAGCAGGGCGCCGGCCAGCAGGGCAGCACCGAACAGGATGGACAGCGCGTATGTTCGGGCGAAGCCCGTCTGCAGCCGCCGCAGGCGGCCCGAGCTCCCACCGATGCCGGCGGCCAGGCCGTTGACCAAGCCGTCGATGCCACGGTTGTCGAAGAAGACGGCGATCCTGGTCAGCCACTGGCCGGGGCGCATGAACAGCGACTCGTTGAGAGCGTCGCCGTACAGGTCACGCCGGGCGAAGGTGGTGAGGAAGGAGCCGCGCGGGGCGGTGACCGGCACCTCGACCCGGCCGTAGCGCAGCCAGGCGATGCCGACGCCGACCGCGACGAGCGCGAGCGTGGCCAGACCGGGGACGCTGAACGGGTGGAAGGCCGGGGCCTCCGCCGGGTTGCCGCCGACGGCGGGCACCAGCCACAGGTACAGACGGCCGCCGAGCACCAGGAAGGCACCGAGGCCGATCGCCCCGATCGACAGGATGATCAGCGGGATCGTCATGACGGCCGGCGACTCGTGCGGGTGGGCGTCCTTGTCCCAGCGCGGCTTGCCGAAGAACGTCATGAAGATCATGCGCGACATGTAGAAGCCGGTCAGACCGGCACCCAGGACGGCCAGCCAGCCGAGCACCTGGTTGTGGTGCATCGCGGTCTCGATGATGCCGTCCTTGGTGAAGTAGCCGGACAGCAGCGGGAAACCGATGATCGCCAGGTAGCCGATGAGGAAGGTCACCGCGGTGATCTTCATCTTGGAGAACAGGCCGCCGTAGCGGCGCATGTCCACCTCGTCGTTCATGGCGTGCATGACCGAACCGGCGCCGAGGAACATGTCGGCCTTGAAGAAGCCGTGCGTGATCAGGTGGCCGATCGCGAAGGCGTACCCGACGGGGCCGAAGCCGGCGCCGAGCATCATGTAGCCGATCTGCGACATCGTCGAACCGGCCAGGCCCTTCTTGATGTCGTCCTTGGCGCAACCGATGATCGCACCGGCGAGCAGCGTGGCGCAGCCGACGATCGCGGCGGCCAGCGCGGCCGTGGAGCCGAGCGGGAAGAAGAACGCGCCCGAGCGGACCACCAGGTAGACGCCGGCCGTGACCATGGTCGCGGCGTGGATGAGGGCCGAGACCGGGGTCGGGCCCTCCATGGCGTCCAGGAGCCAGGACTGCAGCGGCAACTGCGCGGACTTGCCGCACGCGCCGAGCAGGAGCAGCAGGCCGATCGCCGTGAGCGTGCCGGAGGAGGCGTCGCCCACCTTGCCGGGCAGGTCGGCGAAGGCCAGCGTGCCGAACGACGTCCAGATGATGAACATGCCGATCAGCAGGCCGAAGTCACCGACCCGGTTGACGACGAACGCCTTCTTCGCCGCGACCGCCGCCGTCGGCTTGAACTGCCAGAAGCCGATCAGCAGGTACGAGGCCAGGCCCACGCCCTCCCAGCCGATGAACAGCCCCAGGTAGTTGTCGGACAGCACCAGCAGGAGCATGGCCGCCACGAACAGGTTCAGGTAGGCGAAGAAGCGCCTCCTGTCCGGGTCGTGCGACATGTAGCCGATCGAGTAGATGTGGATCAGCGAGCCGACACCGGTGATCAGCAGGGCGAAACTGATCGACAGTTGGTCGACCAGCAGCCCCATGTTCGCGAGTCCGGGGATGAACTCGTACAGCAGCACCGACTGCCGACGCATGTTCTCCGGCAGGCCGAGCATCTCGATGAACGCCAGGACGGCGACGGCGAACGCGCCCAGGGACATGACCACGCCCAGCAGGTGTCCCCACCGGTCTGTCTTCCGGCCGAAGACGAGCAGGATCGCCGCCCCCAGCAACGGAAGGGCGATCATGAGCCAGGATGCCCCGATCACGCCACCGGTGACAGCGTGGATCTCAGCGGGAGATTCCATCAGTCACCTCTAGTACTTCAGCAGGTTGGCATCGTCAACGGATGCCGACCTGCGGGTTCGGAAGATCGTCACGATGATGGCCAGGCCGACCACGACCTCCGCCGCGGCCACCACCATCACGAAGAAGGCGATGACCTGGCCGTCGAGGTTGCCGACCTGCCTGGAGAAGGTGACGAACGCGAGGTTGCACGCGTTGAGCATGAGCTCGATGCCCATGAACACCACGATCGCGTTGCGCCTGATGAGTACGCCCAGGGCACCGATGGAGAACAGCAGGCCCGAAAGGACGAGGTAGTGCGTCGTCACTTCGACTCCTCCTCAACCGAGTGCTTGATCGCCTCGGCGAGCTTGGGATCGGCGGGAAGGTGGCCCTGCTCCACGTCGTAGCGCGCGATGTAGCGGTTGACCGACTTCTCGGAGACCGAGCCGTCGGGCAGCAGCGCCGGCATGTCGATGGCGTTGCTGTGCGCGTAGGTGCCGGGGCCGGGCAGCGGCGTCGGCTGCTCGCCCTGGAAGCGGGCCCGCGAGAGGTCCTTCTGCGTGGCCTTGGGGACCAGTCGCTCGCGGTGCGCCAGCACCATCGCGGCCAGCGCCGCCGTGATCAGCAGCGCGGAGGTGACCTCGAAGGCGAAGACGTACTTCGTGAACAGCTGCCCGGCGATCGAGCGGATGTAACCGCCCTGCGAGGTGGCCGCCGCGAGCCCCTTGATGTTGGTGAAGGCCGCGTTGCCGATCGCGAGCACGACCAGCGAGGCGAAGCCGATGCCCGCGAGGACCGCCCACACCCGCTGGCCCTTCAGCGTCTCCACGAAGGAATCCGAGGAGTCGACGCCGATGAGCATCAGCACGAACAGGAACAGCATCATGACCGCGCCGGTGTAGACGATGATCTGCACCGCGGCCAGGAAGGGGGCGTCCTGGGCGGCGTAGAGCACCGCCAGGCAGAGCATGGTGGCGCCCAGCATGAGCGCCGAGTACACCGCCCTCCGGCTGAAGACCACGCCGAGCGCGGTCAGGACGGAGACGACGGCGCACACCCAGAAAGTGACCGTCTCACCCATTGGTCCGTCCCAGCCGGTAGTAGTCCTCTTCGGTCTCGCCGAGCCGCATGGGGTGCGGCGGCTGCTCCATGCCCGGAGTCAGCGGTGCGAGCAGCATCTCCTTGGTGTAGATGAGGCTCTCACGGTCGGTGTCGGCAAGCTCGTACTCGTTGGTCATCGTGAGGGCCCGAGTCGGGCACGCCTCGATGCACAGACCGCAGAGGATGCACCGCAGATAGTTGATCTGGTACGTGCGGCCGTAGCGCTCACCCGGCGAGAACCTCTCGTCGTCGGTGTTGTCCGCGCCCTCGACGAAGATCGCGTCGGCCGGACAGGCCCAGGCGCACAGCTCGCAGCCGATGCACTTCTCCAGCCCGTCCGGCCAGCGGTTGAGCTGGTGCCGGCCGTGGAAGCGCGGGGCCGTGGGCCGCTTCACCTCCGGGTAGTTGACCGTGACCGGCTTCTTGAACATCGTGTGGAAGGTGACGCCGAAGCCCTTGACGGGGTTCAGCCAATCAGTTAGTCCCACTGGGAACCTCCTTACGCTGCACCCCGTGGTAGTGCGGCAGGTCGAGCGGCGGCACCGGGAAGCCACCGGCGGTGGGCTCGCTGTCCAGCTCCTCGTACTCGGCCTCGACCTCGGCCCGCTCGGCTTCCTTGCGGCGCTGGTTGACGGTGTCGAAGCGGAAGAAGATCGCCAGCCCGCCGATGACGACGAGACCGCCGACGATCAGCACCAGCACCGTGCTGCCGCCGAAGCCCGACTGCGGGTCGTTGGCGTACATGAACGCGCGCACCGTGGCGACGAGCATGATCCACGCCAGGTTCAGCGGGATCAGGACCTTCCAGCCGAGCGACATCAGCTGGTCGTAGCGGATGCGCGGCAGAGAGGCGCGCACCCAGACCACGAAGGAGAAGACCAGGACGAACTTGATGAAGAACCAGAGCAGTCCCCACCAGCCCTCGTTGACGCCGTCGATCGCGGAGATCGGCCACGGCGCCCGCCAGCCGCCCAGGAACAGCGTGATCGCCATCGCCGACGCGGTGAAGGTGTGGAGGTACTCGCCCATCATGATCAGGGCGAACTTCAGCGAGGAGGAGTACTCGGTCTGGAAGCCGCCGACCAGTTCGCCCTCGCCCTCGGGCAGGTCGAACGGGATTCGGGCGGCCTCGCCGAACCCGCAGATCACGAAGATCAGGAACGAGGGCAGGAGCAGCACCACGAACCACGACGGCATCGGGATGCCCAGGAACTCGCCGCCGGACGCCTGCGCCTTGACGATCTCCGAGGTGGACAGCGTGCCCGCGAACAGGAACACGCCGACGAACGACAGGCCCATGGCGATCTCGTAGGAGACCACCTGGGCGGCGCTGCGCAACCCACCCAGCAACGCGTACGGCGAGCGCGACGACCACCCGGCCAGCACCACGCCGTAGACCGAGACCGCGCCCATGGCCAGCATGAACAGCACGGCCACCGGCAGATCGACGAGCTGCAGCGGCGTCTCGACGCCGAACAGGTTGACCATCGGGCCGAACGGCGTGATCGAGAAGGCGAGGAACGCCGGGATCACCATGATGACCGGCGCCATCAGGTAGAGCACCTTGTCGACGGTCCTCGGGAAGAGGTCTTCCTTGAGGCCCATCTTGATGCCGTCCGCCACCGACTGCAGGAGGCCGAACTTGCCCGCCCGGTTGGGGCCGTAGCGGTTCTGCATCCGGGAGATGAGCTTGCGCTCGTACCAGACGCCGAACAGGACGCAGAGCATCAGGAAGACGAAGAGCATCAACGCCTTGACGATGGTGATCCAGAGCGGGTCCTTGCCGAAGTCGGCAAGCGTCGGGTCGGTAACCAGGGTGATCATGACGCGCTCCCGATCGTGACGATGTCGCCGGCCACCGCGCGCAGATCGCGCGTGACCGAGCAGCCGCCGGAGTTGGCCGGCACCCAGACCACGCGATCGGGCAGCTCGGCGACGCGCACCGGCAGCGTGACGACTCCGCCGACGACGACCTTGTCGCCGTCCGCGACGCCGATCTCGGCGGCGGTGCTCTCGGAGACCAGGGCCTCGGCCGTACGGGCGGTGCCCGCGAGGTACGGCTCGCCGTCCTGCATGCGGCCGTCGTCGAGGAGCAGGTGCCAGGTGGCCAGCAGCGCCTGACCGGCCTCGGCCACGCCCTTGGCGCCGCCGCTGACGTTCGGGGCGGCCACGCGGGCGCCCTTCCAGGCCCGGATCTCGCCGAGTTCGCGGCGGGCGGCCTTGGCGTCGGGCAGTCCGAGGTGGACGTCCATGCGGTCGGCCAGGTTGCCGATGACCGCGAGGTCGCCCTGCAGGCCGGGCACCCGGATGGGCGCCTCGAAGGAGCGGCCCCGGCCCTCCCAGTTGACGAAGGTGCCGGACTTCTCCTGGACGGCCGCGACCGGCAGCACCACGTCGGCGCGGTCGGTGACGGCGCTGGCGCGGATCTCCAGGCTGACGATGAACGGGGTGTTCTCCAGCGCGGCGAGGGCCGCGGCCGGGTCGGCCAGGTCGTAGGGGTCGACACCGGCGATGACCAGCGCGTCGATCTCCTCGGCCCCGGCGGCGGCCAGGATGGCGTCGGTGTCGCGGCCCGGCGTGGCGGGCAGCGAGGAGACGTTCCAGGCGCGGGCGATCTCGGCCCTGGCGGCCTCGTCGTCGACCGGGCGGCCGATGGGCAGCAGGTTGGGCAGCGCACCCGCTTCGAGGGCGCCGCGCTCACCCGCCCTGCGCGGAACCCAGGAGACCCGGGCACCGGTCGCGGCGGCCAGCCGGACCAGGGCCGACAGAGCGCCGGGCACACTGGCCAGGCGCTCGCCGGCGAGCACGACCGTGCCCTCGGCGAGGGTGCCGATCAGGTCGCCGATGGCCTCGGCCTCGGCTCCGGGGGCGGTACGGATGAGCGTGCCGCCCATCTTCGCCAGCCCCTTGGAGGCGAACGGCGCGATCGAGCTGACCTTGAGCCCGTGCTTCTTCCACGCCTTGCGCAGGCGCAGGAAGACGATCGGCGACTCGTCCTCCGGCTCGAAGCCGACGAGGACGACCGCCGGGGCGTGCTCCAGGTCGGTGTAGGAGGTCTCGATGCCCTTGCCCGCGACGACGTGGGCGAGGAACTGCGTCTCCTCCGCCGAGTGGGGCCGGGCGCGGAAGTCGACGTCGTTGGTGCCGAGCGCGAGCCGGGCGAACTTGGCGTAGGCGTAGGCGTCCTCGACGGTGAGCCTGCCGCCGACCAGCACCCCGGCCTTGCCGCGCGCCTTGGCCAGGCCCTCGGCCGCGACGCTGAGCGCCTCCGGCCAGGAGGCGGGCACGAGCACGCCGTCCTCGTTGCGGACCAGCGGCGTCTTCAGGCGGTCGGGCTGCGTGGCGTAGGTGAACGCCCAGCGGCCCTTGTCGCAGTTCCACTCCTCGTTGACCTGCGGCTCGTCACCGGCGAGGCGCCGGGTGACCCGGCCGCGCCGGTGGTCGGTGCGCTGGGCGCAACCGGAGGCGCAGTGCTCGCACACGCTCGGCGTGGAGATCAGGTCGAACGGCCTGGCGCGGAAGCGGTAGGCCGCGCCGGTGAGCGCGCCCACCGGGCAGATCTGGACGGTGTTGCCGGAGAAGTAGGACTCGAACGGCTCGCCGTCGGCGACCCGTACCTGCTCCTTGGCCCCGCGCTCGAAGAACTCGATGAACGGGTCGCCGGCGATCTGCTCGGAGAAGCGGATGCAGCGTGCGCACTGCACGCAGCGCTCGCGGTCGAGCAGCACCTGCGTCGACAGCGGCAGCGGCTTGGGGAAGGTCCGCTTGTGCTCGTGGAAGCGGGACTCACCCTGCCCGTTGGACATCGCCTGGTTCTGCAGCGGGCACTCGCCGCCCTTGTCGCACACCGGGCAGTCGAGCGGGTGGTTGAGGAGCAGGAACTCCATCGCCGCCCGCTGCGCCTTCTCGGCGACCGGGGAGGTGAGCTGGGTCTGCACGACCATGCCCTCGGCGACCTCGATCGCGCACGACGGCTGCGGCTTGGGGAAGCCCCTGCCGTTGCCGGCGTCGGGGATGTCCACGAGGCACTGGCGGCAGTTGGCCGCCGGGTCGAGCAGCGGGTGGTCGCAGAAGCGCGGGATCTGGATGCCCAGCAGTTCGGCGGCCCTGATGATCAGCGTGCCCTTGGGGACGCTGACCTGGAACCCGTCGATCGTCAGGGTCACCAGGGAGGTTTCTACGGCTGTGGTCGTCACTGGTCACCCCAGACGGTGGACTTCTTCGGGTCGAACGGGCAGCCGCCGATCTCGAAGTGCTTGAGGTACTCGTCGCGGAAGTACTTCACCGACGAGTGGATGGGGCTGGCCGCGCCGTCGCCCAGGGCGCAGAAGGAGCGGCCGAGGATGTTGTCGGCGATGTCGGTGATCGTGGCCAGGTCCTCTTCGGTGCCCTGACCGGCCTCCAGGCGCCTGAGCACCTGCTTGAGCCAGTAGGTGCCCTCGCGGCACGGCGTGCACTTGCCGCAGGACTCGTGCGCGTAGAACTCCGTCCAGCGCAGCACGGTACGGACCACGCAGGTGGTCTCGTCGAAGATCTGCAGCGCGCGGGTGCCGAGCATGGAGCCCTTGGCGCCGACGGCCTCGAAGTCGAGCGGCACGTCGAGGTGCTCGTCGGTGAAGATCGGCGTCGAGGAGCCGCCCGGCGTCCAGAACTTGATCCGGTGGCCGGCGCGGATGCCGCCCGCCATGTCGAGCAGTTCGCGCAGCGTGATGCCCAGCGGCGCCTCGAACTGGCCCGGCCTGGTCACGTGGCCGCTCAGCGAGAAGATGCCGAAGCCCTTGGACTTCTCGGTGCCCATGCCGGCGAACCAGTCGGCCCCGTTGGAGATGATCGCGGGAACACTGGCCACAGACTCCACGTTGTTCACAACAGTCGGCGAGGCGTACAGGCCCGCCACCGCAGGGAACGGAGGCTTCAGCCGAGGTTGACCCCGCCGTCCTTCGAGCGAGTCGAGCAGCGCCGTCTCCTCGCCGCAGATGTAGGCGCCCGCGCCACTGTGCACGACGAGTTCCAGGTCGTACCCGGTGCCGAGGATGTCGGTGCCGAGGTAGCCGCGCTCGTACGCCTCGCGTACCGCCGCGTGCAGGCGGCGGATCACGTGGAGCACCTCGCCGCGCACGTAGATGAAGGCGTGGCTGGCGCGGATGGCGTACGACGCGATGATCATGCCTTCGATCAGCGAGTGCGGGTTGGCCATCATGAGCGGGATGTCCTTGCAGGTTCCCGGCTCCGACTCGTCGGCGTTGACGACGAGGTAGTGCGGCTTGCCGTCGCCCTGCGGGATGAAGCCCCACTTCATGCCGGTGGGGAAGCCCGCGCCGCCTCGGCCGCGCAGACCGGAGTCCTTCACGGCCTGGATGACGGCGTCGGGGTCCATGGCGAGGGCCTTGCGCGCCGCCTCGTAAGGGCCGTAGCCCTCCAGGGTGAAGGAGTTGGGCTGGTCCCAGTTGGCGGTGAGGACCGGCGTCAGTGTGGTGCTCATGCCTCGGGGGCCTTCCATCCGTTGGCCTTGGCGACCTTCAGGCCCTCCAGCGAGGGGCCGGCGGCCGACGGGCCGTCGCCCGCCAGGTCGTCGGGCAGCCCGGCGAGGACCCTTGAGGCCTCCTTGAAGGTGCAGAGCTTCTTCGGGCCCCGGCTCGGCGACACGCTCTTGCCGTCGCGCAGGTCGTCGACGAGCTGCTTGGCCGACTCGGGGTTCTGGTTGTCGAAGAACTCCCAGTTGACCATCATGACGGGCGCGAAGTCGCAGGCCGCGTTGCACTCGATGCGCTCCAGCGAGACCTTGCCGTCCGAGGTCGCCTCGTCGTGACCGACGCCGACGTGCTCGGACAGCTCCTCCCAGATCTGGTCGCCGCCCATGACCGCGCACAGGGAGTTGATGCAGACGCCCACGTGGTAGTCACCGGCGGGCTTGCGCTTGTACATGGTGTAGAAGGTCGAGACTCCCACGACCTCGGCCTTGCTCAGGCCGAGGATCTCGGCGCAGAACGCGTGGCCGTCGTCGGAGACGTAGCCCTCCTCGGACTGCACGAGGTGGAGCAGCGGGAGCAGTGCCGAGCGAGCCTTCGGGTAACGCCCGATGATCTCCTTGGCGTCCCGCTCCAGACGCTCGCGGACCTCCGGTGAATAGCTCACCGGTCAACACCTCCCATAACCGGGTCGATAGAAGCCACCGCGGCGATCACGTCGGCCACCTGGCCGCCCTCCGTCATGGCGGGCATGGCCTGGAGGTTCGTGAAGGAGGGCTCGCGGAAGTGCACGCGGAACGGCCGGGTGCCGCCGTCGCTCACCACGTACGCCCCGAGCTCGCCCTTGGGCGACTCGATGGCAGCGTACGCCTGGCCTGCGGGCACCCGGAAACCCTCGGTCACCAGCTTGAAGTGGTGGATGAGGGCCTCCATGGAGCTGCCCATGATGTGCGCGATGTGGTCGGGCGAGTTTCCGAAGCCGTCGGGGCCGAGCGCGAGCTGCGCGGGCCAGCCGATCTTCTTGTCCTCGACCATCACCGGCTTGCCCTTGAGCGGACCGGCGATCCGGTCGAGGGCCTGCTCGACGATCTTGAGGGACTCCTCCATCTCGTTCATGCGCACGAGGTAGCGGGCGTAGACGTCGGCGCCACGCTCGGTCGCCACGTCGAAGTCGTAGGTCTCGTAGCCGCAGTAGGGCTGCGACTTGCGCAGGTCCCACGGCAGTCCGGCGGAGCGCAGGATCGGGCCGGTGACGCCGAGCGCCATGCAGCCGGACAGGCCGAGGTAGCCGACCCCCTTGGTACGCCGCAGGTAGACCGGGTTCGCGTCGAGGAGCTTGCGGATGTCCTTGATCCGCTTGGGCATCTCCTTGAGGAACTCGCCGACCTTGTCGACGGCGCCGGCGGGCAGATCGACGCTCACACCGCCGGGGCGGATGTAGGCGTGGTTCATCCGCAGGCCGGTGATGTACTCGAAGAGGTCCATGATCATCTCGCGGTCGCGGTAACCGAAGATGAACGGCGTGGTCGCGCCCAGCTCCATGCCGAAGGTGCCCATGGCGACCAGGTGGGAGCCGATGCGGTTGAGCTCCATCATCATCACGCGGATGGCCTGGGCCCGCTCGGGGACCTGGTCGGTGATGCCGAGCAGCTTCTCGACGCCCATGCAGTAGGCGACCTCGTTGAAGATCGGCGCGAGGTAGTCCATGCGGGTCACGAACGTGGTGCCTTGGGTCCACGTCCGGTATTCCATGTTCTTCTCGATGCCGGTGTGCAGGTAGCCGATGACGCTGCGCGCCTCGGTGACCGTCTCACCGTCGAGGGTCAGGACCAGGCGGAGCACGCCGTGCGTGGACGGGTGCTGCGGGCCCATGTTGATGACCAGGCGCTCGTCCTCGGCGGAGCGCGCGCCGCTGACGACCTCTTCCCAGTCGCCGCCCTGGACGGAGTAGACCTTGCCCTCTGTCGCCTCGTCGTATCCGGTGCTCACGAGTAAGACCTCCTCTCGTCGGGCGCGGGGATGGTGGCGCCCCGGTACTCGACCGGGATGCCGCCCAGCGGGTAGTCCTTGCGCTGCGGGTGACCGTCCCAGTCGTCCGGCATCATGATCCGGGTCAGTGCCGGGTGGCCGTCGTAGACGATCCCGAAGAAGTCGAAGGTCTCGCGCTCGTGCCAGTCGTGCGTCGGGTAGATCGCGACCGACGACGGGATATGGGGGTCGCCGTCGGGCGCGCTCGTCTCCACCCGGACCCGCCGGTTGTGGGTGATCGAGCACAGGTGGACGACCGAGTGCAGTTCCTCACCCTGCAAGTGGGGGTAGTGCACGCCGGTGACACCGAGGGACAGCTCGAAGCGCAGCGCGGCGTCGTCGCGCAGCTTGCCCAGCACCTCCAGCAAACGCTCGCGCTTGACGTGCAGCGTCAGCTCGCCACGGTCGACGACGACGCGCTCGATGGCGTCGTCGAGGCCGAGGGTGTCGACGAGTTCGTCGAAGTAGCCGCCGTACGGGCGCGGGGTGGAGATCTGCGGCGGGCGCCGTACGACGAGGCCGCCGTAGCCGGAGGTGTCGCCGGTGCCGTCCGCGCCGAACATGCCGTGGCGCGCGACGGGGGTCTCCGGCACCTCGGGGAGGTTGTCGCTCACTTCCCTGCCCCCTGGTCGATCAGCGGGACGGTGCGCAGCGCCTGCAGTTCGAGTTCGTCGATCTGCTTCTTGCGGTGCGCGCCGAACTTCATGTTCTGGATCTTGTCGTGCAGCTTCACGATCGAGTCGATGAGCATCTCCGGCCGGGGCGGACAGCCCGGCAGGTAGACGTCCACGGGTACGACGTGGTCGACGCCCTGCACGATGGCGTAGTTGTTGAACATGCCGCCGCTGGAGGCGCACACGCCCATGGCGATGACCCACTTGGGCTCGGCCATCTGGTCGTAGATCTGACGCAGCACCGGCGCCATCTTCTGCGACACCCGCCCGGCCACGATCATGAGGTCGGCCTGGCGGGGAGAGGCCGAGGCGCGCTCCATGCCGAAGCGGGCCAGGTCGTAGTGGGAGGCACCGGTCGCCATCAGCTCGATCGCGCAACAGGCGAGGCCGAAGGTCGCGGGCCACACGGAGTTCTTGCGCGCCCAGCCCGCGGCCTGCTCGACCGTGGTGAGGATGAACCCGCTGGGGAGTTTCTCTTCAAGTCCCATTTTCAGTCCCAGTCCAGACCCTTGCGGCGCCACACGTAGGCGTAGGCCACAAGCACGGTGGCGATGAACAGCACCATCTCGACGAGCGCGAACACTCCGAGTCCCGACGCGATCACCTGGCCGTCGGGGCCCTTCAGCGGGGCGAAGGAGACCGCCCACGGGTAGAGGAAGATGATCTCGATGTCGAACACGATGAAAAGCATCGCGGTGATCATGTACTTCAGCGGGAAACGGCCACCGCCCGTCGGCTGCGGCGTCGGCTGGATGCCGCACTCGTAGGCGTCGAGCTTCGCGCGGTTCCAGCGTTTGGGGCCGGTGAACGGGGCGATGGCGACCGAGAAGATCGCGAACCCTCCCGCGATGATGGCGAGCACCAAGATGGGTACATATAGATCCATCCGCTACGCCTCCTCTACTGTCGCCACGCGTGCGGGCGCGCGGTCGGACGGACGGTTGTGCCTGGTGGGTATGAGGTTCATGCTGGTGGGGCGACCTTCGAAAGTGCGTTGATGAGCCTGTCTGAGGCATCGCCTCGCCGGTCGGTGAGATTACCAAGGAGTTTGAGCGCGAAGCGCATCAGCCTGGGGTGAGGCAGGCCGTGCCTGGTTCCGAAGCTCATCACCCCCGGCCGCCCGATCGCCTCGACGAACCACCGGCCCAGCGTGAAGTAGCCGCCGTACGCGTCTTTCAGCACGTCAGGATACGTGCGCAGGACGCGTTCCCGGTGCGCGGGCGTGCTCGTGCGCAGTGCTCTGGCGATGACCTCGGCGGCGATCTCACCGGTCTCCATGGCGTAGGCGATGCCCTCGCCGTTGAACGGGTTGATCGCGCCGCCCGAGTCGCCGACGAGGACGAGCCCCCGGGTGTAGTGGGGCTGGCGGTTGAAGGCCATCGGCAGCGCGGCGCCCCTGATCGGGGCGGTCATGGTGGCCTCGCCGAAGCCCCAGTCCTCCGGCATGTTGCGTACCCACCGCTTGAGCAGGTCTCGGTAGTCGATGTTCTTGAAGGCGTCGCTGGTGTTGAGCAGCCCGAGGCCGACGTTGCAGGTGCCGTCGCCGACGGGGAAGATCCACCCGTAGCCGGGCAGCAGCGTCTCGGCGTCCCACAGTTCGAGCCAGGTCTCGATGTAGTCGTCGTCGTGGCGCGGGCTCCGGTAGTAGGTGCGCACGGCCACGCCCATCGGGCGGTCCTCCCGCTTGTGCAGGCCCATGCCGAGCGCGAGGCGGGTGCTGTTGCCGTCGGCCGCGACGACGACGCGGCTGCGGAAGGTGCGGCCGTCCTTGGTGGTGACGCCGATCACGTGGCCGCTGCGGTCGTCGAGCACCGGCCCGGTGACGTTGACGCCCTCCATGAGGCGGACGCCGTGCTCGACCGCGTTGGCGGCCATGATCTGGTCGAAGTCCTTGCGGGTGCGCACGAGGCCGAAGTCGGGGAAGCTCTCCAGCCGGGGCCAGTCGAGCTCGAAGCGATGGCCGCCGCCGACGACCCGCAGGCCCTTGTTCCTCACCCAGCCGGGGGCGTCGATGTCGATGCCCATGTTGAGCAACTGCTTGACGGCCCTCGGGGTCAGCCCGTCGCCGCAGACCTTCTCCCTGGGGAACTCGGTCTTCTCCAGCAGCAGCACGTCGAGGCCGGCGGCTGCCAGGTAGAAAGCGGTCGCGGAACCGGCGGGACCGGCGCCGACGACGATGACGTCGGCGTCAGCCTGATTGGCTGTTGGCACGGTCACTGGACTGTCCTGTCCTACACACTCGAAGGCTCGGGGTGTGGCGCCTTCGTTCCTTTGTGAACCCCTTCACAAACTTGTCGGTCCGCAAGTCTAACCCCTTCGTGGCACAAAGGGGCAGTCGGGGCCCGTCTGGACGGCGGGCCGGGCGAGCACTCCGACGAAGGGCAACCTAGCGTGATCTCCCACAGACCGGGAAGAGATCACGCGGGTTTGCGGCCCCGGTGCAGCGCGACGATGCCGAGGCTCATGTTGCGCCAGGCGACCCGCTCCCAGCCGGCCTGCTGGATCGTGCGCGCCAGCGTCGGCTGGTCCGGCCAGTCGCGGATGGACTCCGCGAGGTACTCGTAGGAGTCGTCGTTGCTGCCGAGGACGGTGGCCACCTGCGGCAGCAGCCGCATCAGGTATTCACGGTAGACGCGGTCGAACAGCGGCACGGTCACGTGCGAGAACTCCAGGATGACGAGCCTGCCGCCCGGCTTGGTGACGCGCAGCATCTCGCGCAGCGCCTGCCCGGTGTCGTGGACGTTGCGCAGCGCGACCGAGATCGTGACGGCGTCGAAGCTGTCGTCGGCGAAGGGCAGCCGCATCGCGTCGCCCGCGACGAAGGGGATGCCGGGGCCGCTCAGGGCGTTGCCGCCGTGGCGCCCGACCCCGGTCCTGAGCATGCCGAGGGAGAAGTCGGAGGCGATGGCCCTGGCGCCGAGCGTGGTGAAGGCGTCGGTCGAGGTGCCCGTGCCGGCGCCGAGGTCGAGGACGACCTCGCCGGGCCCGGCGTCGACGGCGGCGGCGACCGCCCTGCGCCACAGGCGCACCTGGCCGAACGAGATCACGTCGTTGACGAGGTCGTAGCGCCGGGCCGTGCGGTCGAACATCGCGGCGACCTCGTGCGGTTGTTTGTCCAACTGAGCACGCGTCATATCCCAAAGACTAGGCCCAAGCCGGTATTCAACGGAAAGTAGCGACCCCAACACGCACGGTCTGCTACTACTGGGCGCATGCTCGCTCGCGCCTTCCTTGCGGCCGCGGTCGCGATGGCTCCCGTCACACACCCGAGGGTCGTCTCAGCCGATCCGGTCGACACCACGCCCCACGTGCTCGACGGCATCGTCAGCGCCCTCGCCCTGGTCGGCGGCACGGTCGTGGTGGGCGGCTCGTTCAGCGAGGTCGCCGACGCCGGTCGCACCCGCACCCTGCCCCGGAGCAACGTCTTCGCCTTCGACCTGGCCAGCGGCCGGATCCTGCCCGACTTCGCCCCTGACGTCGACGGCCCCGTCCACGCGCTCACGGCCGGGCCGGACGGCACCGTCTACGTGGGCGGCGACTTCCCGACGGTCAACAGGAGCCGCGCCATGTCGCTGACGCGGCTGCGGCTGTCCGACGGCGAGCGGGTGCGCGAGTTCGCGCCGCGCCTGACCGGCGGCATGGTCACGGCCCTGGTCAGGCGTGGCGCCCACCTGTACGCGGGCGGCGACTTCACCGGCCCCCGTACGGCGCTGGCCCGGTTCGACGCCGTGACCGGCGCGACCGACCCGAACTTCACGGTGACGCCGGGCACCCCGCGCACGCCGAGGGTCAAGGTGTACTCACTGGCGGCGACGGCCGACCGTCTGATCGTGGACGGCAGCTTCACCACGCTCGACGGCCACTCGCGGCCGCAGCTCGGGCTGATCGACATCCGGTCCTCGCCCGCGCGGGTGGCCGACTGGCGGACCTCGGCGTACGAGCCGGAGTGCAAGTCGGTCTTCCCCTCGTACGTGCGGGGGCTCGACCTGTCGCCCGACGGCCGCTGGTTCGTGGTGGTCACGACGGGCGGCAGGCACACCACGGGCAAGCTGTGCGACACCGCGACTCGGTTCGAGACGTACGCCACAGGCCAGAAAGTCGCTCCCACCTGGGTCAACTACACCGGCGGCGACTCTCTGTATTCAGTGTCCGTGACAGGCGCCGCGGTCTATGTCGGCGGTCACCAGCGCTGGATGGACAATCCCCATGGCCGGGATTCGGCCGGGTCAGGGGCGGTGTCACGGGAGGGCATCGCGGCCATTCACCCGCGTACGGGAAAGGCGCTGTCCTGGAATCCAGGACGTGAGCGTGGCATCGGGGTGAAGGCATTCCTGGCGCACAACGGGGGTCTACTCGTTGGTAGCGACACAACGAGACTCGGACGGGAGTACCATGCCCGAATTGGCATGTTCCCCCTGCCCTAGTCGTTCTGCGGCTTTGGTCGGTTGACCTTGTCGCTGATGCGTGCGCTCACGGCGTCACGCTGCTTGGACAGCAGGACATAGCTGGCGACACCGCTGATCAGGAACGACGCGGCGACGAGCAGCAGTAGGTTCTGCAGGCCGAGGAGATACAGCACACCGAGGGTCACGAGAAACAGGCCGATCCGCGACGCGGTGTAAACGAGAACGGGACGCACGGGTTCGAGGTTACTCGGCCTGGGGCGTGCTCTCCCGTCCACTCCCCCGGCTGGCGGTCTACGCACGGGGCGCGAGCGCTGCTACTGTGCCCAGTCAGGGTGTTTCGTAAAGAAACACCCACGAGAGCCCCAAAGAGGCTCTATCATATAACAATCGGGCAGTTAGCCGATAACAACCCGTGATCTTTGTCGAAAACCACGGATAAATCAGGCTTCGCTCGACACACTGGTTGCCTGTCCGCCCGCTGGCAGGAAGCGGGATGCGAGGGGGAGAGATTGGTGGAGAGTAGCAGCGAGCGTCTGCTGACCCCAGGAGAGGTTGCCGCCCTCTTCCGGGTAGACCCGAAGACGGTTACGCGCTGGGCTGCGGCAGGCCGCATCAGCAGTATCCGCACCCCCGGAGGGCACCGGCGCTTCCGCGAGTCGGAAGTGCACGCCCTTCTGCGAGGCGAGGACGTTCTTACGGCCGAACGGCCGGCAGGTGAGTCCCCGCGAGTCTGACGTTCAGTCCGGTCGGTGATCCTGCTTCGCAGGATCACCTGCCCGGGTGACGCCGTGCGAGCGTTTCCCGCACGGCCCCGCCACACGACCGGCAGCCGCCGGCACCGTACGGCACAGCCCCAGTCCGCCCCCGATGACCGGTCCGGCACGCCGACTCCGGCGTGTCCGGCCCGTCGCCCTTCACAAAGCGCACGGACAGCCCCGAGCCCGAACCCCAGGGCCGCACGGCCGACCCCCACCCCCCAGGTCGACCAGGCGCTGTCCCTGCGTCAACGCCCCTCCTGCCGGGCCTTGAAGGCGAGGAACTCCTGTTCCAGATCGTCGTTGCCGCTCAGCCAGCGCTCCCGCCGGTCCTCCAGTTCCGCCTCCGTGATCGACTCGGGCAGCCACTGGTCGTAGCCGGGCTCGCCGGGTGTCACCTCGACGTACGCGTTGCCGATGAGACGGCCGTCCTCGCTGCTCAGGCTCTGGGGCACGCGCAGGGTCCCATCGGCGAGCCGGATGACGTACATCGCTCATCACCTAGATTCCGTAGCGCCGGTTGAAGAACAGCATGACGTCGAGTGCCATCCGCGTGTCGCCGCCCAGCATGTCGACGAGGGCCGGCCGCTGGCGCGAGGCGATCGCGGCGAACGCGTCCGCGAAGAACTCCTTGCGGCCCAGCCCTCCTGCCTGGCGGTGGAAGGCGGAGGCCAGCAGCGGCGTGGCCTGTTCGTAGAGTGCCACGAACTCGGGTGAGTCCGAGACCCATTCGCCGGGTGCCGAGTCGACGTCGTCGATGGCGTGGCCGACCTCGTGCATCATCACGTCGGGGGTCGGCGAGGGCCGGTCACCGACGACGATCTTGCGGTCGCCGTAGGCGCCGGCGCAGATGTCCCAGGAGGCCCGGCCCGAGGGGAGCGGCGCACCGCGCAGGTAGCCCATGTCGTCGAGGTCCGGAACGCCTCCGGGGCCGACGTAGATGCCCTCCAGGCTGATGGCGAGCTTCTTCTTCAACCGCTCCGGCAGGCGGGCGAGGCTCTCGACGGCCCGGACCGTCTCCGGCGGGGGCGGGCCCTGGCGGGCGTCCCACTGACGGTGCAGCACGGCTTCGAGGGGGCCGCAGTGGAGCAGGCCGTCGCCCAGGTCGGGCGTGTCCGGACGGTTGGGCTGCGCCCTCGGCTGCACGTCGGGGAGTTCGAAGTCCTGCCAGGTGTACTGGGGCCGCTCCACCACGGCGGCCGGCAGCCGCTCACGACCGATTCTGGGGCGTTCACGCTCCGCGGCGCGGAATCCGTCGGGCGGCACCCGCCAGGCCGTCTCCCGCACGCCCTCAGGCGCTCGCTCCCGTCCTGGCAGGCGCGGTGCGGCTCCGTAGGACTCGGGGGACTCCACGGGGGCCTCCTTGTGTAACGACCAGAAGGAGCGGTCGGCGTCCGGCGGCGCGTCGCCACGTCTGGAGAAGAGGTACGAGCCACGGCGCCACCAACGTCCTCGCCGGTGCCGGCCCTTGTCGGGGGTGAAGGCCATCCCACCTCGCTACGCACGGCCACGATCGGGCCAGACAGTCGGGCTTGGCGACCGGACATGGCGGGTCGCCGTGCCGGGCGCGCATTCCACCGTACGACGCGGATCTTCCCTAGTCATCCGAAATGGGGCACCAGGCAAGCACGATCACGACGCGGATGGCTTACAGTTCGGGAATGGCAGGTGTACTCGTCAGCCTGGCGGTGCTGGGCTTTTGGCTCTACTCCCTCTTCGACGTCGTCACGACGCCGGAGGACGAGGCACGCAGCATCCCGAAGACTCTGTGGGCCCTCGTCGTGATCTTCATTCCGGTGGCGGGCGGTCTGCTCTGGTTCCTGCTCGGCCGTCCGCTCGCCGGAGGCCCAGAAGGCGGCCCAGAAGGCGGCACAGCAGGCGGCGCGGCGGCGCCGAGAAGGTCACGCGGCGAGGCCCCGAAGGGCCCCGACGACGATCCCGACTTCCTGCGCGACATCGACAAGCGGATGCGCGGGGACGGCTGAGCCTCCTAGTTGACGTCGGCGTAGCTGTGCAGACCGCCGAGGAAGATGTTGACCCCGATCAGGTTGAACAGCAGGCAGCCGAGCGCGACGAGCTGCACCGCCGTGGCGGCCTTGCCGCGCCAGCCCGCGGTCACGCGGGCGTGCAGGTAGGCGGCGTAGGCGACCCAGGTGATGAACGACCAGACTTCCTTGGGGTCCCAGCCCCAGTAGCGGCCCCACGCCTTGTCCGCCCAGAGGGCGCCGGCGATGACGGCGAAGGTCCAGACGGGGAAGGCCAGCACGATGGCCCGGTGGGCGACGGCTTCGAGCTGCTCACGGGTGGGCAGGCGCGAGAGGCCCTCGCGGCGTACCAGGTAGAGCACGCCCGCGACGCCCGCCAGGATGAACAGGCCGGAGGCCAGGATCGCGGCGGAGACGTGGATGGCGATCCAGTAGGAGTTCAGGGCGGGCACGACCGGGCCGGCCGCCGTGTAGAGGAACTTGACCGCGAAGCCCAGCCCCAGCGCGGCGGTGACCATCACGAACGGGCCGAGGAAGCGGACGCTGTTGCGCAGTTGGGTGGCGAGGAACGCGGTCACGGCGGCGAAGCAGATCGCCACCACGAACTCGTACATGTTGCCCCAGGGCCAGCGGCTGACCGCCAGCCCCCTGGTGACGATGGCGCCCAGCGTGGCGGCCCAGCCCACCCAGCCGAGCGCGAGGGCGAAGGTCCCCGCCCGTACGGCCCAGGCCGGGGGCTGCGGCGCGGCGTCGTCGGGCCCAGAGACATCGAGCCCGACCGCGCCCACCGGGACGGGCTGCCGCGCCTTGGCCTTGCTCTGGCTGACGGCGGCCCTGCCGTAGGCCAGCTCCAGGGCGAAGCCGAGCATGGAGGCCACATACAGCAGGACGGAGCCGAGAACGAGCTGGTCGCTCAGCTCGGCGAGTGTTTCAGCGGACATCCCTGTCTCCAGCGGATAGGACCTTGACGATGCCGGCGAACTCCTCGGCGAAGCCCGCTGCGGAACCCTCGGTGCGGGTGAGTCCGCCGAGCTCGGCGCCTTCGCCGGAGACCCGGACGAACACGCGGCGGCGGCGGATCAGCAGTGAGAACGTGATGGCCACAGTGGCGAGCGCCGAGAATACCAGGGCGGCCATCCGGCCCGGGTCGTAGGCGATCTGGAGGGTCATCCACTCCTTGGAGCCGACGAACTCGATGGTGCCGAGGCCCTCCGGCAGCTCGAAGGACTGGCCGGGGGCCAGCGGCTCCGGCGTCTTCGACGGCATGACGAGCGGCTTGAGCTTCTTCATGACCTCGTCGGGCGCGAGCTGGTAGACCGACTGCGGCAGGCCGGAGCGGACGCCGAAGTCACCGGTGAACGCGCCGAAGATCTGCACCCGGGGCATGAGGTCGGCGGGGAAGCTGGAGGTCCAGCCGCCACCCTGGGCGGGGGCGACGGTCGGCAGGAAGCGGATGAGGAAGCCGAGTTGGCCCGGCTGGGCGTCCGGCGCCTTGACGACGCACTCGGAGACCCGGGTGGGGACGAAGTCGATCAGGCACGGGACCGCGCCCTCGAAGGCGACCTGCCCCTTGCCGTCGGTGACCTTGAAGACGGGGGCGTAGCCGTTGCCGATGAGGTAGGTCTGGGTGCCGTTGACCTCCAGCGGCTCGTTGACCTTGAGCTCGTAGGGCCGTTCGGGGGCGCCGGGCGCGTCGCTGACCTTGAGGTGGGCGGAGAAGTCGAGTGCCTGGCCGAGCTTCGTCGGGTCGCCGCCGACCTGGTAGGTGGCCTTGAAGTCCTCAAGGGTGAAGGAGAACGGCTCCAGCGACTCGGCGGAGACCTGGCTGCCCGGGATGTAGCGGTCGTAGGCGGCGACGGTGTTGGCGAAGCCGTCGCCCTCGACGACCAGCACGTTGCCCCGGTAGCCGAACAGCGCCCCGGCGCCGACGGCGACGAGGATGCCGAGCAGCGACACGTGGAAGAGCAGGTTGCCCGCCTCGCGCAGGTAGCCCTTCTCCGCGGCCACCCATCCGTCGCCGACCTGCACCCGGAAGCGCAGCCTGCGCAGCCGTCGCGCCACCTCCTCGACCGTGGTGCCCTCGGGCAGTTCGGCGTGGTGGGGCAGCCGCGACAGACGGCGGGGCGCGGCCGGCGGCCTGCGGCGCAGTTCCTTGGCGTAGGTGAGGGTGCGCGGGATGATGCAGCCGATCAGCGAGGTGAACAGCAGCAGGTAGATGGCGGCGAACCAGAACGAGCCGAAGACGTCGAACAGTTGGAAGCGTTCGTACCACTCGGCGAGCGTGGGGTCGTTCTGGTAGATCTGGCCGACCTTCTCCGGCTCGACGCCGCGCTGCGGGATGAGCGAGCCGGGGATCGAGGCCACGGCGAAGAGGAACAGCAGGATGAGCGCCGTCTTCATCGAGGTGAGCGTGCGCCAGCCCCACCGCACCCAGGCGACGAGGCCGAAGCCCGTGTTCCCGGGTGTCTCCTGCCGCGTTTGGTCCTGCTCCCGCACCGTCATCAGATCACCGGCTGGAACGCGCCGATGAGCCCCTGCAAGCTCGCGATCATCTTCCCCCACAGTCCCGTCACCAGGAGTACGCCGACGGCGACCATCATGCCGCCGCCGATGCGGGTGATGAGCCGGGTGTGCTTGCGGATGGCCTGGAAGGTGCGCAGCGCCCGGCTGTAGGCGAGGGCGGCGCCCACGAACGGCAGGCCGAGGCCGAGGGCGTAGGCGACGGCGAGCAACGCTCCGCGCGAGGCGCTGCCCTCGTTGAGGCCGAGGGTGAGCACGACGGCCAGGGTGGGGCCGATGCAGGGGGTCCAGCCGAGGCCGAAGACCACGCCGAGCAGCGGTGCGCCCGCGAGCCCGGCGGCCGGCCTCCGGTGGATGCGCACGTCCCGCATGAGGCCGGGGACGAGACCGATGAAGGCCAGCCCGAGCAGGATCGTGAGGACGCCGAGCACCTGGGTGATGATCTCGGCGTTGCCGAGCATGAGCGCGCCGAGGCCGCCGAACAGCGCCCCGCTGAGCACGAAGACGACGGCGAACCCGGCGACGAACAGCACCGTGCCGAGCACGAGCCGGCCGCGTTTGGGGTCTTCGCTCATCCCGGTGACGTACGACAGGTAGCCGGGCACCAGCGGCAGCACGCAGGGCGACAGGAAGGAGACGATGCCCGCGAGCACGGCGATGGGCACGGCCAGCAGGAGCGAACCCGTGGCGACGATGTCATTCATCGCGGACCTTCGTGACCGCGTCCATGAGGTCGGTGTACTTGACCGCGCCGAGCGCCCGCGCGGCGATGCGCCCCTGCTCGTCGATGATGAGCGTGGAGGGGATCGCGGCGGGGGGCACGGTGCCCTGGAAGGCGAGCGCGACCTTGCCCGGCTGGTCGAAGATGCTGGGGTAACCCGGTTTCTCGGTGCGTTCGAAGGCGAGCGCGTCGGCTTTGCGGTCCTTGAAGTCGACGCCGAGGAACTCGACGCCGCCGGCCTTGGTCTTGGCGGCGACGTCCTTGAGCACGGGCGCCTCCGCCCGGCAGGGGCCGCACCAGGAGGCCCAGAAGTTGAGCACGACGACCTTGCCCTTGTACTGGGCGAGCGACAGGGTGCCGCCTTCGAGGCCGGGTCCTTCGACCGAGGGAGCGGGCCTGCGGTCGGCGGCGGCGAAGATCTGCATCTTGCCGTCGCCGGCGACGAAGCGCGTGTCGCCGACCTGCGGCTGGCCGCTCTGGGAGTTGCCTGCGCAGCCTGCGGCCAGCAGGGCCAGCAGGGCGAGGGAGGCGGACATCGCGCGCACGGAGGAGATCTCCTTGTACTACAGCCGGTAGAGCTCAACACTCTACCGGCGGGCTCAGGCGCCCGGGACTCTGGGTCCCCTCGGCACGGACGCGGCGGGCTCGCTGTATGCGACGCTCACGAGGCGGTCGCCGTCGAAGGTGAGGGTCGTGAGGCTGGCCAGCGCGCACTGCCTGCGCCGTGGGTCGTGCCAGAGCCTGCGGCGGCCCTCGGCGGCCCGGCGGATGGTCCAGATGGGCAACTGGTGGCTGACCAGGACGGCCTCGTGGCCCCTGGCGGCCTCGCGGGCGTCCTCGACGACCTCGCGCATGCGTTTCTTGATCTCCAGGTACGCCTCGCCCCACGACGGCCGGAGCGGGTTGTAGAAGTAGCGGTAGTTGCGCAGGCTGCGCAGGATGCCGAGCCCGTCGCCGACGGTGCGGCCCTGGAGCAGGTTGCCCGCCTCGATCAGCCGCTCGTCGCTCCGGACGTGCAGCCCGAGGGTCGCGGCCAGCGGCGCGGCGGTCTCCCGGGCACGTTCCAGCGGGGAACTGAACAGGGCGACGATGTCGCGGGTCGCCACCGATTTGGCGACCGTTTCGGCCATCTGGTTGCCGGCTTCGGACAGGTGGTAACCCGGCAGCCTGCCGTACAGGATGCCGTCGGGATTGTGCACCTCACCGTGACGCAGCAGGTGAACGACGGTCGTCTCAGCCATGGTGGGGCCCAGCCTATCCGCTTCTCAGCACCGTATAGGCGTCGAAAATGGACGCGTCGGGTTCAACCGAAAAGTAGGGCCACGGTAAGGTCGCCCTGTCTGCGGCGAAGGTTCCGCTTCCGTCCCGTAGATTCTCCACATCCAGGAGATTCCCCACAATTTTGGCCGGAAGCCCGCTCTGAGCGGCGCCGTCGCCGCATGGAGTCATCGTGAGCCCGTGGGCCCTCGCCCTCGTCATCGTCGCGGCGGCCGCGCACGCCGGCTGGAACCTCCTCAGCAAGCAGTCCGCCAAGGCCGACAGCACGGTCTTCCTGTGGCTGGTCGCCGTCGCCGCGAGCGCGCTGTGGAGCCCGGTCTTCCTCTGGTACGTCCTGGCCGAGGACGCCCGTCCGAGCTGGCGCGACCTCGCGGTGATCTGCTGTAGCGCCATGCTGCACCTCGGCTACTTCGTCCTGCTGCAACGCGGCTACCGCGAAGGCGACCTGTCCACCGTCTACCCGGTCGCGCGCGGCACCGGGCCGATGCTGGCGGGGCTCGTGGCCGTGCTGTTCCTCGGCGAGAGCCCGGGGCCCTGGGGGGTGGCCGGGATCCTGCTGATCGGCGCCGGGGTGTTCCTCATGAGCAGCGGCGGCGCCGTCGATCCGAAGGGCGTCGCCTACGGCCTCGCGACCGGGGTGTTCATCGCCGCGTACACGCTCTGGGACTCCCGGGTCGTCGGCGTGTTCGCCGTGGCTCCGCTCCTGCTCAACTACCTGGGCGAGGCCGTACGGGCGGCGGTGCTGACCCCCGCCGTCCTCCGTGCCGGGCGGCGGGGGCTCGTCCGGCCCACCTGGCGGGCGCACCGGTGGCGGATCGTGGGCGCCGGGGTGCTGATGCCGCTGTCGTACCTGCTGGTGCTCTACGCGTTCACGATGGCGCCGGTCAGCGTCGTCGCGCCCACCCGGGAGGTCAGCGTGCTCATAGCGGTTCTGCTGGGCGGCCACCTGCTGGCCGAGGGCGGCCTGCGCCGCAGGCTCGTGGCGGCGGCGGTGATCCTCGGCGGTGTGGTGGCCATCGCGCTCAGCTGACCGCGCGCCCGGCCGCCTTCAGCGCCTCGACGGCCGCCCTGATCGCGGGCCGGCGCGCCGCGTCGGTACGCCACAGGGCGTAGATGCGGCGGGTCTGCCGGGGCAGCGTGGGCACCGCCCGCACCCCCTCCGGCAGCGTACGGCCCAGCCTCGGGACGATCGCGCAGCCCAGCCCGGCGGCGACCAGCGCGAGCTGGGTCGGGTACTCCTCGGCCATGCAGGAGATCTCCGGCTCCAGGTCGGCCGCCCGCAGCGTGTAGACCAGCCAGTCGTGGCAGATCGTGCCGGGCGAGCCGCTGATCCACGTTTCGCCGGACAGCTCGGCCAGGTCGATCTCCTTCCGGTCGGCGAGCGGGTGGTCGGCCCACAGGGCCACGTCGGCGATGTCGTCGAGCAGGACCGCCTTGGACAGGCCCTCGGGGATGGCCATCGGCCGGTTGAGCCAGTCCTGGATCACGCCGAGGTCGAGTTCGCCGCGCGCGATCTCGCGCACCACCCGCTCCGGTTCGCGCTCGTGCAGGTGGATCTGCAGGTCGGGGTGGAGCAGGCTCAGGGTCTTCAGGGCGTGGGGGGCCAGGCCGCGCGCGGCCGTGGGGAAGGCGGCGAGGTGGAGCCGGCCGACGACGGAGCCGCGCAGCGCCTCGAAGTCGGCCTCCGCGGTCTCGACCAGGGCCAGGATGCGCTCGGCGTGCTCGGCCAGCAGGCCGGCGGCGTCGGTCAGCCGTACTCCTCTGCCGTTGCGTTCCATGAGCCGGGAGTTGGTCTCCCGTTCGAGCTTGGCGATCTGCTGGGACACGGCGGACGGGGTGACCATGAGCGCGTCGGCGGCGGCGCCGACCGAGCCGTAGACGTGAACTGCGTGGAGAGCCTTGAGCCTGTTGAGATCCAGCATGTTCGGCCGACCTTCCAAGGACTGCTGCCGTTTCCACGGCGGACATGTAAGCCAGTCTAAAGGGTTTAGCGTAGGAAGTCTCGCTTGTGGTTGATTATGTAGTGCGAGAAAATATATGCATGAGAAAGAACAAGGCCCCCATGACCGAGATCTCCTACCTCAAGAAGCTGGCTGAGCAGGCCCGCGAGCAGCGCGTCCGCGCCAAGAGGCCCACCGGCAAGTGAGAGCGAGGCACCTGGCCCTAGCCGTCGGCCTCGCGGCCGTGTGGGGCGTCAACTTCGTCGTCATGGAAGTCGGCCTGCGCCACTTCCCTCCCCTGCTGTACGCCGCGCTCAGGTTCGCCCTGGCCGCCTTCCCCGCGTTGCTGATCGTGGGCCGGCCGGGCGTACCGTGGCGCTGGGTGGCGGGGGTCGCGGCGACCGTTGGCGTGGGTCAGTTCGGCCTGCTGCTCATCGGCATGCGCATGGGCATGCCACCCGGTCTCGCCTCCCTGGTCCTGCAGGCGCAATCGCTGATCACCGTGGTCGTCGCGGTGCTCCTGCTGGGCGAGAGACTGACCCGCCGCCGTGTCGCGGGCCTCGGCCTGGCGCTCGGCGGCCTGGTGATCGTCGCCGTGGACTTCGGGCTGTCCGGACCGTTCGCGGCTTTCGCGCTGTGCCTGGCGGCCGCCGCCTCGTGGAGCGCGGGCACCGTCATCCAGCGTCGGGCGGCGCCGCCCGACTCGCTGCGCTTCATGGTGTGGGTGAGCGCGCTGGCGACCCCGCCGCTCTTCCTGCTCTCGTACGTCGTCGAAGGCCCGCCCGACCTGGCCGCCCCGCTGGCCGGATGGGCGTCGCTGGCCTTCGTCGCGTTCGTCTCGACGCTGGGCGGGTTCGGCCTGTGGGGCTTCCTGCTGCGGCGTTACGACGCGTCGGTGGTCGCGCCGTACACGCTGCTGATCCCGGTGTTCGGCATGTCGTCGTCGGCCCTGCTGGTCGGCGAGCCGATCACCTGGGCCAAGGTGGCCGCGGCGGTGCTCATCGTCTGCGGCGTCCTCTACGCGGGCACCCGGTCGCGCACGGCCGCCGTCGCCCCAGAGCCCGAACCCGCCGGCCAGCCGGTCCGTTAGAGCACAGGGTCGCCCGGCCTTCTCCGGACACCTCAGCCTGCGGCTGCGGCCGCCTTCGCGGCAGCGGGGAGCGCCGCCGCGACGATCTCCAGCGCCTCCGCGTCGTGGGCGGCCGACAGGAACCACGCCTCGTACGCCGAAGGCGGCAGGTAGACCCCCTGGTCGAGCATCGAGTGGAAGAACGCCGTGTAGGCGGCGGTGTTCTGGCCCCTGGCGGCGTCGAAGTCCTTGACCTCGCGCTCGGTGAAGAAGATCGAGAACAGGTTGCCCGCGCTCTGCAGCCGGTGCGGCACCCCGGCCGCCGACAGCGCCGCCGAGGCCGCCTCGGACACGGTCCGCGCGGCCGCGTCCACCCGCTCGTAGGCGGCGGCGTCCAGTGCGCGCAGCGTCGCCAGCCCGGCCGCGCAGGCCAGCGGGTTGCCCGACAGCGTGCCCGCCTGGTAGACCGGGCCCTCCGGCGCCAGCCGTGACATGACCTCGGACCGGCCGCCGAAGGCCGCGGCGGGCAGGCCACCGCTCATGACCTTGCCGAACGTCATCAGGTCGGCCTCGACCGGGTCGATGCCGTACCACCCGGCGGCCGAGACGCGGAAGCCGGTCAGCACCTCGTCCATGATGAGCAGCGCCCCGTTGCGGGTGCAGATGTCGCGCAAGAACGCGTTGAACCCGGGCTCGGGCGGCACCACGCCCATGTTGGCGGGAACCGCCTCGGTGATCACGCAGGCGATCTCGCCCGCCTCGAAAGCCGCCGTGACGGCCTCGCGCGAGTTGTAGGGCAGCACGATCGTGTCGGCCGCCGACGCGCCCGTGACACCGGGGGTGTCCGGCAGCCCGAACGTCACCACACCCGAACCGGCCGAGGCCAGCAGCGCATCCACATGGCCGTGGTAGCAGCCCGCGAACTTGATCACTTTGGCCCGGCCGGTGAAGCCCCTGGCCAGCCGTACCGCGCTCATCGTGGCCTCGGTGCCCGAGTTGACCAGCCGCACCTTCTCCACCGGCGCCACCCGGGAGACGATCTCCTCGGCCAGATCGACCTCGCCGGGGGTGGCCGCGCCGAAGGACATGCCGCGCGACAGCGCCTCGGTGACCGCCTCGACCACGGCGGGATGGCGATGGCCCAGCATCATCGGGCCCCAGGAGCACACGAGATCGACGTAGCGGTTGCCGTCGACGTCGGTGATGTACGGGCCCTGGCCCTCGGCCATGAAACGCGGCGTGCCGCCCACGGCACCGAACGCGCGGACCGGCGAGTTGACACCGCCGGGCACGACGGCCGTCGCGCGGTGGAACAGGCTCTCGGAGGATTGAGTACGGCTCACCCGGCCAGCCTATGCGGACTGGCGAGCGGGGAGAGTCAGTCGGCGAGCTGTTCGAGCACCCGCAGCGGGTCGGGGAGCGGGCGACCGTCCGGCGGGCGCAGCCACGACACCGGCTGCCCAGTCGGCAGCGTCGAGGGCGGGGCGAGCACGTAGCTGTCGCGGCAGTGCCAGCGCAGGCCCGGTGAGGCGTCGATGGTGGCCGGGTCGCAGTCGAGATGGCACGACCACCACTCGTGCTCGTCGTCCGGGTTGCCACGGGTGGCCACATAGAACAGGACCCGGTCGCCGTTGGCGGCGACCGGGCCCTGATGGGAACCTGCGGCGTCGATACGCGCGAGCGCGGACAACCCCGAGGCCAGCGGTACGTCGAAGACGTCGAACACCCGCCCCGTGGGCAGGATCACGTTGGCCTCCGGCTCGCGTTGCCACCAGTGCGTCAGCCGCGCCGTGTCGGTCGTGGCCTGCACGTGCCAGGCGGGAGACAGCGGATGCGCACCGGGATCGGGACAGCCGACGCGGTCACAGGAACACGCGCGCGGGCCGTGGCGGAGCGGGTGTGCGCCGGGGACCACGGGCCAGCCCAGCGCCGCGTAGCCGAGAACGGCCTCGGTCCTTGCCGGGCGGGCGAGTTTGCGCGTCCGCTTCCGCGTACGCCGAGCGAGTGGTACCCCGACCATGGTGTCTCCCGTTCGATCCGCGCGCCTGAGGAGGTCCCTGACCCCGGGGGCCTAACGCACCACCTGGGACACACCAGCACTTGTCATCGCACTCTAACGCACTGGTCTCAGGGATCGACGGGAAACCCCCTCACAGGCGCCGGGCCACCTCGCTGGCCCAGTAGGTGAGGATCAGGTCGGCACCGGCACGCCGGATCCCGACCAGCGACTCCATGATCATCCGCTCGCGGTCGATCCAGCCGTTGGCGGCGGCGGCCTCGATCATCGCGTACTCGCCGCTCACCTGGTAGGCGGCGACGGGCACCTCGGCCTCGGCGCGGATGGCCGCGATGATGTCGAGGTAGGCGAGGGCGGGCTTGACCATGACGAGGTCGGCGCCCTCCGCGAGGTCGAGCCGCATCTCCCGCAGCGCCTCGCCCGCGGTGCCCGCGGGGTCCTGCTGGTGGGAGGCGCGGTCGCCGAACTGCGGCGCGCACTCGGCGGCGTCGCGGAACGGGCCGTAGAAGGCGGAGGCGTACTTCACCGAGTAGGACATGATCGGGATGTCGGCGAACCCGGCCCCGTCGAGGCCGGACCTGATGGCGGCGACCTGGCCGTCCATCATGCCGCTCGGCGCCACCATCTGGGCCCCGGCCCGTGCCTGCGCGACCGCGATGTCGGCGTAGCGCTGCAGGGTGGCGTCGTTGTCGACCTCGCCGTCCGGGGTGAGCAGGCCGCAGTGCCCGTGGTCGGTGAACTCGTCGAGGCACGTGTCGGCGATCACCACGAGGGCGTCGCCGACCTCGGCGCTCACCTCGCGCAGCGCCTTCTGCAGGATGCCGTCCGGGTCGTCGCCGGCCGAGCCTCTCGCGTCCTTGACGGCGGGGATGCCGAACAGGATCAGCCCGCCGACCCCGGCCTCCGCCGCGTCGTGGGCGGCCTTCAGCAGCGAGTCGCGCGTGTGCTGCACCACCCCCGGCATCGAGGCCACCGGGTTCGGCTCGGTGAGGCCCTCCTTGACGAAGACGGGCAGGATCAACTGCGACGGGTGCAGGTGGGTGCCCGCGACCAGCGTGCGCATCGCGGGGGTACGGCGCAGCCGCCTCGGCCGCGCGACGGGGAATTCAGCGCTCATCTTGGATGTCTCCTACTTACGGCGGCGTGCGCCCCTGCGGTTCTGCGACGGCTTGCGCGGGGTGTCGCCCGCGGCAACGGCCGCCTGCCTCTGCTTGGCGCCGTACTCGGCCAGCGCGGCGGCGAGGGCCGTGGCCGACGGCTTGTCGGCCATGACGTCCACCCGCAGGCCGAACTCCTCGGCGGTCTTGGCCGTCTGCGGGCCGATGACCGCGATCACGGTGACGTTGTGCGGCTTGCCGGCGATGCCGACGAGGTTGCGCACGGTGGAGGACGAGGTGAACAGCACCGCGTCGAACCCGCCGCCCTTGATCGCCTCGCGGATCGGCTGGGGCGGCGGGGCCGCCCGCACGGTGCGGTAGGCGGTGACGTCGTCGCACTCCCAGCCCAGCTCGGTGAGCCCGGCCACGAGCGTGTCCGTGGAGATGTCGGCCCTGGGCAGCAGCACCCGGTTGATCGGGTCGAGCATCGAGTCGTAGGGCGGCCACTCGGCGACCAGGCCCTCGGAGGACTGCTCGCCCGAAGGCAGCAGGTCGGGCTTGACACCGAACTCGACCAGCGCCCTGGCGGTGGCCTCGCCCACGGCGGCGACCTTGAGCCCGGCGAAGGCCCGCGCGTCGAGGCCGTACTCCTCGAACTTCTCCCGCACCGCCTTGACCGCGTTGGCGCTGGTGAAGGCGACCCACTCGTAACGGCCGGTGACCAGACCCTTGATGGCGCGGTCCATCTGCTGCGGGGTGCGCGGCGGCTCGACCGAGATCGTCGGCACCTCGTCGGGCACCGCGCCGTAGGAGACGAGCTGCTCCGACAGCGCCTTGGACTGCTCCTTGGTACGCGGGACGAGCACCCGCCAGCCGAACAGCGGCTTGGTCTCGAACCACGACAGCTTCTCGCGCTGCCCGACCGCGTCGCCGACCACGATCAGCGCGGGCTCGGTGAACCCGGCGTGCTTGAGGTCGGGCTGCAGCCTGCCCAGCGTGGAGACCACGGTGAACTGGTCGGTGGTGGTGCCGCCGCTGCTCACCGCGACGGGTGTGCTGTCGGGCTTGCCGCCCGCGACGAGCGCCTTGCCGATGGCGACGGCCTCGGCGACGCCGTTGTAGATCACCAGCGTGCCCGGACAGGCCGCGTGCGCGGACCAGTCCTGGTCCTGGGCGGCGTCCACGACCCGGAACTCGGGTACGCCGACGGCCGCCGGGATGCCCGCGTAGGCGAGCACCGCCGTGGCGGGCGGCACGCCGGGCACGACCTCGAAGTCCACCTCGGCAGAGGCGCAGGCGGCGACCTCCTCGGTGATCGAGGAGAACACCATCGGATCGCCCTCGCACAGGCGTACGACAAGCTGACCGGCCTTGGCACGGTCGAGGTATGCGCCCTCGACCACCTCGACGCCCTCGCGGCAGTGCTTCAGCAGTGCGCTGGACGCCTCGCCGTCGAGCACGACGGCATCGGCCTTGCCGAGCAACTCCGCGCCTCGCAGCGTGAGGAGGTTCGGGTCGCCCGGACCCGTGCCGACGAACGCCACGAAACCGGAGGTTGGACTATCGGAGCTCAATGGGACTGCTCCCCCATCAATCTGTCGGCCCCCTCGGCGAGCATCTCGGCCGCCAGCAGGCGCCCGAGACGATCGGCCTCCGAGGAGGGGCCGGCGGCGGACTTGCGGACCGCAGCCTGCCCGTCGAGTGCGACGACGGCGGCGGTCAGGTTCAGATTCTGCCCGTCATCGGCGGCGAAGGCACCCACCGGGGCGGAGCATCCTGCCTCAAGGGCGGACAGCACGGCCCGCTCGGCCACCACGGCGGAGCGGGTCCGAGGGTCGTCGAGCACGCCCAGGAATTCGACCAGGTCGGCCCGATCCACCAGGCATTCGACGGCCAGCGCGCCCTGGCCGGGCGCGGGCAGCAGCTCCTCGATCTCGAAGATCTGCGCGATCTCCGCGTCGCGGCCGAGCCTGGCCAGCCCGGCGCTGGCGAGCACGACGGCGTCGAGTTCGCCGGAGGTCACCTTGCCGATGCGGGTGTCGGCATTGCCGCGGATCGGGACGTACTCAAGGTCGGAGCGCAGCGCCCGCAGCATCGCGATCCGGCGCGGCGAGCCGGTGCCGACCCTGGACCCGGGGGGCAGGTCGGCGAGCTTCTTGGAGCCGACGAGCGCGTCGCGGTGGTCGTGACGCTCGGGCAGCGCGGCCAGCGTGAAGCGCGGGTCCGGCTTGGTCGGCAGGTCCTTCAGCGAGTGGACGGCGAAGTCGATCGCGCCCTCCGCCAGCTTGTCGCGCAGCGCGCTGACGAACACGCCGGTGCCGCCGAGCTGGGCCAGATGGGCTTTGGTCACGTCACCGAACGTGGTGATGCCGACGAGCTCGATCGCCCGGCCGGTGCGCGCGCTGTAGGCGTCGGCCACCATCCCGGACTGCGTCATCGCCATCGTGCTGCGGCGGGTTCCCAGTCGCAGAGTCACAGCTCCACCTCCCTCACGGCCTCTGGCATCTTCGGATCAAGGTCGAACAACTCGCGCAGCGCTTCCGCATAATGATCGCCTCCTGGCGAGGTGGCGAGCTGTTTGACACGCACAGTCGGCTCGTGCAGGAGCTTGTCCACCACACGCTGCACCGTCTGCGCGATCTCGCCCCTGGCCCGGCCGTCGAGCTCCGGCAGGCGCATCATGAGCCTGCCCAGTTCGGCCTCGACCACGCCCGCCGCCTTGCTGCGCAGCGCCACGACGGTGGGGGTGACCCTGGCGGCCCGCTCGGCGCCCAGGAAGGCCGCCAGTTCCTCCGCCACGAGCTCGCGCACGCTCTGGACGGCGTCGCCCTCGCGTGAGCCGATGCCCGACTCCTGGATGGTCTCCAGGTCGACGAGCGTGACCCCGGGCACCTGCCGTACGGCGGGGTCGATGTCGTGGGGCATCGCGAGGTCGAGGAGGAACACCTCGCGCCCCAGCATGCCGGGTGTGATGACGTGGTCGCCACCGCCGGTGCAGGTGATGACCAGGTCGGCGGCGGCCAGTTCGCGGGTCAGTTCGCCGAGCCGTACGGCCCGGCCGCCGACCGTCTCCGCGAGGCGGGCCCCGCGCTCGAAGGTCCGGTTGGCGATGACGATCTCACCGGCGCCCGCGCGCCGCAGGGTGGCGGCGGCCAGCGCGCTCATCGAGCCCGCGCCGACGACGAGGGCCCGCCTGCCCTCGATCGGCCCGGCGAAGGCCAGACCGGCGTGCACGAGCGAGGCGCCCGCCTGGTCGAGGCCGGTGTCGGTGTGGGCCCGCTTGCCCACGCGCAGCGCCCGCTGCACCAGTTCGTTGAGGGTGGCGCCGACCGTGCCGTGCTTCTGTCCGAGCTTGAGCGCCCTGCGTACCTGGCCGAGGATCTGCCCCTCGCCGACGACCATCGAGTCGAGGCCGCACACGACGGAGAACAGGTGCTCGACCGCGCGGTCCTCGTAGTGGACGTACAGGTGGGGTGTGAGCTCGGCGGCGGGTACGCCGGTGTGCTCGCTCAGCAGCCTGGTCACCGAGGTGACGGCCGCGTGGAAGCGGTCGACGGCCGCGTAGACCTCGACCCGGTTGCAGGTCGAGACCACCATGGTCTCGGCCACACAGACGTCCTGCTGGACATCGTGGAGGAGTTTGGCGAGCGCGTCACCCGACAGCGAGACGCGCTCCAGCATGGCCACCGGTGCGGTCCGGTGGCTGAGACCGATAGTCAGAACACTCATTGACTGTCCACGGCCATGAGTGGCCCCCCAGCTTTGCGTTGCTCATGGAACGCCAGAATCTGCAGTTCGATGGATAGATCGACCTTACGGACATCGACGCTGTCCGGCACGGAAAGCACGACGGGGGCGAAGTTCAGGATACTGGTCACGCCCGCTGCCACGACCCGCTCGCACACGTTCTGAGCGGCCGCCGCCGGTGTCGCCAGCACCACGATCGAGACTCCACGCCGTTTGATCACGGCTTCCAGCGCGTCGATGTGCTCCACATTCAATCCCGCGATGTCGTCGCCCACGATCTCGGGGTCGGCGTCGAGCAGCGCGGCGATCCTGAACCCTCGCGAGACGAAGCCGCCGTAGTTGGCGAGCGCCCGGCCGAGGTTGCCCACTCCGACGATGGCCACGGCCCAGTCCTGGGTGAGGCCGAGCTCGCGGGAGATCTGGTACACGAGATATTCAACGTCGTAGCCGACCCCCCGCGTTCCGTACGAGCCCAGATGCGAGAGGTCTTTGCGCAATTTCGCGGAATTGACCCCCGCCGCCGCCGCGAGGTCCTCGGAGGAGACGGTGGCCACCCCGTGCTCCGCCATCCCATGCAAGGCGCGCAGATACAGCGGGAGCCGCGCGACCGTCGCTTCGGGAATGCCCCGGTCACGGGGTTGGGACGGGCGCTTCACGTGCCGGAGCTCCAGGGGAACGGGCGGCCTTGCGGCCGCGTCTCGGGATCGGACCGTCTTTCAGGTTAATCCCTTTGTGAACCGATGCACAAAGTCGACGCTACGGTGGACGTCATGCACGAGATCACGTTGTATGGCAGGCAAGGGTGCCATCTGTGCGAAGATGCCCGCCGCATAATCGAGAAAGTTGCCTCTGACCTGGGGGTTTCCTGGCGTGAGGTCGACATCGACACCGACCCTGAGCTGCGCGAGAAGTACGGCGAGATGATCCCCGTCACGCTCGTGGACGGCGTCCAGCACGACTACTGGCGAGTGGACGAATCCAGGCTCCGGGCCGCCTGCGGGGGGTGAACGGGCTCAGAAGTGAGCCGTCGGCAGCGGCACGAACTTGGCGGCGTTGACCGACAGTTCGATGACGTTGGTGGCGAGGACCATCGACTGGCGCTCGTTGATGAAGCGCACCACGTGCGGCTGGCGCTGGTGGTCGCCGTAGGCGACCTCGTCGCGGTAGAGCTCGTAGACGATACGCTGCAGCGGGGCCGACTTCACCGCGTGGCAGGCGAAGACGAGGGTGTCCGGCTCGCCGCGCCGTACGGCCTCGACGGTCTGTTCGGCGAGCCGGTCGAACAGCTCGCCGGAGCCGTCCATCAGGGTGAAGACGGTCAGCAGGCCGTAGATGCTGGGTGAGGGCCGCCCGGAGCCGCCGCCCTGCTGGGCGGCCGGGCTGAACAGCTCGGCGCCGGAGGCGCCGGGCATGCTGTGCTGGGGGCCGGTGTGCTGGGGGCCGGTGTGCACGCCCCGGTGGGGGGTCGTCGGGGAGCCGACGTGCTGGCCGCCGCCGTGACGCCCGTGGCCCTGCTCCTGGCCCGCGCCCATGCCGTGAGCCTGCTGCCGGCCCGCGGCCATGCTGTGGGCCTGCTGGCCCGCGCCCATGCCCTGGCCCTGTTCGTAGCCCTGTTCGGGGCTCCTTTCGTGTCCGGCGCCCATGATGTAGCCGGTCGAGGGGCCCGGGTCGCCCTGGGGCAGCCGCGCGACGGGCTCGGCCTGCTGGTCGGCGCGGTACTCGGCGACCAGGTCGCCGAGGCCGGAGTTGCGCGCCCGGGGCGGCTCGACGGCGGCGACGGTCTCGGCACGGGCCCCGGTGTGCTCGGGCACGGCCCGGTGACCCGCCACCGGCCGGTCGGCCGGCAACGGCCGCTCCTGCGTGACCCGGTTCCGCTCGTCGCGGTCCTGTCCGCCGCGTTCCTGCCTGCCCTGGCGTTCGGAGCGCCGGGCGGGCTCCTTGTCGCCCCACTCCTCGCCCTCCTCGCCCTCCTCGTCGTCCTCGTACGGCGCCAGCGGCCGCAGCAGGGAGTACCAGAGCCCGGCCGCCGCCACCACCAGCAACGCGGTGGTGAAGACACCGGGGACGGTGAAGCGCATCGCGCCGAGCAGCGCCAGCCCCGTGGGCGCGACCACCAGCGTGGCGTGCAGGTTGTCGAGGTCGTACTCGTCGCCGCTGCGCCAGCGCAACGCCGCGATCACCACGCAGACCAGCATGAGCAGCGCGACGATCACATGGGCGGCGACGAGGAGGTAACCGGGGATCAGGCCCCAGTGCACGCTCCCCAAGGGCATCGACCTGCCCATGTCGCCCGCCTTGAGGATCGGGTCGAGGACGACGATCACTCCGGCGACCAGCGAGAAGGCGGCGCCGAACAGCCAGGCGAGGAACTTCGGCGGCGCCTTCTCGGCGAGCAGCTGGACCAGGCCGACGGCCATCCACAGCGGCGCGAGCAGGGAGCCGCCCAGTTGGAAAATCTTGAATGTCGCCGCACCGAAGCCGGTCAAATAGCCGGTACCGACCGCGCCCAGTGCCAGGAAGAGCGCGATCGCGGCCACGGACCAGGCGATCAGCCAGCCCTCACGGTCTTCACGGAGGCTTCGGATCAGGGCACCTGCGGCGACCGCGGACAGAATCGCTCCCGCGAACGCGATGACAGCAACAAGGATCTCCATGGTGACTCCAATGCTGCCGGACGATGCCTCCCAGCCGGTAGCCGAAGAGGGAACGGGTCGGTCCACACCGTATCCGCCGGTTACGGCTAGTCACGCCACCCTCAAGCAGATTGTGGAATTTCCAGTTCATTTCTAGAGTGTTCGAGCACGCCGCACCCCTTACCCCTAGGGATACCGGATGCCTGACTCGTGGCCGTTCGCCGGGCTACTGGCGCCAGCAGCCGCTGGCGACACCCGGTCGAACGAGCTTGCTGTGCGTGAAGAGGTTCCCGACGACGTGCGCACCCTGGTGTTACGCGCCAAGACCGGCGACTCGGAGTCCTTTGGCACGCTCTATGACCGATATGTGGATCTCGTCTACCGATACATCTACTACCGCGTCGGTTCCCATCCCCTGGCCGAGGACCTCACCAGCGAGACATTCCTGCGCGCCCTCCGCAGAATCGCCGACTTCACCTGGCAGGGCCGCGATTTCGGCGCCTGGCTCGTGACCATCGCGCGCAATCTCGTGACCGATCATTTCAAGTCCGGGCGCTACCGCCTGGAGGTCGCCACCGGCGAAGTGCTGGACGTACCGCTCGACGGGCCGCACATTCCCGAGAACGCCGTGGTCACGGCCATCATCAACGACCGCGTTCTGCGTGCCGTCCGAGATCTGAATCCGGAGCAGCAGGAATGTGTGGTCCTGCGGTTCCTGCACGGCCTGACACTCGCCGAAACCGCGTTGATCATGGGGAAGAAGAGTGGAGCGATCAAAGCGCTGCAGTTCCGTGCGATTCGCGCGCTGGGCCGGGCGCTGCGACCCGACCTCGCGTAACCTCCCAGCCCCGCGCCTCGTTAGGAGGGTGTCACTGAGGACGGGGGCGACAGGGAGCAGGCATGGGTAGGTCCCGACCTGGCCGCCGGCCGTTCGGCGCCACCCGGAGATCGCAGGAACGGGTCCTGGACCAGCTTGAGGAGCTGCGTGAGCAACCGCTGCGCGGCGGGCCGAGCACGGACTTCCGTGCGGACCTGCGCGAGCGGCTCCTGCGCGCCGAGGCCGCTGAGGCCGCTGAGGCCGCTGAGGAGCCGCAGGACAGCCGCGTGGAGCGCCGCCGGCGGCGGCACGCCGGGCCGGTCCGGCTGCCGTGGGTGTCACAGCTGGTCACCGTGGGCCTGACGGCGGCCATGGTGTCCATGGCCTACCTCACCTACCAGGCGGTGCCGGGCGACACGCTCTACCCGCTCAAGCGGGCGGCGGAGAGCACGCTCGTCCGCCTCAGCTCCGACGAGGTCGAACGCGGCGAGCGCGAGCTGGTCTCGGCCCGCGAGCGGGCCTCGGAGGTGTCCGAACTGCTCAACTCCACGGGCAAGGGCCCGCTGGTGTCCTCCACGCTGAAGGAGATGGACCGCTCGACCCGCTCGGCCATCGAACGCCTCGAACGCGCCCAGCCGCGCTCGCCCCGGCTGAACCGGTTCGCCGAAGATCAACGTGATCTGGTCGAACCCCTGCTGGAGCGGCTGGACGGCCCCGAGCAAGACCAGGCGAACACCTATTTGCACTACATAGATGGCCTTGCTGCCCCTAGGTAAGCTGCTGTCCATGAGGCGGCTACTGCGACGAACGCACCACACTGAGGCGCACGTCGCCGGAGAGGTTGCCGCCGCGGCGGCGGTCACGACCGCGCCCGCGGAGCCCGACCTGGAGGCGGCGGCCTTCTTCGACGTCGACAACACCATGATGCGCGGCGCCTCGATCTACCACTTCGCCAGGGGGCTCGCCACGCGGGGCCTGTTCACGACCTCCGACCTGATGCGCTTCGCCATCGGGCAGGCCGCCTTCCGCCTGCGCGGCAACGAGAACCCCGAGCACATCGCGGTCGCCCGCGAGGCCGCGCTCGCCTTCGTCGCGGGCAGCAAGGTGGAAGACGTCGTACGGCTCGGCGAGGAGATCTACGACGAGGTCATGGCCGACCGCATCTGGGCGGGCACCAGGGCGCTGGCCCAGTCCCACCTGGACATGGGGCAGCGGGTCTGGCTGATCACCGCCACCCCGGTCGAGCTGGCCCGGGTGATCGCCCAGCGGCTGGGGCTGACCGGGGCGCTCGGCACCGTCGCGGAGACCAGGAACGGCGTCTACACCGGCCATCTCGTGGGCGACCTGCTGCACGGCCCGGCCAAGGCCGAGGCGGTGCGCGCGCTGGCCCGCCGCGAGGGCCTCGACCTGACCAGGTGCACCGCCTACAGCGACTCGGCCAACGACCTGCCGATGCTGTCGCTGGTCGGCCACGCCGTCGCCATCAACCCGGACTCCGAGCTGCGCGAGCACGCCAGGAAGCACGCCTGGCCGGTCAAGGACTTCCGCACCGGGCGCAAGGCGACGCTGGCCGCGCTGCCCGTGGCCGCCGGGATCGGCGCCGTCGCGGGCGGCATCGCGGCGGGCATCGCGCTGCGCAGGCACTACCGCACGCGGTAGGCGGCTACCTCAGCTCGTCGAACAGGCGCTCGGCCTCCAGCTTTCTCAACCGGAGTGTGGGGAGGCCCCCCTGCGAGGCGGACGGCACGGTGGCGAACACCGGCCACCGCTCCCCCGTACGGCCCGCCAGCCGGGCCATCGCCTCCACGTCGAGGTCGGTCGTGACCGCCCCGTTCACGGCGTCGAGCAGCGGCTTCAGCCGGGCGGGGTCCTTCGCGACGGGCACGGCCCGCTCCAGCAGCGCCCTCATCACCTTGTACTGCCGCTTGGCCCGGCTGTCCTGGGCCCCGTCGCCGGACAGGAGCAGCCGGGAGTACGCGAGTGCCTTCGCCCCGTCGAGAACCTGCCGTCCTGCCGTCAGCCGCAGCCCGGAGGCGCGATGGTCGATCGGCCGGCCGAGGGTGACCTCCACCCCGCCGACCGTGTCGACGAGCTTCGCGAACCCGCTGAAGTTCACCTCGATCCGATGGTCCACGCGGATGTCCGTCAGCTTCTCGACGGCGCCGGCCAGGCACTCGGCGCCCCTGTCCCCCTCGAAGGCGGCGCCGATCTGCCCCTCGGCCCCGCCTCTGGCACAGTCCGGAAGCCCGACCAGCAGGTTGGGCGGCACGCTGACCAGCCTCGGCGGGCCACCGTCCGCCGGCAGGTGGACCAGCAGGACGCTCTCGGCCCGCTTGCCGACCGGCGTGCGCCGGTCTGTGCCGATCACCAGGAGATTGACGGGCTCCGACGCCGCCGGCGGGCCGCCCACCCGCGACCGCTGGTCGCTGAGCAGCACCGTCGGCACCGCGACCACCAAGGCGGTGACGGCGGCCACGAGACCCGCCGTCAGCCAGCCCGTCCGCCTGCGCCGCGCTGTTCTCGGCCGTCCGCCCTCCAGCAGCCGGCGCCGCTGCCGGGCCAGGGACGGCGGGGGTTCGTGCTCCAGGTCCCGTCCGAGGTCTCGGAGCAGTTTCAGGTCGTCCATCGTCACTCCTCCTCGCTCAGCGGATTGGTGTCCCCCAGTGCGGCCCGGACCTTCCGCCTGCCCCGGTTGAGGCGGGAGCGTACCGTTCCGATGGGAATGTCGAGGGCCTGGGCGACCTCCTCGTAGGTGAGGCCGCCCCATGCGATGAGCAGGAGCACGTCGCGGTCCCTGGCGTGCAGCTCGGCCAGCGCCGCGGCGAGTTCGGGCCGTGCGGCCTGCGCGCTCACGCCCGTCGCGATCCGGTCGTCCGGCGGCTCCACGTTCCCGTCGTAGGGCGCCTTGCGCATCGCGCGGTACCGGGCGGCCTCCCTGCGGTGGTGGCGGGAGACGAGCTTGGTGAGGATGCCGAACAGCCACGGCCTGGCGTCCGGGTAGGTCAGGTCGTAGCTGCCCCTTCTGGCGAAGGCGGCGAGGAAGGTGTCGCCCACCAGGTCCTCGGCGGGCTCCGGGCCCAGCCGTTTGGAGACGTACCGGTAGAGCATGCCGGAGTAGCGGTCGAAGAGCGCCGCGAACTCCTCCGGGTCGGTCAGCGACGCCTGAACCAGTTGGGCGTCGCTCGACCGGGTGGCGGGTTCGGTGATCATTTCCGCCCTTCTTCCGGGGGAACAGGTCACCGGTGTTTCACCACAACCCGCCCATCGGGTTCACAGCTCCTTCAGGTAGCCCCCGTCCACCGCGTAGTCCGCGCCCGTCGTGCTGCCCGAGCGCGGTGAGGCCAGCAGCGCCACCACGTCCGCGATCTCCTGAGGGTGCACCAGCCGGCCGGTGGACAGGCGCATCATCTCGGGCGCCACCTGCTTCACGACGGCGTCGGCGCCGGCGCCGGTCACTCCGGACAATACCTCGGCCGCGCCGCCCGGCTTGGTCCACCAGTCGGTCAGGGTGGCGCCGGGCGAGACGGTGTTCACGCGGATGCCCTGCGGGCCGTACTCCTCCGACACCGACTTGCCGACGTAGTTGAGCGCGGCCTTGGCGGCGCTGTAGTCGATGTTCATCGCCGCCGCCTGCCTGGCGGCCGTCGAGGAGACGTTGACGATCGAGCCGCCGCCACGCTCCAGCATCGCCGGGATCGCGGCGCGGACGGCGCGTACGGCCGCGAACAGGTTGAACTCGAACATCGCCCGCCAGTCGTCATCGTCCGGCGTGAGGAAGCCTAACCTGGGCAGGGTGGCGCCGGGCGGCGGGCCGCCGGCGTTGTTGACGAGTACGTCGAGGCCGCCGAACGCGGACACGGCGCGGGCGATCACCTCGGCGGGGGCGCCGGGCTCCATGAGGTCCACCGGGACGTGCAGGACATCGGCCGGGAAGTCCGGCGAGCTGGTACGGGAGGCCGCTACGACGTGCATGCCCTCGGCGGCGAGAGTACGGACGACGGCCAGGCCGATGCCCTTGGAGGCACCGGTGACGACGGCCACACGGCCGCCCAGTTCGAGTTCCATGCCCATCCGAACACCCGCTTCCGCACCCCGGTTGCACCCACGGACGAATCGCACAGTGCTCAAAAACGGGCAGGTGCCCAACGAACAGGTGCTCATCGGACGGTGCTCGACGGGCAGGGTCATCGGGCAGGGCTCAGATGCGGGCGAACGCGCCCCCTCGGCGCAGGCGCAACCGGTCGAGCATCGCCTGGACCGTCTCGCGTACCTGGTCGGTGAGGTTGAAGACGAGCATGGGGTCGTCGGCGGCCGACGGGTCGTACTCGTCGGTCCTGATCGGCTCGCCGAACTCGATCATCCACTTCGACGGCAGCGGCACCAGCCCGAGCGGGCCGAGCCACGGGAAGAGCGGCGTGATCGGCAGATAGGGCAGCCCGAGCAACCGGGCGAGGGTTCTGAGGTCGCCGATCTTGGGATAGATCTCCTCGGCCCCCACGATCGCCACGGGCACGATCGGGGCCGCCGCCCGGATCGCGGACGCCACGAAACCGCCCCTGCCGAACCGCTGGAGCCGGTAGCGCTCCGCGTACGGCTTGCCGAGCCCTTTGTACCCCTCGGGGAACACCCCCACCAGCTCCCCCGTACGCAGGAGCCGGTCGGCGTCCTCGCGGCAGGCCAGGGTGTGGCCGGACTTGCGCGCCAGCTCCCCCAGCACCGGAAGCCGGTAGACGAGGTCGGCGCCGAGCAGGCGCAGCGGCCGGCCGACCTCGTCGTGGGCGGCGACCTGGGCCATGAGCGCGTCAATGGGCAGGGTGCCGGAGTGGTTGGCGACGAGCAGCGCCCCGCCCCGCTGCGGCACGTTCGCCACCCCGAGCGTCTCCACCCGGAACCAGTCGCGGTAGAGCGGCCGAAGGAATTCGAGCAGCACCTTGTCGGTGAGTTCGGCGTCGTAGCCGAACTCGTCGACCTCGTAGTCGCCGGCGAGGCGTCTGCGCAGGAACGCGAGGCCCTCGGCGAGGGGAACCGGCTCGGTCATGGACGTGCGGCTCCAAGCTCGCGGGTGCGCAGGAAGTCGTCGAAGGCGGCCTCGGTGGTGTACTTCGGCGTCCAGCTCAGCGCGGTGGTGAGGCGGGTGGAGTCGACGGCCCGGCCGTAGCACATCAGCCGCAGTTGCTCGGGCGAGTAGGCGACCAGCCCGGAGCGCCGCGCCAGCTCGCCGAGTGTGCGGAAGACCGGGGAGAAAAGCGGCAGGCCGAGGCCGCCCGCCCGGCGTACGCACTGGGACAGGAGCATGACTCCGGCCCCGGCGGCGTTGAACGTGCCGGGGTGGTTCTCGGTCGCCAGCCGCCGCAACACCTCGACCGCGTCGTCCTCGTGGACGAACTGCAGCCGGGGGTCGAAGCCGAACACGGTCGGCAGGACCGGCTGGGTGAAGTAGCGCGTCAGCGGCGAGTCGACGCCCGGCCCCATGAAGTTGGCGAAACGCACCGTGGACACCGTGACGTCGGGGCGGCGGCGGGCGAACCCGCGCACGTAGCCCTCGACCTCGGCGGCGTCCTTGGCATAGCCGTGGACGGGCCCCTCGTGCGGTTCCACGTCCTCGGTGAAGACGGCCGGGTCCTTGGGGGACGAGCCGTAGACGGCCGTGGTGGAGCGGACCACCACGCGACGCACGGTCGCCGACCGCTGGCAGGCGCCGAGCAGTTGCATGGTGCCGATGACGTTGTGCTCTTTCATGAGCGAGCGGCCAGTGCCCCGTGACGGGGCGCTCACCAGACTCATGTGCACGACGGTGTCGATGTCGGCGGCCGCGATCACCTGGGCGATGTCGGGGCTGCGCAGATCGACCCGGACGAACTCCGTCCGGCCGAGGGAACCGCCGCCTTCTCGCGTGAGCGAGGTGGGCGGTGCGGTGTCCACTCCGATGACGCGGCCGACGTCCGGATCGGCGGCGAGCACGCTCGCCACCCGGGCGCCGATGTGGCGCGAGACCCCGGTGACGAGCACGGTGTGGGTCATCAGCGCCTCACGCTTACTTCTTTACTACTTCTTGTTACGCCGCTGGATGCGCGTCTTCTTGAGCAGCTTGCGGTGCTTCTTCTTGGCCATCCGCTTGCGGCGCTTCTTGATCACAGAGCCCACGGGACCCCCAGGTACTGATAGCAAGTCTGAACCGACGTGCGAGCGCACGCCGGCACACAGACTACCGGCGATCCACGGTAGATCGCCCCTTGGGGGTGAGAGCCCGGCCGTTCGCGGTCGGCCAGGACTCTCCCTCCGCGCATTCGCGGGCCGGTTCCGGCGCCGCTACTCGGACTCAACCGGCCTCGATGTAGGCCTCTCGCAGATAGTCGTGCACCGCCTGCTCAGGAACCCTGAACGAGCGGCCGACCCTGATAGCCGGCAACTCGCCAGAGTGCACGAGCCGGTACACCGTCATCTTGGACACTCGCATGACCGTGGCCACTTCGGCCACCGTCAGGAACTTAACCTCGCTGAGAGGTCTTTCGCCTGCACCCATCGGACGCCTCTTCCGCACGTGTTTCCGGGTTATCCCCACTGGTGCCATCGCTCACGCACGTGTACTGCCGTCAGCGTAAGTCGGGACTCCGAGTGCGCAAACCCCCTATTTTCTCAGTTGGCGGAGCCCCCTGCCAGCCGAACCAGCAAACTCGCTGGCCAGCCACGGACAGGCCCCCTCTCCAGGGCATTGGAACTGTCCAACTTCATACACATAAGGGTGTCCCCGCGCCCCACAAAAGTTGGCAAAGGGACGACGAGCCTCTTGGAATGCAGGCGCGAAAAGACGGTATGGGGATGACCGAAATCGACTCAAAGGGCCTGTGAGACCCGTGTGACCAGATAGTCCGTCAACGGCCCGTAGTGGCGCGGAAGCACGTTGTCGTCGAGCGGGACGACCACTTCGATCTTGCCCTCGGCCTCGCCGACGAACAGCGCGGGGTCGTTGCTGTCGGCGAAGCCCACCGTCGGCACGCCCGCCTCGCCCGCGGCCCCGGCCCACCCGTGGTCGGCGATCACCAGGTCGGGACGGTCACCGCCCAGTTCCTCCAGCATCGCCCGCATCGGCGCCGCGTCGTGGGTGTGCACGAGATCACCCCGGTCGTCGAGCAGCGCGACGTCCATCAGGTAGCGGATGCGCCGCTTGCGGCCGAATCCCTGCCCCCAGTACGTCCAGCCCTCCGCCGGGGTCAGCAGCGTCGCGCCGCGCTCTGCGGCGAACCGCGCCAGCGGCATGTGCACGGCCAGCAGCCCCGTCGGATGCCCGGTCGCGAACAGCAGCCGGGGGCTCGGCTCGCGCAGCGCCGCCGCGATGCGGTCGGCCATCGCGTCGAGGGTGTCGATGGTCCGGTCAGGGTCGATGGTGTCCTGCCCGGTACGGTGTCCGGCATCGGCCACCACCCCCGCCGACTTGGCCATCAGCGCCAGGATGTCGCGGTACGGCCAGGGCTGCGACAGGCTCAGCCCGAGCATGTAGTGAGGGTCGCGGTTGGCGAGCGAACTGTAGTGGTCGAGGTTGTTCTCACGAGGCGTTGCCACGTCACCCGCGATGCGGGTGCGGATCACATGCTCTCGGAGTTCGTCGCGGGTGAGCACAGCACTCCTAGGGCAGGGGGTCGATGCCGTGCAAGGGGAACACCGCGTTGCGCGTGGCCATGATCGCACGGTCAATGGGGTCCGCTGGGTCATAACCAGCCGACAGGTCACGAAATTCCGGATGACGGCCGTCCGTCATCGTCAGCGGGGGGCTCTCACGCGTACGCTCCCGCACGAGCCGCTGCCAGGACTCGGGCGTCGGCGTCGCCGGATCCAGGGGGTGGCCGGACACCTCGGCGATCAGGTGTGTCCAGGCCCTCGGCACCACGTGCACGAGTTCGTAACCGCCGCCGCCGGTGGCGATCCAGCGCCCGCCCGCCGTCTCGTGCGCCAGCCGGTGCAGCGCCGCGTACGCCGTGCGCTGGCCGTCCAGGCTGAGCATGAGGTGGGCCAGCGGGTCGAGAGCGTGGCTGTCGCAGCCGTGCTGGGTGACGAGGACCTCGGGCCGGAACTCGCGCAGCAGCGGCGGCACCACGGCGTCGAAGGCGCGCAGCCACCCGGAGTCGCCGCACCCGGCGGGCAGCGCCACGTTGACGGCGGTGCCGTCGGCGCCGGTCTCCTCCGGCCGCCCGGTGCCGGGGAAGAGCGTGCGCGGGCTCTCGTGGAGGCTGATGGTGAGCACCCGGGGGTCGCCGTAGAACATGGCCTGCACGCCGTCGCCGTGGTGGACGTCCACGTCCACGTAGGCCACCCGCTCGGCGCCCTGGGCCAGCAACCAGGCGATGGCGACGGCCGGGTCGTTGTAGACGCAGAAGCCGCTGGCGGCGGCGGGCATGGCGTGGTGGAGGCCGCCCGCGACGTTGACGGCGTGCTCGACCTCGCCGCTCCACACCGCCCTCGCGGCGGCCAGGGAGGCACCGGCGATCAGCGCGGACGCCTCGTGGACCCCGGCGAAGGCCGGGTTGTCCGAGGTGCCGAGGCCGGCGGACAGGTCGGGCTCGCCGGTGGCCGACACCCGCTTGACGGCCTCGACGTAACCTCGGTCGTGGACCAGGGCGAGGTCGTCGTCGGTGGCGGGCGCGCACCCGGTCACCTCGACCCGGTCGAGGACGCCCAGCTCGCGGGCCAGCGCCATGGTCAGTTCCACCCTGACGGGCGCGAGGGGGTGCTCGGGGCCGAAATCATAGGTCACGAGGGCGTCGTCCCAGATGACACGCACCGACTGGCTCATGGGCCGACGGTATCGCAGCGTCAACGGGCGCCGTCCAGGCGACGGGCCGGTGACCTCCCCCGCATTATCCCGAAATTTCCAGAAACGATCACACTTATCGGCACTTCACGGTTTGTGTCCATCGCATAGCCTGCCCGTCATGCGACGCGTTAAGGCGGCCTGGCGCGCCCTCACCTCCCCACGCGTCTACGACATCGCACCCGTGGTCGTCCTGGTCCTGATCATGACGTTGGGGATCGTCTCGACGATCGCCACCGGTCTCGAACTCCCTCCGGCGTCCTCGCTCGTCATCTCCCTGATCTCTTTCGGCGCCCTGCTGGCCCGCCGCAGTCACCCGCTTCTCGTGGCGGCCTTCGTCACGGCGGCCGAGATCCTGCTGAAGTTCGTCTCCACCGACAACTTCGGCGGAGTCGCGGTGATGGTCGCCTATTACAGCGTGGGCCGGCACACCTCGGGCCGCCGGATGCTGGCCGCCCTCGTGCTGGGCATGGTCGCCTACGGCACCGGCTCCGTGCTGGCCGACCTCGACCGTGACCTGGCCGGGTCTTCCTCCAGTTCCCTCGGGATCCTGATGGCCGTCGTCATCGGCCAGCTCTTCCGGCTGCGCGCCGAACTGCGCGCCCGCTCGCGCAAGGAACTCGCCGACGCGGCCGTCAGCAACGAGCGGCGGCGCATCGCCCGCGAGCTCCACGACGTCGTCGCCCACCACCTCACCGTCGTCAACGCGCTGGTCGGCGGCGCGCGCGCGAGCCTGCCCCCCGGCCACGAGACCACCAAGGAAGCGCTGTCAGGCGCCGAGCAGACCGCGCGGCAGGCGCTGGACGAGATGCGGCAACTCCTGCACGTGCTCAGGGCGGACGGCACCGACGGCGCCGACGCCTCGACCGGGGTGGGCGCCGCGCGGCTGCCCTCGCTCGTGGCCGAGGCGAGCGGCGCGGGCCTGCCCACCAGCCTGGAGGTGAGCGGCGACAGCCTCCCGCTGCCCGCGAACGTCGACCACGCCGTCTACCGGATCGTCCAGGAGGCGCTGACCAACACCAGGAAGCACGCCGAGGGCGCGCGGGCCAGTGTCCGGCTGGCGTACGACGAGGGCGGGGTCGAGGTCGAGGTCCTCGACGACGGTGTGCCCTCGGTCGCGAGCATGCCGCCCGGCTTCGGGCTGCGCGGCATGGCCGAGCGGGTGGCGCTCTGCGGCGGGACGCTCGCTACCGGGCCGCGAAGTGGAGGCGGTTTCCGGGTTCATGCGAGGCTACCGTTGTGATCGCCGTGCTGCTCGTCGACGACCAGGCCCTCGTCCGCACCGGGTTCAGGCTCATGCTGAACTCCGCAGAGGGGATCGAGGTGATCGGGGAGGCGGCCGACGGGGCGCAGGCCGTACGGCTGGCCCGTGAGCTGCGGCCGGACGTCGTCGTCATGGACCTCCACATGCCCGAGATGGACGGCGTGCGCGCCACGCAGCTGATCACCGAAGAGCTGCCGGAGGTCCGCGTGCTCGCGCTCAGCACCTTCGACCTGGACGAGAACGTCCTCGCGGCGCTCCGGGCGGGCGCGGGAGGCTTCCTGCCCAAGGACATCTCCCCCGAGGAACTCGTCGAGGGCGTGCGCGTCGTCCACAGGGGCGAGTCCGCCGTCGCACCCCGGCTGCTGACCAGGCTCATCGGCACCTTCGTCCGCACGACGCGCTCACGCGCCCGCGCCGTGTCGATCGCCGACCTCACCGAGCGCGAGTCCGAGGTGCTCGTCATGATCGCCAGGGGGCTGTCGAACGCGCAGGTCGCCAGGGTCCTCGACGTCTCCCCCAGCACCGTCAAGAACCACGTGACCTCACTGTTCGCGAAGATCGGCGCCCGCGACCGGGCCCAGGCGGTGATCGTCGCCTACGAGTGCGGCCTGATCACACCGGGAGAGCTGTCCTGAACCCCTAGACGAGTAAGTCCTAAGTCACGGAGTCGTGTAGTGCGGGCATGACGAAGGG
>NZ_BAAAHQ010000053.1:0-5624 GCF_039525605.1 Nonomuraea longicatena | reverse complement strand
GGCCGCCCGGCCGCGCCCGGCGGCGGGCACGGCCTGGCCGGGATGCGCGAGCGGGTGCGCCTCGCGGGCGGCACCCTGCGCGCGGGCCCGCAGGGCGACGGCTTCGAACTGCGCGTCGACCTCCCCCGTGCGGGGGAGGCGGATCCCTCCGCCTCGGGAGGTCCGTAGCGCCGGTTCTCGCGACGATCGGAACATGACTCGCCGACGTGTCCCGATCGGCCGCGTCACCGCCTCGGCGGTGGCGATGGCCGCGATGCTCCCCTACCTCACCATCAAGCTCCTCTGGCTGGTCGGCGTCCCCGTCGGCCTGCCTGACGCCGCTCTCCTGGAGGACGGGTCGCTCTTCGCCGCCAACGCCGTGACGTTCGCCATGGAGGCCGTCGCCTTCGTGCTCGCGCTCGCCTTCGGCACGCGGTGGGGCATGCGGCTGCCCGCCTGGCTGATCCTGCCGCCGATCTGGTTCGGGATCGGGCTGCTGTCGGTCCTCCTGGTCATCATGGCCGTCGCCGTGCCTTTCGGCGGGTCCTCGATCTTCCCCGCCGACGGGCCGATCGCGCAGTGGGTGATGATCTGCGTGTACGGCGGGTTCTCCGTCCAGGCCGTCGCGCTCGGAGCGGGCCTCGTGCTGTACGTCCGCGACCGCTGGCCCGCGCTCTTCGCCCCGGTGACCCCGCCCGGTGACGCCCTGCAGCTCGTGCTGGCGCGCGGCTGCCTGCTCGCGGCGCTGCCGCTGGGCGCGGTCAAGCTCTACTGGGGCTTCGGCGGTACGGCGGGCCTGCCGGAGGCGGTCACGGCGATCACCCGGCTGCCCGGTTACGTGTCGTACGCGGTGGAGGGCGCCTTCCTCGTGATGGGCGCGGTGGCGCTGCTGGTCCTGGCGCGCGGCGGGCGGGGACCGATGTGGCGGCCGCTGGCCGCCGCCTGGCTGGGCTCGGGCGCGGCCTTCGCCTGGGGAGCGTGGGACACCGCCATGCGCCTGACCACGGTCCCGGTCGGCCTGGGCGGCAGTCCGATCCTCACCCCGGTCTCCGACCTGGTCGACCTGGGCGCGATGGTGGTGGGCCTGACCCTGGCGCTCACCGCGCTCTTCCGGCTGGCCTCAGCCGTGGGCGGGGTGCAGCCTGCGCAGGACGCGCCTGAAGGCGTAGAGGGAGAAGGCGATCGCCAGCCCGCTCATCACGGCCACCACTGAGGTGCGCAGGATCATGAAGGTGCCGGGGAAAGCCTCGTGGACGGCCAGCCAGATGCTCACCGCCGAGTTGGACAGCAGGACGAACGCCCACAGCAGCGTGATCCGGGCGAAGAAGCGGCGCATCCGCTCGTGCCGCAGGACCACGGCCGGCAGGTGGACGTAGTCGAGGGTGAGCTTCTGCACCAGCGGCCGGCCCAGCCGTACGGAGGCGAGGAAGACGAAGCCGATGACGATGGTGCCGAGCTCGGGCTGGATGAAGTAGAGGCGCCAGCTGTCGGTCCAGAAGGCCACGGCGGTGCGCAGGGTGATCGCCAGCGCGGCCAGCACCATGGTCGCGGGCACGCGGATCCGGCGCACCAGCCGCCAGGCCAGGCCGAGGTAGACCCAGCCGAGGGCGGCGAACAGGGCGCCGGTGAATCCCAGCAGCACCATCCCGGCGTAGAAGATCGCCAGCGGGGCGACGACCGCCTCAAGCAGCTTGGGCGCGGCGGTCCGCGCGAGCGTGGTCAGGCGGGGGAGGGTGACGGGTGGGGGAGTCAAGGCCGCTCCGGGGGTAGGCGCCGGTGGCTTACCGTACCCGACGCGGCGGTGTGCCACCGCGCCTTCCGGCACCTTCCCCGAGGACGTTTCCCCTGATGATCAGCCTAGGGACGTGGTGGCGAGCTTGGCGCCGAAGCCGATGAACAGCGCTCCGGCCCCCGAGGTCAGCCCTGCCGACAGCTTGCGGCGGGCGCGGAACTGGGTCGCGAGGTAGGTGCCGCCGAAGATGAGCATGCTGAGGTACAGGACGCTGAACACCTGGACGATCGCCCCCAGGATCACGAACGACAGCACGGGCGCCCCGTAGGCCGGATCGACGAACTGGACGAAGAACGAGACGAAGAACAGGATCGCCTTCGGGTTCAGGAGGCTGACCACCAGCGCCTTGCGGAAGGGCGCCGCCTCCTCCCGCTCGTCCTGCGCCGCGCTCACCCGCTCGGGGGAACGCCAGGCCCGTACGGCACCGCGGATCATCTGGAAGCCGATCCACGCGAGATAGCCCGCCCCGGCGTACTGGACGATCATGAAGATCTCGGGGGTGGAGCGCATGAGCGAAGCCGCGCCCGCCGCCGCGAGCACCATGAGCACGCTGTCGCCGACGAAGACGCCGGCGGCGGCCCGGTAGCCCTGCCGGACCCCGCGCCGGGCGGCGAGACTGAGCACGTACAGGGAGTTCGGGCCGGGGAGCAGGATGATGAGCAGGGCGCCGATCACGAACTGCCAGATGTCGTTGATGCCGAAGAACATGGGGGCGGCTCCAGATGAAACAATGATATTTCAGGATATAGCCCGGCCCAGCTCCTCCAGGATGAATTCCAGCCGCTCCTCGACCGGCGTCATGGGCAGGGGCACCAGCTCGTAGCCGTAGTCGACGTAGGCGGCGCTCACCGCCGCGTGCGTGCGCTCGGCCACCTCGGGAGACTGCCTGCGCTCGGCGTCGTTGCGGTAGATCTCGGGCCACGGCGGCGCGACGAAGACCTGCGGGTGGTAGCGGTAGCGCAGCGCGGCCGCGTGCACGTGCGCGGGCACCGGGCGTCCCTCCAGCCGCAGGTAGCCGACCACGTCGGGCACGGCCCGGTCGAAGAAGACCGTCCCCTGCTCGGCCGCCCGGTAGGAGCGCAGCTCCCACGACAGCATCAGCTCGGCGAACAGGTCCTTGTCGCGCCAGGGCAGGGCGGGCCCGTCGATGGCGCTCTGGTCCTGGATGATGGCCCGCCCGGCCTCCTCTGTGCCGGTGTAGCCCCGGTCACGCAGGCGGCCGACGAGGGTGCTCTTGCCGGAGCCGGGGCCGCCGGTCAGTACGACGCGCAGTGGGTTCACGAGATGCCTTTCTGGAGATCATCGACCCTACCTCTGGCCGCCATTCTTCGGGTTTTCCGGCAAACTTGGGCCTTGTCGGCGTCAGACATCGGATCTATTCTCCGAGATGATGGTTAGTTAAGTTTCCTAATGAACGAGTAGGAAGCGGGAACCGATGCGTCCATCCCTGCGGCTCGTCGCCATCGCCGCACTCTGCGCCGGCCTCTCACCGACCCTCCCCGCCCAGGCGGGCGCCATCGCCGCGCCCACCCGGCTCGAAGCGGAGAACGCCACCGTCTCCCAGGGGGCCGTCGAGTCCAACCACGCGGGTTTCTCGGGAACAGGTTTCGTCAACGGCGACAACGTGGCCGGGCCGTACGTCGAGTGGACCTTCGACGCGCCGTCGGCCGGCACCGCCACCCTCTCCTTCAGGTACGCCAACGGTACCTCCGCCAACCGGCCGAGCGACATCAGCGTCAACGGCACCCTGGTCGCCGACGACCGCGCCTTCGCGCCCACCGGCGCCTGGAGCACCTGGGCCACCGCCACGCTGAGCGCCCCCGTCGTCGCCGGGGCCAACACCGTCCGGGCCACCGCCGCAGCGACCGGCGGCAACCCCAACTGGGACTACCTCGACGCCGACCTGTCCGCCGCCCCCGGCACCGACCTGCAGGCCGAGAACGCCACGATCTCCCAGGGCGCGGTCGAGTCCAACCACGCCGGCTACACCGGCACCGGCTTCGTCAACTACGACAACGTCGCCGGCTCCTACGTGCAGTTCACCGTGAACGCGGCGAGCGCGGGCACGGCACCGCTGACCTTCCGCTACGCCAACGGCACCGCAGGCAACCGGCCCGTCGCCGTCTCCGTGAACAACGGCACCCCGGTGAACCTCGACTTCCCCGTCACCTCCTCCTGGACCGACTGGCGCGAGGTCACCGTGAACGCGGCGCTGAGCGCGGGCGCCAACTCCGTGCGGGCCACCGCCACGGGCCCCAGCGGCGGACCCAACCTCGACCGCCTCAGCGTCGGCAGCAGCGGCGGCGGCGGCACCCCGGTCGCCGCCAACGGTCAGCTGCGCGTCTGCGGCGTCAAGCTCTGCAACGAGAACGGCAAGCAGATCCAGTTGCGCGGCATGAGCAGCCACGGCCTGCAGTGGCACTACGACTGCCTCAACACCGCCTCGCTCGACGCCCTGGCCGAGGACTGGAAGTCCGACGTCCTGCGCATCTCGATGTACATCCAGGAAGAGGGCTACGACACCAACCCCCGGATGTTCACCGACCGGGTGCACAACCTGATCGAGCAGGCCACCGCGCGCGGCATGTACGCCATCGTCGACTGGCACATGCTCAACCCGGGCGACCCGTTCGCCAACGGCAACCTCAACAAGGCCAAGACGTTCTTCACCGAGATCGCCCAGCGGCACAACGGCAAGAAGAACCTCCTGTACGAGATCATGAACGAGCCGAGCGGCGTGAACTGGTCGCGCATCCGCGACTACGCGCACCAGATCATCCCGGTGATCAGGGCCAACGACCCCGACACCACGATCCTGGTCGGCACCCCCGACTGGTCCTCGCTCGGCGTCTCGGGCTCCGGCGACCAGACCGACACCATCCGCGCCAACCCGGTCAACGCCGCCAACATCATGTACACCTTCCACTTCTACGCCGCCAGCCACGGGTCGTCGTACTACAACACCCTGTCCCGCGCGGCCGACCTGCTGCCGATGTTCGTCACCGAGTTCGGCACCCAGACCTTCACCGGCGGCGGCGGCAACGACTTCACGCAGTCGCAGCGCTATCTCGACCTGATGGCGCAGAAGAAGATCAGCTGGGTCAACTGGAACTTCTCCGACGACCCCCTGTCGGGCGCCGCCTTCACCGAGGGCACCTGCCCGAGCGGGCCGTTCGCCGGAACGAGCAGGCTCAAGCCGGCGGGCGCCTGGATCCGCGACCGGGTCCGCACCCCCGACGACTTCTGAGCCGTCGGCGGGCGGGGCCCCGGTGACGCGGCGGCGGCACCGGGGCCACGCTCCGTCCCGGCCCGCGATGAGGGCAGGATAGGCCCGTGCGGATATCCATCCTGGGACCACTGGAGGTCCGGAGCGCCGCCGGGCCCGTCCACGTGGGCGGATCCCGGGTGCGCGCGCTTCTGGTCCTGCTCGCCCTGGAAGCCGGACGTCCGGTGACCGGCGAGCGGCTTATCGACGCGCTCTGGGCGGACGACCCGCCCGCCAACGCGGCCAACGCCCTGCAGACCCTGGTCAAGCGGCTGCGTGCGACGCTGCGCCCGAACCTGCGCGTGGACGGCGTCCCCGGCGGCTACCTGCTGCCGATCGAGCCGGAGGCGGTGGACGCCCGCGAGTTCACCGCGCTGGCCGCCCGCCGCGACGCCGACTCGCTGGAGCGGGCCCTCGCCCTGTGGCGCGGGCCCGCGCTCGCCGACCTGCGCGCGGTGCCCCGGCTGGCCGCCGTCGCGACCGCCCTCGACGACGAACGGCTCGTCGCCCTGGAGGCGTACGCGCAGGCCGTGCTGGCGCTGCCCGCCGAGCCGGGCCGTACGGCGGGGCTCGCGGCCACCTCCGCCG
>NZ_BAAAHQ010000052.1:0-23456 GCF_039525605.1 Nonomuraea longicatena | reverse complement strand
AAACGCCACCCTGGGCGTCCCTAAAATCACCAATCGCCCGAATTAGTTCTCTGAGATCACCTCACTGTCGTGATTGACTGCATCGGAGTATCCGGAAAAGTGTCCATCGAAGTAGACTCCTCGCGCTTCGGGCATGCGTGCTCCAAGGGCGCGTCGAAAGTCAGATTCAGCCGTATACCGAACGGGGAGGAAGAGACGCGCCGAGTGACGGTTGACGCGCCCTCCGGAGCGAAATGGACGATTCAGATTTTCGGCTGATCGTGGGCCTCATCGCTCGCGGAGCATGATCATACGGTCGGGCCGGTGGAGAAGCGCGGTGCGCCAGCCCCTGCTGCGGTACAGGCCGACGGCGGCTTTGGCGCCGGGATGGGTGGCGAGCCACTTGGTGGCTTCACCGGCCGCCCGGAGTACGGCGTCGTGCAGGGATACGCCCAGTCCGTGGCCCTGAAGGGCGGGCAGGACGGCGAGTTCCTTGAGGGTGAAATCGGCGCGGGGCGGGTGGGAGGCGAGCAGGGCCAGCGAGGAGCAGCGATACCCGTAGGCGAAGCCGTACACCTGCTCGCCGTGCACGGCGAGGGCGAGGACGAAGCCGGGCCGGGCGCGGTCGGCGAGTGCGCGGGCGGCGACGGAGCGGGCGGCGGGGTGGGGCTCACGCCAGGGTGCCCGGGTGAAGGCCGAGCCGCCGATGTCGGCGAGCGCGGGCAGGAAGGCGGCGAGGTCCGGGGCGGGGACGAGGAGGATGTGTGCCTGGACGGCGCCTGCCCGCACTTCTGGACCAAGCTGATGAGCAGGCGCCGCGTTCATCGGAGGTCAGGCGCCTTTGGCCGCGGTGAAGCGGGCCTTGACGTCGTCCCAGTTGATCAGGCCCCAGAGCTTTTCGACGTAGTCGGGGCGCACATTGCGGTACTGCAGGTAGTAAGCGTGCTCCCAGGCGTCGAACACCAGCAGCGGCGTGGAGTTCATGCCGACGTTGCCGTGGTGGTCGTAGACCTGCTCGACGATCAGGCGGCGGCCGAGCGGCTCCCAGGCGAGGATGCCCCAGCCGGAGCCCTGGACCCCGGCGGTGGCGGTGGTGAGCTGCTTGCGGAAGGCGTCGAACGTGCCGAAGTGCTCGGTGATCGCGTCGCCGAGTTCGCCGTCGGGGCGGTCGCCGCCGTCGGGGGAGAGGTTCTCCCAGAAGATCGAGTGCAGGACGTGGCCGGACAGGTTGAAGGCGAAGGTCTTCTCCAGGCCGACCAGGCCGCCGAACTCGCCCTTGTCGCGGGCCTCGGCGAGCCGCTCCAGGGTGTCGTTGGCGCCCTTGACGTACGCCGCGTGGTGCTTGGCGTGGTGCAGCTCCAGGATCTCGCCGGTGATGGCGGGCTCAAGGGCCGCGTAGTCGTAGGGCATGTCAGGCAGCGAATACTGACTCATCAGCATCTCCCCCGCACGTAGTCGCGAATAGTTCGCAACAACACTAATCCAGCAAAAGAGAGTCTTCTGTGACCGGGGCGGCACGTGTCCGGATCGACGCCGTCCCCTCGGTGGCCGATGCCCCGCTCGGCCGGACAGGTGCTGCACGGCCGTTGTCACGGCTGCGCGGCGGCCTCCTGACGCTCACGGAACTCCGCCAGGACGGCCTCGCGGGCCGCCGCCGGGAGCCGGTCGAGGTAGAGCATGCCGTCCAGATGGTCGCACTCGTGCTGCAGGCAGCGGGCCAGCACCCCGGTCCCGTGGACGGTCACCGGCGCCCCGGTGAGGTCGAAGCCGTGACAGGTGGCCAGGTCGGGGCGGCCGGGCACCGACAGGCAGGCGGGGTGTGCAGCACCGGGTCGCCGACGACGGTGATGGGGTGAGCTGTACCGGTCATGAACACACCGCCTTGGTGAGAGGGGCAGAAGGATCTGCGGACAGGTCGAGCGTGGCAGGCGGGTGCCCGGCCGTCACCAGCAGGTCGCCGACCGCCGCGATCATCGGCCCGTTGTCGGTGCACAGCGCGGGCGGCGGGACGCGCAGGGTGATACCGGAGGCGGCACACCGCTCGGCGGCCAGGGCGCGCAGGCGGGCGTTGGCCGCGACGCCGCCGACGATGACCAGGGTGTCGATGCCGTGTTCCAGGCAGGCGGCCACGGCCTTGCGGGTCAGGACGTCGGCCACGGCCTCCTGGAAGGAGGCGGCCACGTCGGGGACGGACAGTCCGGGGTGCTGTTCGACCCGGCGGGCGACGGCGCTCTTGAGACCGGAGAAGGAGAAGTCGTACCCGTGGCCGAGCATGGCACGGGGGAAGGCGATGGCGTCCGGGTCGCCGGCGGCGGCAGCGCGGCTGACCGACGGGCCGCCCGGGTAGGGCAGGCCGAGCAGGCGGGCGACCTTGTCGAACGCCTCGCCCGCTGCGTCGTCGCGGGTGTCGCCGAGGTGGACGATCGGATCGGTGGCCAGGTCGTCGATGAGCAGCAGCGAGGTGTGGCCGCCGGAGACGATGAGCGCGATCGAGCGGTCCGGCAGCGGGCCGTGCTCCAGCGTGTCGGCGGCGACGTGCCCGGCCAGGTGGTGGACGCCGTACAGGGGCCGGTCCCAGCCGAGCGCGAGCGATTTGGCGGCGGCCAGGCCCGTCTGCAACGCGGTGGCCAGGCCGGGGCCGGAGGTGACGGCGATCGCGTCGATCTCGCTGGGTTCGATCCGCGCCTGCTCCATGGCCGAGCGCAGGCAGGGCACGAGCGATTCGAGGTGGGCTCTGGCGGCGATCTCCGGGACGACGCCGCCGAAGCGGGCGTGCTGCCCCATGGAGGAGGCCAGGGCCGCTCCCAGGATGCGCCCGTCGGCGACGATGCCGACGCCGGTCTCGTCGCACGAGGTCTCGATCCCCAGGACTACGGCCACCAGAACCCCTTATCGCGAATGATATGCAACTACGAAATATATGTGATCTAGAAACGGCCGAGGGCGTGGTGGGCGTCGCCCTGGGGCTCGCGCTCAGCCGTGCCTGAATCCCCGGCCCGGTGACGAGGAGCCCGGTGACGAGGAGAACGTGGGGGCGAGGCCGTAGGACGCCTTGCGTGACGCACGGCGCAGTGTGGCCAGGACCGCTGGCCCGAGAACGAGGATCGCGACGGTGTTGGTGATGGCGCGGCCGGTGTCCCAGCCGGCGGTCGAGGTCAGCAGGGTGAACACGGCGAAGCGGTGCAGGTTCTCCCATACGGGGTCGCCGGGGACGTAGGAGATGTGGCCGTCGTGGTAGGGGACTTCGGCGCCGGTGATGAACGGCCAGAACCACAGGTTCATGAGGAAGCCGAACAGATAGGCCACGATGATGCCGTAGGCGACGAGCATGGCGATCTCGGCCTTGCCGGTGACGCGGCGCGGCAGCAGCCCGGCGCCCATGCCGATCCACGCCGAGCACAACATCTGGAACGGCAGCCACGGGCCGACCCCGGCGGTGAGGAGCGCGGAGGCGAACAGGGAGGTGCAGCCGAGTACGAACCCGAAGCCGGGGCCGAAGACCCGCCCGGCGAGCACCAGTATGAAGAACACCGTCTCGATGCCGGCCGTGCCGGCGCCCAGCGGGCGCAGGGCGGCGTTCACCGCCGACAGGACCCCGAGCATGGCCAGGGCCTTGGAGTCCATGCCGCCTTCCGACAGTTCGGCGAGGACGACGACGATGAGGACGGGCAGGATGCCGATGAAGACGAACGGCGCGTCCGGCCCGTGCTGCATGCTCTGCGGCTCGACGCGGACGAGCAGCGGCCACACGAACATCATGAGCCCTGAGACGGACGCGAGCACGAGCACGGCCGCCGAGCGCGGGCCGACACGGACGGGGCTCGCCGTCATCGGGCCTCCTGGGGGAGCGCGGCCCGGACGTCGGCGACGGTCAGCCAGTCGGGGCCGAGGATCTTCGCCACCTGCGGCGCGAACGCCGGTGAGCCGCCCAGCACCTCGCGGGCCGGCCCGTCGGCGACGATCTCCCCTTCGGCCATGACCATGACCCGGTCGGCCACGGCCGCGACGAACTCGACGTCGTGTGTGGCGACGACGACGGCCCGCCCTTCGGCGGCGAGCACGGCGATCGTGGTGGCGAGCGCGGACTTCGCGTCGTAGTCGAGGCCCCGGGTGGGCTCGTCGAGCAGCATGATCGGCGGTGCCGCGGTGAGCTGGACGGCCAGCACGAGCGCGAGCCGCTGCCCCTCGGACAGGTCTCGCGGATGGGCGTCCGGGTCGATGCCGGGGGCGAGCCGGTCGAGCACGTCTCGGCACGCGCCGGGCGCGGCCTGCGATTCACGGTCGGCGGCGGCGCACTCGTCGGCGACCCGCGACAGGTACAGCAGGTCCCCGGCGGTCTGGGGGACGAGTCCGACGAGCGCGCGGGCCTGCGCGCTCGGCAGCCGTCCCGGATCGGATCCGGCTACGGCGACGGTGCCGCCCTGGCGCGGCCCCGAGCCCTGCAGCGCCCACAGCAGGGAGGACTTGCCCGAGCCGTTGCGGCCCATGAGGGCGAGCACCGTACTGCCGTGCAGGTCCAGGCTCACCTCCCGGACGGCGACGGTGGAGCCGTACCGGACCACGATGTTCCGGCCGGTGAGCACCGGTGCCACGACCGGGTCGGCCGGATCGCCGGGCGGCGCGGGCAGCGCCTCGCGCAGCGGCCCGGCCTGTCTGCGGGCCTCCCGGACGGACAACGGCAGCGGTTCCCACCCGGCGAAGCGGCCGAGTGCGACGATCGGCGGCCCGATCGGCATGTCCCGGAGCACGGCGGCCGGCGGGCCGTCCACGAGAGTCCCGTTCCCCGCCAGGTACAGCATCCGGTCGGCGAACGGGACCACCCGCTCCATCCGGTGCTCGGCGAGCAGCACGGTCGTGCCGAGATCGTGGACGAGCCGCGCGAGCGTCGCGAGGACGTCCTCGGCGGCGGTCGGGTCGAGCGCGGACGTCGGCTCGTCCAGGACCAGGACGGGCGGGTGCATGGTGAGGACCGAGCCGATCGCGACCCGCTGCTGCTGCCCGCCCGACAACTGTCGTAGCGCACGATGGCGCAGGTCGGCGATGCCGAGCAGATCGAGGGTCTCCTCGACGCGGCGCCGCATGACGGGCGGACTCAGCCCGAGTTGCTCCATGCCGTAGGCGAGTTCCTCCTCGACGGTGTCGGTGACGAATCCGGCGAGCGGGTCCTGGCCGACGACGCCGACGAGATGCGCGAACTCGCGCGGCGGGTGTGACGCGGTGTCGGCGCCGGCGACCGCGACCCGGCCTTCGAGATGACCGCCGGTGAAGTGCGGGACGAGGCCGTTGACCGTGCCGAGCAGGGTGGACTTGCCCGCGCCCGTCCGTCCCGCGACGAGCACCAGTTCGCCTTCGCCTATGGTCGCGCCGACGTTCGCGAGCACGGGCTCGGCCTGCCCGTGGTACCAGAAGGAGACGCCGGTCAGTTCGATCACGAAGGTACCCTCCCGGGGAGGTGCTCGGGCTGCGGGGTGAGGAACGCGGGCAGCGTCCCGGCGAGCACCCCGAGCAGCGGTTCCCACGACAGCAGCGGCCACGACAGCTCGATGAGCGACGGATTGAGGTTGGTCGGGTCCACGCTGGACGTCGCGAACAGCGCGAGCGCGACGGCGATCCCGCTGCCTGCGGTGACCGCCTCGGCGAGCCTCCACCGGTCGGGCCGGTACCGGGTCCGGTGGACGCGCCGACCGGCGAGCCGGAACCCGGCCAGTGCCGTGGCCAGTCCGGCCAGCAGGACGGGCAGGGCCAGGAAACGGGGCGTGCTGCCGTCGAGAGTGGCGTAGACGCCGACGCACACGCCGCCCAGCCCGACGATCATCAGCGTCCCGGTGACGAACCGGGCTCGGGGGGCGGCCGTACCGGCTCGGCCGTACCCTCGCGAATCCATCGACGCCGCGAGCGCCAGCGACCGGTCCAGCGCGTCCTCCAGCACCGGGATGACGATCGTGCGCAGCCCGTGCATCCGCTTGCCTCGGGTGCCGCCGCGCAGTCTGCGTGCCTGCCGTACCCGCAGGACGCTCTCGGCGAGCTGGGGGAACACCGACAGGGCCACGATCACGGCGGTGCCGACCTCGTACAGGGCCGGCGGCATCGCCTTCAGCAGCCGCTTCGGGTTCGCCAGCGCGTTGCCCGCGCCCAGGCAGATCACCATGGCCGCCAGCCGCAGCCCGTCGTAGAGTCCGCCGAGCAGCGACTCGGCGGAGACGGCGCCGAACAGCCGGATACCCGCCGCCCACGCGGGCAGCGGGATCTCCGGCAGGTCCAGGATGATCGTCGAGCCTTCCGCGCCGCCGAAGACGAACCGGAAGAAGACCCGGAAGGTGATGATCACGGCGCCGAGCACCAGGTACACGCGGAAGGCCATCGCCCACGGCGCCTCGGTGCGCCGGGCGATCACCACGTGGCACACCACCGCGATGATCGTGAGCAGCAGCCACGGATTCGTGGTGCGGCTCGCCGCGACGGCGAGGCCGAGCGTCCACACCCACCAGGCGCCCGGGTGCAGGTCGCGCGGCAGGAAGTAACCGGCCGAGCGGGAGCGCATCAGCCGTCTCTGGCCCGTCGCCGGCGGAGGGCGGTCAGCCAGGTCGCGGCGCCGAGCACCACGGCGGCACCGGCGGCCACCCAGGGGGCGTGATCGCTGGCGCCGGACTGCTCCTTGACGAGTGCGGAGACATCGGGAGAGTCCTCCCCGCCGACGAAGGCCACATTACGCGCCGGGTCGTCCGGGACGGACGTCCGCGCGGCCCGGGGGAGGGGGCGCGGCAGCGTGTCGCCCTTCTCCGGGGGAGGTCGCCCGGACGGGGCCGCCCTCGGGGGCTCCGGTTCCGTGCTCGGCGCGTCCCGGACGGCAGGGGACTCCGGCTTCGGACGCCGGGTGGGTTCCTGGACGGCGGGGCGCTCCGGCTCCGCGCGCGGGGTGGGGTCCGCGCGCGGCGGGGCCTGCGTGGCAGGGGGATCCGGGTCCGAGCGCGGGGACGGCGGGGGCGGATCCTGCGCGGCGGGGGCGTCCTGGGTCGGCTGCGGGGGTTCCCGGCGGGTCTCTTCGTCGCCCGACCCGGGCTGGACCGCGTTCGGGTCGTCGCTCGTGGGCGGGGGCTCCTCCGCCGCGTCGCACGAGCCGCCCTCCGTCCCGGGACGGACGGCGGCGATGCGCGGTTTCGGGTTGGTGTCGGCGGTCGCGTTCAGTGAGAACGACCAGCCCTCGAAACCGCCCGCGACGAAGTCGCGGTTCTTGACACCCCACTGGCTGTACTTCCAGGCGCAGTTGTTGCCCGCGTGCCAGTACGACCAGTACCCGCCCGCCGGCGGCGTGTCGATGCACGCCTCCCGGTAGCCCTCCTTGCCCTTCACCGGGAGTTGCTCCACCGCCGACGGACGGTTCTCGATCCGGCAGATGAACGCCTCACCCCACCGCTGCACCCCGGCGATCTGGAAGCCCGCCCCCTTCAGGGCGTCCAGGCCCGTGCCGCGCTGCGCCTGCGGATTGCAGCGCACGATCGTCGTGCCGCCGAGTTCCTGGAAGTCGACGACGACGGTGACACCCGTCCCGTCCTGGCAGAAGCCCGGTGTGCCCTTGGTCGGGTCGATCGCGGCCGCGCCGGGTGCCGCCGTCAGGGCGGTGCCCAGGACGGCGCCCAGGACGGTGGCGGGTCGTCTCACTGGACCGTCAGCGTGGCCGTGCTGTAGACGGTCCCGCCGGTACCGGTGGCCCGGATCGTGTACGTGTAGCTGCCCCTCGCCGTCGGTGTGATCGTCTTCGTGCCGCCGGGGGCCGCCAGCGCGCCGGTCCACGCGCCGCCGCCCGTCGCCGGGGCCACGGAGAAGGCGGTCAGGGCACTGGCGTTCGCCGACGTCCACGTCAGTGAGGTGCTCTGGCCCAGATTGATCTTGCGGTCGATGTCGTTCACCGACAGGGTCACGTTCGGGTTGCCCGGGTTGACAGCCGGGTTCCTCGGGGTCACGCCCGGCTCCGGGTTCGTGCTGGAGGACCTGTTCAGCGAGAACGACCAGCCCTCGAACCCACCCGGCACCACGTTGCGGTTGAGGGCACCGTAACTGCTGTACGACCAGGTCGTGTCGGCGCCCGTGGCGTGCCAGTACGACCAGTAGGCGGCGCCGGGCGGTGTGACGACGCACGCCTCCCGGTAGTTCGGGTTGGTGGGCAGCGGGATCGACTCGGTGGCGGAAGGGCGGCCCTGCAGGCGGCACACGAACCCCAGACCCCACTGCGCGACGCCGGCCACGCTGATCCCGGCGTCCTGAAGGGCCTGGATCCCGGTCCGCTGGGTGCCCGGCGCCGGATTCGGCGAGCAGCGCGTCAGTGTCGGCGCGGGGGTGCCGCCGTTGCCGTCCAGCGCCTGGAAGTCGATGACGACGGTGACGCCGCTCAGTGCGTCGGCACCGGTGCAGATGCCGTCGTAACCTGCCGCGTGCGCGGGCGTCTGCACGGCGACCGTGAGAACGGCCGGTAACACGAGCGCGCAGACTACGGCGAAAGCCCTCTTCATGCGGTGTTCCCTTCGGGAGACGGTCGGTTCGGTCGTGAGCGTGGCTTCGGCGGGTTCTCGGCCGGGCTCGTTGTGCCGCTGGTCGGACTTGTCGGACCCCCGGCAGGATTCGGTGAGTCCCCGGCCGGGTTCGGCGGTCTTCGGGAGGCGAGGCGGTGGCCGGAGTATCCGAGCCCGGCCACGGCCACGGCCGCGCCGAGGGCGTACAACGGCCACGTCGGCCACGGCTGGTCCGTCGTGGCCGCGCTGCTGCGCGCGGCCGTGGTCGCCCGCCCCACGAGGCTCGGACGGGCCGTCACCGGTGAACCGGGCAGGTTCAGCCAGGAGCGCCCCGCGACCCCGGGGGCGGCCGCGATGCTCGTCGGCAGATCGCTGCCCGTCGAGGAGCGGCCGAGTCCGCCGTCGGTACGGAGCAACGCGCCGAGCGCCTGCGCGGTGTCCTGCGTGTCGAGTCCCGCGATCCGGCGGCCCACGGCGGCGGACGCACTCAGCACCACGTCCACTTGGCCATCGGTCCGTACCAGGCCGTCGTCGGAGATACCGGCGGACAGGGCGGCGACGGCGTCCGCCAGCGCGGCGGACCGGCTCTTCGCGTTCCCCTCGGCCCCGGGAGCGCCACGAGGTCCGGCGTTCCCCTTGGCCCCGGGCCCGTCGTCTGGTCCGGCGTTCCCCCTGGCCCCGGGCCCGCCGCGATGCTCGGCGCTCAACGCGGTGATCGCGGCGGCGGTCGCGGCCGGATCTCCGCTCGCGCACCCCTCGCTGTCGAGGCTCGCCGGGAAGGACCCGTCGGAGCACTGGCTCCGCAGGAGTGCGTCGAGCGGCGCCGCGCCGGTCGCGCTCACGTCGGGCTGCCCGCTCACGTCGGGCTGCTCGCTCACGTCGGGCTGCTCGCTCGCCGTTGTCGCGAGGAGGGCCCATGCGTGCCTTTCGACCAGGTCGTCCTGATCGCCGTAGGCTCCTCTGTCGTTGAATCGGCCCTGCGCCGTTCTGAGCTGCGCGAGGCTGTCACCGAGCCGGTCGGCGGTCGCGGTGGGTTCGTTCTGTTCGTTCTGTTCGTGCTGGAGGAACCGCGCGATGACCTGGAGCTTCGCCAGCGGCCGCGCGTACGCCGCAGGAGTCTGTTCGTACGGGGCACCGTGCGCGTACGCCTGGATCGAATCGGGACGGAGCAGGAATCGCGACGCCCGGGTGACGGCCGCCGGCTGCTCACCCAGGACGCGCAGCGCGAGCACGAGATCCGCGGTCGCGTCGTAGTCGACGTAGGTCTCGTTGCCCTCGACGACCTCCACATGGTGACCGTCCACGAGTTGTTCGGCCAGGTAGGCGCCCAGCCGTCCGGAGGGGCCGACGGCGGTGGGCTCGGTCCGCGCCTGGGGCGTCGACACGGGCGCGGGGCCCGCACCGGGTGGCGGCCTCTCACGGCCGGGATCGCCACGGCGCGGCGGTACCGGAGGAGGTAACCGTCGTGTCCCTACGGGCCTCGGGAGCAGCTTGGTCGAGGGCCGGGTCGTCGGTTTCGGCTTCACTGAAGGTTTCGGCGTGGGCTTCACGCTGCCCGGCCGGAGCGTCGTCGGGGTCTCATCCGGTGACGAGAAGACCATGACGCTGTCGGGCGGGCGCACCGTCGGCGTACGGGACGGGCTCGGTGTCGGCGTGGGTGTGGGCGTGGGCGAACGGGTGGGTGTGGGCGTCGGCGTGGGTGTGGGCGTGGGTGAACGGGTGGGTGTGGGCGTGGGTGTAGGGGTGGGCGTCGGGTCTCCGCCCGGTGGCGGGCCCCTGCCCTGTGTGAGGTCGTACCATCCGATCCGGGCGAGTCCGAGCGAAGCCTGGGCGCCCGCCCGGATCCAGGTGTCCAGCCCGACGATTCCAGCGGTCCGCGCCGCCTGGTACTCCTCGGGTGTGTAGGCGATGGCGCCGATCTGGCCGCTGAGCGCGCCGGCACCGTCCCTCGCGGCCGTCGCCTGCGCGGACTCCAGGAAGGCGGTGCCGCGCGCCACCGCGTCGTCCGCGCCGCCCGCGTCCGCGAGGGCCTGGACGACGAGCCCCGTGCTGTTGGTGTTCGGCGCCTCCGTGCTGACGCCGCCACCCCAGCCGCCTCCGGGCTTCTGGTTCGCCTTCAACCAGCGCACGGCCGCGTCGATCGGCCCGTCGAGCCCGGTCGAGCCGGCGTGCCGCGCGGCCAGCAACGCCGACAGCGCCAGGCCCGTGGCATCGCCGTCGGGCGCGGACTGTCCGAAAGGCTTGCCCTCGTCGCAGGTCGAGAGCTTGTTGCCGGTCGGCGTGACGTGATCGCCGGTCTCGCTGGTGGGGACGTAGCCGAAGAAGATCCGGAAGTAGCCTTCCGAGCACTGCTGCTTGATCAGCATGTCGATGGCCGGCCTGTCGTTCGCGCCGGCACCCGCCAGCCCGATCACGCCGAGGGCCTGCCCGAACATGTTCGCGTTGTTCGTGACAGAGTCCGCCAGTTCGGGCTTCTTGGAGTAGTCGCTGATGCGTCCCTTGTCGGGACCCGACCGCATGATCGCGCCCTGGGTCTCCGCGACCATGTCGTACCCGCCGAAGGCACGCGGGTTCCGCCCGGCGACCTGAGCGGCCACCAGCACCTTGGCCGTGGCGCCGCCGACGATCACCGCGTCGTAGCCCATGCCGGGCACCAGGCCGTCCCAGGTGAAGTAGTCGCTGGCGCGCCGTCCGTCGTCCAGATAACGGGCGATGGGGGTGGCGAGTTCGCCCTCCCCTCCGGCACGCAGGGCGAACAAGGTGTCGATCATGAGCCCGTGGTCGGGCAGCGCGCCGCCGAGCGGGTTCTGCAACGTACCGTCTGGGGCGAGCTGGCGGGATAACCAGCGCGCGTTGCTGCGCGCGGCCTCCGCGTCGGCCGCCGAAACGGCTGCGACAGGGCCGAACAGGACGGCTGCCGCCACGATGCCGACTACAGCGGACAGCACCGCGACGCCCGACCGTCGATGTCTACGAAAGGTGCAATCCACGCCTCGTCCTTTCGCGTGAGAGAAAGGACGGTGGGCACCTACTGGCCGACCGTGTCCGCCCCTGCTTCTCGCGACAGTGGTCTGACATCACCGCCCACAGGATGGACCCGACTCGCCACCTTCCGGTGACCTACGGTTGCGCGACAGCGCCGGACTTTGACCGGCTTCCTCACTGTGGACAAAGCTATTAAGTTTGGACAAACAGGGTGATCGTAACATCGCCTGCCTCATCCGGCGAGAGCCGTCGGCTCGGAATCCGATCTCAATGGCCCGGAGGCTGACCGCGCCGGGTCGTGGCACCCAGGGCGGGGTGGCGGACACCGGCCGTGTACACGCCGCCCGAGCGTGACGGACTGCCAGGTGGTCCCGTCGTCGGTGCTCGCCCAGAGCTTCAGCCCCACGATCTTCGGCATCGCGGCGGTCGAGCGCGAGTGGTACGCCTCCACCTGGAAGGTGTGCTGCACCCGGCCTTCACACTCTCGGCCGCGTCGCCACCGAGCGCGTAGCTGACGAAGACCGCCGGGGTCGGCCGGCGGTTCTCACCCCATTCCTCGATGAAACCAGGAGTTGCAGGAGACGCCCGGCTGCGTCGCGTCAGCGGCGGGCGGGCGGTGAAGGTCCACTCGACGTCGTTCACGGCGTTCTCGGCCGTCAACCGGTTGACACCCTCGGAGCTCGGCAGCGTGTAGCGCGGCGCGTTGCCGGTCGGCGGCTCGACGCCCTCACGGGCGATCTCCCTGTCGGAGGCGGCGGTCGGCTCGGGGAGCGGCGTCAGGTGGACAGGGCGCGGTGGCAGCGGGCCAGTTCGGTGCGCAGGTCGCGGCGCAGCGCGCGGTCCAGGCCGGGCTGGGCGAGGGCGTCGGCGAAGTCTCGCGCCGCCTCCTCCCAGCGGCCGAGCCGCGCCAGCGCGGTGCCCCGGTTGTAGCGCGGCTCCGGCGCCGACGACAGCGCCACCGCCCGGTCCAGGTCGGCGACGGCCGCACCCACCTCACCGCGCTCATACCGTACGGCCGCGCGGTTCGTCCACGCCTCCACCAGCCCCTGATCCCCCGCGAGCGCCTGGGTGAACAGCTCCTCGGCCGGCTCGCCGCGTTCGGAGCGGATCAGCCCGAGCGTGCACAGCAGTGCCGGCTCCGCCGGAGCCAGCGCCAGCCCGGCCAGCGTATGACGCTCGGCCGGGTCCGGTTCGCCGCGCTCCAGGTGCGCGTTGACCAGGGCGATCCGGGCGTCGAGATGCCCCGGATCGATCGCCAGCGCGTGCTCCAGATCGGCGCGGGCCCGTTCGGCGCGTCCGCGTTCCAGGTTCAGCACCGCCCGGTTGTAGTACGCCTCGGGCAGGTGCGGTCCCAGCTCGATGGCCGTCCCGTAGTCCTTGATCGCCGCCTGGGTACGGCCGGCCGTACGGTGCAGGGCGGCCCGGTCCACGTAGTACTCGCTGTTGCCCGGATCGTGGGAGATCACGGTGTCGAGGTCGGCCAGCGCCCGCTCCGGGTCGCCGAGCGCCAGGTGCACCTGCGCCCGGTTGTGCAGCAGCCGGGCCAGGTGCTGCGGGCGCTCTCCCGGCCCGAGGACCTGCGCCAGCCTGGCCAGCCCGTCCTCGACCAGCCGCAGTGCCCGGTCGGCCGCGCCCGCCTTGGCGTCGAGCAGCGCGATCCCCTGTTCGTAGAAGACGGTGGAGACCACCGCCTCCCGCTGATCGGTGACGCCTTCGGCCAGCTGGAGCGCCCGCTCCAGCCAGTGCCGCGCCGCTTCAGGGTCCTGGTCGGCACGCGAGAGGTGCCGGGCGTACAGCATCGCGGTCGCGTACGCCGCAGACATGTTGATCTTCGGATCGGTGGTGGCCGCGCGCGCCTCGTCGTAGAGCGCCAGGGCCTCGTCCGCGCGGTCCAGCGCCGCCAGCGCCGTGGCGAGGCCAGTCGTGCAGGCCCACCACTGCCGCAGGTCGCCGTCGGGGGTGACGGTGGCGCGCCCGTGCTCGGCGACGCGGGCGGCGTGGTGGTAGAAGCCGCGGGCCAGGCTGTCGCCGAGGGCGGCGCGGACGGCGTCCGGCGTCCCGGGCGGTTCGGGCTCGGCGGGGCCGCCGTCGCGCAGCTCCAGTTTCAGCTTCAGGTTCAGGTTCAGCGAGGTGGGGTCGAGGCGCTTGAGCAGGGTGTCGAGGAACTCGGCGGTGGTCTCGTCGGCGTTCGCGACGTGCTCGAAGGTGACGGTGACCGGGGCGCGCAGGCTGCCCGCCCAGGCGGCGGTGAGCTCGGCCGCGCCGTACGCGAGACATGCGGTACGGCGGGCGGGATGGAACCGGATCGGCTCCTCCTCGGCGGCGGGCCGGGCGGCGCGGTCGAGCCAGGGGGCGATCGCGTACAGCTCGACCCGGTGCCGGGCCGCCAGACGCGGTCGATCGGCGGCGACGGCGGCGAGGAACTCGGCGACCCCGGCGTAGGGCCCGTGGCCTCGGTGGCAGTCGTAGCGGGTCACGACCACGCCGGGTGGTGCGGGGGCGGGCACCCGAGAGCGCCCGCCGTATCAGCACCTACCAGCACCACTCGACCCAGAGTCGGCGGGCGCTGGACAGCAGACGCTGCGTGCTCTTCCGGCGGATGGTCATCTTCTTCATGGGCGCCTCCCGGGGGGTGATCCACTTCAAGATGCCCAGAGCATAAGCCGACATTTCCGAAATAGGTAGACCGAAATTCGTCGGCTTCGTGCGGGCCGGCACGGACGACGGCAGGACGTGGCTCCCGAAGAAGCGGGGCGGCCCCTGCACCGCGACCGATTCTGGTCGACCGCTGTCTCACCGGAAGCCCTCTACCCTCACGCACCTCCTGGCACCCGAGCGATTGCGCCGGCTTGTCAGGCCCTCACCAGGGAGTCGTCGAGGAACCGGAGGATCTCGGCGCAGAAGACCTCCGGTTGCTGCAGGTAGGGCATGTGACCGACGCCGGGCAGAACGACGGACGACATTCGAGGCGCCCCCCGAGAGATGCGTTCGCCTATCTCCAAAGGGATGGAACGGTCGTCCTCGCCCCAGATCTGGAGCACCGGCAGCGTCTGGGTGAGCGTCGCCAGCGACGCGGCCAGGGGACGGGCGTCCAGTTCCGCACGGATCATGGCGGCGACGCGGGCGAAGGCACGCGGCGTCCCGGGGAAGGTGACGATGCGATACTCCTCCTCGACCATGGCTTCCAGGTCGGCACCGCGCAGCCCGGTCATGAAGCTCAAGCGGGCCCGCACCGCCTCGCGTCCGATCTGCGGCAGTCGTTCGGCGAGTCTGTCGCGCAACGTCGAACCGAGCGGGGACACGCCTGTGGGCGCGCACAACACCAGAGCCGCCAACTGTGGCGCGTCCAGATTCGCATGGAGGTCGAGCGCCGTGCGAAGCGCGAGTTGCGCGCCGAACGACGTGCCGACCAGGGTGACCGATGATCCCTCGGTATGACGGAGCAGGATGTCGCAGAGGAAGGCCGAAAACCCCGCCACCGTGTAGTCGAAGCCGTCCGTACGCGCGGCGAACCCGTGCCCGGGCAGATCGACCGCACGCACCCTGTACCCGGACCGCGCGAGTGGTTCCAGGCATGATCGCCAGCGGTCGGCGCGGCCGCCGATCCCGTGCACCAGCCAGATCTCACGCGGCCCGTCCCCGGACTCGATGATCCGGCTCTGGTAGGCGCCCGTTCCCGTGGGATAGGAGATGATCACGACTGGTCGGTGCCTGTCTCCCGGGATGTCGATTCGTCGGTGATGACCGCGTCGGCATCGATCTCGATCAGGGCGTCCGGCCGCACGAGCGCGGCCACGCGGACCAGTGTGCTGGCCGGTTTGCGAGTTCCGGTGAAGTACGCGCGCCGGGCGTCGTGGATGGCCTCGAAGACGTCCTTCGTGAGAGGCGCGCACACGTGCACACGTACCCGGGTGACGTCGTCCATCGTGCCGCCGATCGAGCGAAGGACGGACTGGATCTTGTCGAGGACCGCGGTGGTCTGCAGGGAGACCGCCTGCGCCAGCTCGCAATCCGCGGTATCGGCATCCGTGCCCGTGTGGCCAGAAACAGCGACAAAGGTGGCAGATCCGACACGGACCAGGCTCGCCGGTGCGTAAGTCAGTGCTTGGGCGGGGACCGCCCCGTCGTCGAAGCGGAATCCGTGCGCCTCCTCGACCGGGACCGAGTCCTGCCGGGTCACCTGAGGTGCTTCGGGAGATGCGGACATGGTTGTCCTCCTGTCAGTCGCCATCGATCACGGCGTCGCGCTGAAAGCGGTCCACCGTCTGGTAGATGTCAGCGAGATCCGGATCCCTGGCCGCGAGGGGATCCGGCTCGGCGGACAGTGGTATGCCGTCCAGAAAGTCGCGGCGTAGGACGACACCGTTCGACATCGTCAGTGAGCGCAGGTTGTGCCAGCGGCGTTCCTGCTCCTCGGGCGGATCCGCGACCGGCCGTCCACCCTGGATGACGGTGGCTATGCCGCCCGGCCGCAACAGGACCGAAAGGTCCCGAAGGGGATTGCCGTTGAGCAGGAGAAGGTCGGCGATCGCACCGGCTCGGGTCGTGCCGAGCCGTCCCGCCAGGCCGAGGGACTCGGCCGGACCCGTCGTCGCGGCCCGCACGGCTTCGACGGCCGACAGTCCCGCGAAGTCACGCAGCAACTGCAGCTCTCTCGCGTGCCATTCGCCGTACGGCGTGACCGCGAAGCCGCTGTCCGTCCCCACCATGAACCTGACGCCGGCGTCGCGCGCGTCGTGAAGGGTCTGGGCCGTTCGGTCCAGCATTCGCTTGACGCTGTCGCGGGTGTGCGCCTCGACGCCGACCTTCTCGCCGAAGTCGGCGAGATTGGCCAGGAGGAGCAGCGTGGGGACGAGCGGGATCTTCGAGGCGGCAAGCTCCTCGATGACCTCGGGGGTCATCGAGTTGCCGTGCATGATCCAGTCCATGCCTGCACGTACGGCCGCCGACACCTCGGCCGATCCTCGGGCATGAATCGTGATCTTGCGATTGAGCTGATGGGCGAGGTCGGCGGCGGTGGCCATCTCGCCGTCGGTGAACGCCTGGTACTCCCCGTAGGGGCTGTCAGCCAGCTTGATCAGGTCGACGCCGTTCTTCACCTGGTGGCGGATCTCGGAGATTATCTCGTCGGTGGTGTTGGTGAGCACGCCGATGCTCCCGTGCGGCACGCCCACGTCGTCGGGGTACCAGTCGGTGAGCCCGTTGCTCGTCGTGAGGTAGCGGCCCGCCGTGTGCATGCGCGGCCCCTCGATGAGCCCGCCGACCAGCGCCTCCCGCAGTCCGACGCCGATGTAGTAGCTGCCCCCGGGCTGGGAGATCGTGGTGAAGCCGGCCCGCAGGACCTTGCGCAGGTTGGCGGCGGCTATCAGGGTGCGCATCTCCACGCTGGTGTAGAGGTCCTGCGCTTCCTGGCTGTAGCTCTCGCCGTACGTCATGTGACAGTGCATGTCGATCAGCCCGGGTGCCACGTACTTCCCTCGGGCGTCGATCGTGTCGATCTCCTCGCCGCGTGGCACCTCCTGGGTCAGGTCGATGCCCGGCGCGACTTTCACGATCGTGGAGCCGTTGATGAGGACGTCGTGGTCCGGAAGCACGCTGCCGGACTCGATGTCGATGACGTGGCCGTTGGTGATGACCGACCAGGATCTCGTCATGGTTGCTCTCCCGTGTTCACGTGTCGGGGCCGGTACGGCAGCGGTTCACACAGCTGCCGATGCCGGTCGCCGAGGTCCGGATGGTGTCGCCGGGACGCAGGAAGGTCGGCGGCGTGGCCGCGGCGCCCACACCTCCCGGCGTCCCGGTGGCGATGATGTCGCCCGGACGCAGGGTGACGACCCGGGAGAGACAGGCCAGCAGCCGGGGGACGGGGAACACCAGGTCGCCGGTTCGGGTGCGCTGGCGGACGACGCCGTTGACCTCGCAGGTGATCTCGATGTCCACGTTTCCCGCGTGGTCGTGCGGCAGGTCCTCGGGTGTCACGACGACGGGGCCGAGCGGTGTGGTCCGCTCGAAGTTCTTGCCCAGGAACCACTGGCTGGTACGGCGCTGCCAGTCTCTCTCCGTCACGTCGTTGATCAGCGTGTACCCGGCGACCGCCGCACGGCACTGCTCGTCCGAGGCGTCGCGGAGATCGGCCCCGACGATGACCGCGAGCTCGACCTCCCAGTCCATGGCAGCCGAGTGGGCCGGCAACACGATGTCGTCGTACGGACCGATCGTCGCGCTCGGCAGCTTGAAGAAGATCGTGGGATGTTCGGGGACGCTACGGCCCATTTCCTCGATGTGGTGTCGGTAGTTGTGGCCGACGCAGAAGATCCGTGTGGTCTCGTCGGCCGGATTCAGCATCACGGGGTCCACGACGACGTCCGCGGCGGGCTGCCGGTCCGCGCTCATGAACAGGTCGCCGAAACGGGTCGCGGCCAGCGGTGTCGCGCCGTCCTCGCTGATGGATGCGATGCGCGGGCCGTTCTCGGTCAGGACCCTGGCCAGCCTCACGGGGTCTCCTCTTGTTGTGCGGGTCGCATGATGTGTTCCAGAAGGGCCTGGGCCGCGGGATTGGCGGAGTCCCGGCGGACGATGTAGCGGATCGGCAGGGTGAGGCTGTCATCAAGGGGGACGATGACCACGCCGTTGCCGGGGTCCGCGCCCATTTGCGCGGGCACGAGCCCGACTCCATCGCCCAGTGCCACCCGGGCGAGCACACTGGGGAAGGCCACCTCTTCGGCGGCGATGTCCAGCGTGCGTCCCGCGTTCTCGAAGCGCGCGATCAGCTGGTCGTGGACGGCCCGGTGCCGGCTTCTCGGCACCACGATGAATCGTTCGTCGAACAGCTCATCGATGCGAACCGAGCGGCGTCGGGACAGGGGGTGATCGAGAGGCAGGGCGACGCCGAGGACCTGGTCCGCGACGTGGTGGCTCAGGTACTCGCTCTCGCGTGGTGGCAGCGTGGTCAGGAGGGCGTCGAGCGCGCCGGTGTCGAGCAGCGGGAACAACTCGTCGGCGCTTTTCACGCTCACGTCCAGACGGAACCGAGGCCAGTCCCGTTTGAACGCTCGCAGCCGCGACGGCAGGTCACTGGCCACGATCGAAGACGACAGCCCGATGCCGAGGGTGCCGGCGTACCCGCGCGACAATGCCTGGGCCTCGGATTCCAGCCGGGCCACCGCGGCGAGCACGTTCCGCGCCCGGACCAGTATCGTCGCACCGGCCTGCGTCAGCTCGACCGAACCGCCTCCGCGTGTGAACAGCTTCGTACCGAAGTGTGTTTCCAGCCGTGCGACTTGCTGTGACACTCCGGGCTGGGTGGCGTGCAGCGCTTGCGCCGCTCGTGCGAAGCTCTTGTGCTCCGCGACCGCGACCAGCGTCTGTAGCAGCCGGACGTCGAACATCGGCTCACACCTCTCCGGCCCTGGGCTCGCCGCCGGCCCGGTCGTGAACGCGCGGCCGGTGTCCGGGTTCGGCGAGAGACGACGATCCGGCTGACCGGTCGAGGTCGACGCTGAAGAAGCGCCGCGCGGCGTAGGCGAGCCCTCGCCGGGGAGTGGCGCGCACGATGTCGACGACGGCGCAGATGAACAGTTCGTGGGTGCCCACCGTCATGGAGTGGTCCACGCGGCAGTCGAAACTCGCCAGGCAGTCCGCCAGCAGCGGCGTGCCGGTCGACCCGCGTGTCCAGCGCGCGCGGGCGAACCTGTCGATCATCGACCGGCTGCCCCGTCCGGCGAATTCGTCGGCCAGCGCGAGCTGGTCGTAGCTGAGGTTGTTCACCGCGAGGACGCCGCTGCGGCTGATCACGCTGTGCGCATAGCTTCGGCGGTTCAGGCAGACCAGCAGGCTGGGCGGCGCATCGCTGATCGCGCAGATGGCCGTGGCCGTGATACCGGCGTCGCCGTGATCCCCGATGGAGGTGACCACGTGGACGGAGGACGCGGCGAAAGCCATCGCCTCGCGAAAGGCCAAGCCGGTCGGCGGCGGTTCGTGCGGATTCGTCATCTGACTCACCCCTTCCGCGTCCATCGGTCACCCCTGAGGGGCGGGGTCGGCCCACGGACGGGCCCGCCAGCCGTGCTCGTCGTACTCGTCCATGCACTGCTCGACGAGGGCGTCGAGCCCCGCCATCACGCCTGATCCCTGGGCGGAACGCAGGCACTGCAGGCGCACTTCCTCGTGGTTTCCGGCGTAGTTGCGTTCGTACAGCTCGTGTCGGCCCGCGAACTCGGTGCCGACCGTGTCCCACAGCAACTTCATGACCTTGATCCGCTCGGCGGCGGTGATCCCGTTCGAGCCTCGGACGTAGCGCTCCAGATACGGGCCGACCCGGTCGTCGAGGAGGTCCGAGCCGGACGACGGCAGGTAGATCAGGGCGGATGCGACGACCTTGTGCACGATCTCCCGCACCCGAGGGAAGGCGTCAGGGGCGAACACCCGATAGGCGAACGCCGCTTCCCTGCTGGGGAGCACGGTCCCGTCGATCCACGGCTCGGCCGAGCCGGCCATGGCGTCCGACAGCGCCCAGAACATGTTGCGCAGGGCGACGATCTCGCCCAGCAGGGCCTGATTGCCGCGGAAGACGTCGCCGCCGGTGGTCTTGAGGGCTCGGGCGACCAGGCCGGCCATGAAGTCGAGTTTCACGGCGTACCTCGTGCAGCCCTGCAGGCAGAAGCCCTGCATGAATCCGGACTCACGATAGAAACGTCCGGTCCTGTCCACGTCCCGGTAGACCAGGACGTTCTCCCAGGGGACGAACACCCGGTCCAGCACGAAGATCGCGTCGTTCTCGTCGAACCGGCTGGAGAGCGGGTGGTCGAACGGTGAACCGGCGTTGCCCTCATAGGACGAACGGCAGATCAGCGTGCAACCCGGGGAGTCCATCGACAACATGAACATGAGTGCCATGCTCGGGTCCGCGCCGTCGGACGATCCGCTCTGCCCGACGAAGCTGAACTGCGACAGTGCCGCCCCGGTCGCGACCACCTTCGCGCCGGAGACGATGATGCCGCCGTCGACCTCCTCCTCCACCCGGACGTTGACATCACTGACGGTGCCGGTCGGCCGGCCCCGATCGACGGGCGGGTTCACGATCGCGTGGTTGATGAACGGCACCGCCTCCTGCGACCAGCGATGCCACCGGCGCGCGTTCTCGGCGAACCCGCCGTAGAAGTTCGCGTTCGCGCCCAGCGTGTTGGTCAAGGCGGCCTTGAAGTCCGGCGTACGCCCCATCCAGCCATAAGTCATCCGGGACCAGGCCGCGATGGCGTCACGCTGCGCACGCAGATCCTCGACCGAACGCGCCGGCTTGAAGAAGCGGTGCGTGTAACCCTCGTTGCCGGTGTCGGTAGGAGTGGTCAGCGTCTCGCGGTGCTCACCGTCGTGCAGCGCGTCGTACAGCCGCGCGATCGACCGCGCGGCGTTGCGGAACGCCGGGTGCGTCGCCACGTCGGTGACCCGCTCACCGTTGAGGTAGACGGTCCGGCCGTCGCGCAACGACTTGAGGTACTCCGCTCCTGTGAACGGCCTGGACCGATCACCGCGATGAGTGTCCGGCGGCGTCACCGCTGTCTCGGAGGTCACATCTGGTCCTTTCCACTGCGGGGAGGGAAGAGGTGGGCGTCGTCGTGAAGCCCCGCGGCCTCGGCGACGGCACCGTCACGCACCAACGCGTTCGCCGAGGTCACCGCCTGGGCGAACTCCCAGTCATCGGCCATCGACGGCACCTGGCTGCGGATGAGCCGACGCACGTTCTCAAGCCGGTCCGATGAACGCAGACCGGCGTGGTGGTCCATGCCCTCGGTCGCCGCGAGCAGTTCGGTCGCGACGATGGCACGGGCGTTGTGCGCCATGTCCAGCAATCTGCGCGCCCCGTGGGTCGCCATGGAGACGAAGTCCTCCTGGTTGCCCGCGGTCGGAATGCTGTCGACCGACGCCGGATGCGCGCGCTGCCTGTTCTCCGCGGTCAGGGCGGCCGCGGCGATCTGCAGGCTCATGAATCCGGAGGTCAGGCCGGTTCCACCGGTGAGGAAGGCCGGAAGTCCGCTCAGCGAGGAGTCGATGAGAAAGGCGATGCGGCGCTCGGACATGGCTCCGATCTCCGACAGCGCGATCGCCAGCATGTCGGCCGCGAACGCGACCGGCTCCGCGTGGAAGTTCCCGGCTGAGACGACCTCTTCGGTCTCGGAGATCAGGAGCGGATTGTCCGAGACACTGTTCGCCTCGATCTCCAAGGTGGTGCGCGCGTGCTCGATCAGGTCCAGGCAGGCCCCGAGCACCTGTGGCATGCACCGCAGGCTGTACGGGTCCTGGACGCGCACGCCGACGCTGGCCGTCCGATAGTCACCGGATGCGAGCAGCGCTCTGAGGACGGCGGCGGTGCGTACCTGGCCCGGATGCGGCCGCAGCGCCTGGACGGCATGACCGAACGGAGCGGCCGAACCGAGCGACGCCTCGACGGACATGGCGCCGGCGGCCAGGGCGGTCGCGAGCACGTTCTCCGTCTCGAAGAGCCCCGCCAAGGCGAGCGCGGTCGAGACCTGCGTCCCGTTGAGCAGCGCCAAACCCTCCTTGGGGCCGAGGACGAGCGGTTCGATCCCGGCCATCCTCAGGGCCTCGGCGCCGGTCCGTACCTCACCGGCGAACGTCGCCTGCCCTCGCCCGATCATCACGGCGGTCAGATGCGCCAGGGGAGCGAGATCCCCGGAGGCACCGACCGAACCCTGCGAGGGAATCACCGGGAGAACGCCGCGATCGAACATCTCGATCAACGTGTCGACGACGACGGGCCGAACACCGGAGGCACCGTGGGCCAGCGCCGCCACCTTCAGGGCGAGCACCAGGCGCACCACAGAGTCCGCGAGCGGCTGCCCCACTCCGACCGTGTGGGAGAGCACCAGGTTTTCCTGCAACCGCGTCAGATCTGAGGACTCGATGCGCTTGTCCGCCAGCCGTCCGAAGCCGGTGTTCACGCCGTAGATGGGGGTACCCGACCCGAGCAGGCGCTCGACCAGCTCATACGAGCGCTCGACGGCGTGCCGCGCGGACTCGCTCAGGCCAAGGACAACCGGACCTCGGCCGAGGTACAACTCGCGCCAGCCCGCGAGTCCATTGCTTCCAGGACTGATGTTCAAGAGCACTGGAGGTTCCTTCGATCAAATGGGACGATCGGTGCACCTCATCGTCAACCAGCGCAGCCCATAAAGACAAATAATGTTCTGCAGCTTCTCCATCACGAAGATTTATCGGCGCTGCCCTGGATGGTCCCGGATGATCAGCGGACCCGGCGGGTGTCCCGGCCGCGATCGGTGCCGGGTTCTTCGACATCGACAGGTCGCCGCAGCGCAGGTCGTAGGACGCCTTGCACGATGCGCGGCGCAGTGTGGCCAGAAGCGTCGGCCCGAGCACGACGATCGTGACGCTGTTGGTGACGGCGCAGTCAGACGGTCATGGCGCTGTTGACCACAACGGGTCGTACGCCGTCGTCGAGGGTGACGGCCGTGACCAAGGGGGCCTTCGCGTCAGGGCCGTAGCCGCACTGCTGCTTCGATGCGACCGCCGATCCCCACGATTGCAAGAACGATTGCCAGAGGGGCGAAGCTCTCGGTTCCGTTGAATGCCGAGAGAAAACCAATGATCCCTGCCAGGAAGATCAATACGCTACTGACTCCACGAACCACATAGCCGTTATTGCGGGATTCGCGACGCGGAACGATGGTGCGCAGAACTTGCATGGAAGGTTCCGTGCCGCCAGATCCACCAATCTGTTGCGAGGGCTCATCTGGTAGATTTCTCATGAGGCTAGCATGTCATGGCATTGCCTTTGACTGGAAGGCGCAGCGAGCATGTTCAATTGCTACGAGAAGTATGGCGTCAGAATATCGAGACGCTCTCTTCGGTCCGGCAGACATGCAACGCCGACTGGCGCACCCCCACTGAGGTGATCTCAGAGAACTAATTCGGGCGATTGGTGATTTTAGGGACGCCCAGGGTGGCGTT
>NZ_BAAAHQ010000051.1:49788-56431 GCF_039525605.1 Nonomuraea longicatena | reverse complement strand
GGCCCTGCGGCGCGCCGTTGCGCACGACGACGCCGGAGGAGGCGACCGTGACGCTCACCCGCGCGCCGGGGGCGTGCTTGGCCGCGTTCGTCAGCGCCTCCTGCACCACCCGGTGGGCCAGCGGGGGCTCCCCCGACACCGAGAGCGTGATCTCCATGCCGGAGTCACGGGCCCGCGTCACCAGGTCGGCCACCCCCTCCCCCTCGGGGGTGAGCGGCGCGTCGTCCCCCTGCTCGCGCAGCAGCCCGACGATCTGGCGCAGCCGCTCGGTCGCCTCCGCCGCCGCCTCACGCAGCTCTCCAGCGGCCCTGACCTGCTCGGAGGTGAGGCCGGGCGACAGCTCCAGACCACCCGCCCTGACCGCGATGAGCGCGAGGTCGTGGCCGAGCGAGTCGTGCATGTCGTGGGCGATCCGCGTACGCTCGCGCAACCTCGCCTGCTCCTCGCGGGAACGCTGCTCTCGGCCGCGCTGGAGCACCAGCCGCCGCCTGAGCCGCCCCAGCAGGTACGGCCCGACGTAGGTGAACAGCAGCCCGCTGACCATCGTCACGAACAGCTCCGGCGAGCCGCCGTCACGCCCGGCCACCAGGACGCACCCCGCCACCGTGAGCGCGGCCAGCGCGGCCACGGCCGGCCGGACCCCGGCGAGCCTGCGGCCGGTGAGGTAGGCGTACCAGAACAGGCCGGGCGTCAGCAAAGTGGCGGGGAACAGCTTCACCTCCCCCGACCACGGCCGCAGAACGTAGTCGAGCGTGGCCAGGCCGTCGGCCTGCGGCCAGGGCGTGAGCACGGTCAGCAGCAGCAGCGCGGCCAGCGGCCAGGGCCGCCCCACGAGGACGGCGAGGGTGACCCCCGCGAGCCGCGAGCCCGTGATCGCGAGGAATTCTCCCAGTTCGTCGAGCGGGTGGGGGCCGTAGCCGGCCGTCACCACGGCCAGGCCCGCCCACAGCAGCAGGTCGGTGGTGACCTGGCGGGGGCCTTCGCGGCGCAGTCGGTTCACGCCTTCGACGGTATCCGCCGTCGTGACCGCGCGTAGCCGCCGAAGGTGGGGCGTGATCCCTGACGAAAGTAGGGCTATCCCCACCGTCAAGTCGGATACCTGCACTCCTGACCCGGGCTGGTGCCTCCCGGCAGGATCGGTGGGGTCAGCCGGTGGTCGCGCCGTACCCGACGAAAGTCGGGGGTGGTGCGTGCCGAACGTCCGATGTGCCGTGGCCTGCGGTCTTCCTACCGTCGGTGGGGACATCCCTGAGATCTCTCGGGGGTCATCCAGTCGCCGACCGGGGTGAAGCCCGGATGTTCCCAAGGGTCGTTCCCGCGAGGGTGGCGATGCCCCTTGAAGATTCGGAGTGCACGACATGTCTCACGCGATTCTCGACCTGGTACAGCAGGTGATGTCCTCACCTTGGTTGTACCTGGCCATCTTCGCTCTCGCGGTGCTCGACGGGTTCTTCCCGATCGTCCCCGCGGAGACCTCGGTGATCACCGCCGGGGTCTTCGCCGCGAGCGGAGGCGGGCAGCCCAACCTGGCCCTGATCATCGTGGTGGCCGCCATCGGCGCTTTCGCCGGCGACCACATCTCGTACCTGATCGGCCGCAAGGCCGGAGGCAGGCTGCGCGAGCGCAAGGCGTTCGTGTGGGCGCGGGGCGCGTTGGAAGAGCGCGGCGGCCTGGTGCTCGTGGTGGCCAGGTACATCCCCGGCGGACGCACCGCCACCACGCTGACGATGGGCGCCGTACGGCACCCGCTGCGCTCGTTCACCTTCTTCGACGCGATCGCGGCCTCGTCTTGGGCCGTGTACTCCGCGCTCATCGGCTTCTTCGGCGGGATGGCCTTCGAGAACGACCCGATCAAGGGTCTGCTTCTCGGACTCGGCATCGCGCTGACGGTCACCTTCGTGGTCGAGGCCGTGCGGTTCGTCAGGAAGCGCCGGGCTGTCACCCAGCCTTCGGCCGAGCGCCTTCCCCAGGACACGTCCATTTGAACCTGGCTGACGACCATCCAGGATTGAGGAGCTTTCGATGACCCTTCTTGCCGTGGCGCTCGCCTTGGTGGGCTCGCTGTTCTTCGCGCTCGGCGCGGCCCTGCAGCAGTTCGAGGCGGTCGGCACCGGTGAGGAGAAGCCGAAGATGCGAGCGTTGCTGAGAAAGCCGCGCTGGCTGCTCGGCACCGTCTCCATCGGCGGTGGCGCCGGGCTCCAGGTGGTCGCCCTCGACTACGGCCCGCTCACGGTGGTCCAGCCGGTGGGTGTGGCCAGTCTGCTGTTCGCCCTGCCGATCGCGGCCACGCTGCACAAGCGCCGGCCCGAGCGGAGGGAACTGGCCGCGGCCGCCGTCGTGGCGGCCGGTCTGGTCGGTCTGGTGCTGATGGTGCCGTCGGCGGAGGGGCCCGCCCGGCTCGATCTCCCGGGCGTCGTGCTGCTGCTCGCGATCACCGGGGCCATCGCCGTGTTCGCGATCCTCGCCGCCAAGACCGTTCCGCCCACCGCCCGCGCCGCGCTGTACGCCGTGAGCGCCGGGGCCATGTACGGCGCCACCGCCGTCCTGATGCGGGTGCTCGTGGACGACGGCTGGAGCCAGTGGTACCTGTACGTGCCCGGCGTGCTCGTCACCGCGTTGCCCGGCGTCGTGCTCCTCCAGCGCGCCTACGCCGCCGGCCACTTCGGCGTCTCCTTCGCCTCTCTGCAGGTCACCGACCCGTTCACCGCGGTCGTCTTCGGTGCCCTGCTGCTCGGCGAGCCCATGCCCACCGGCGTCGTCCCCGTCCTCGCCGCCGCGATCACCGTGGTCGGGACCTTCGCGCTCGCCCGCACCTCCCCCCTCGAAAGGACCACCTGACATGGCCATGCCCCTGCCGATCCGCGCCACCCAGAGCGCCGAGAGCGCCGCGCCCGTCCCCCGGAGCCCGCGCCGGATCCTCATCTCCGCCGACACCTACCCGCCCGACGTGAACGGCTGCGCCGTCTTCACCTACCGGCTGGCCGCAGGGCTCGCCGAACGCGGCAACGAGGTGCACGTGGTCTGCCAGTCCGACACCGGACCGGCCAGGACCGAGGTGGTCGACGAGGTGATCGTGCACCGGCTGCGGTCGGCGCCGATGGTGGTGCACCCGACGATGCGGGTGACGGTGCCGACGCGGCTGCACCGGCTGGTCCGCTCGATCAACCCGGACGTCCTGCACGCACAGGGCCACTTCGTCGTGGGACGCGCGGCCATCTCCGCCGCCCGCAGGCTCGGCGTCCCGGTCGTCGCCACCAACCACTTCATGCCCGACAACCTGTTCCAGTTCGGCCATGTCCCCCAGCGGCTGCGGTCCGGGGTGGGCCGGGTGGCCTGGCGCGACTTCAACCGGGTCTTCGACCGCGCCGACCGCCTGACGACGCCGACCCCGCTGGCCGCCAGGCTGCTGGCCGACCAGGGGTTCAAGCGGCCGGTGGAGGCGGTCTCCTGCGGCATCGACCTGTCCCGCTTCCAGCCGCGCGGCGAACCGAAGCAGTGGGCGCGCAAGCTGCTGGAGCTGCCCAACCGCAAGACCGTGCTGTTCGTCGGCCGCATCGACGAGGAGAAGAACCTCGACGACCTGGTCAGGGCGCTGCCGATCGTCCTCAACGAGACCGACGCGCAGGTGGCGCTGGTGGGGCGGGGCAACCGTACGGACCATCTGCGGACGCTGGCCAGGCGGATCGGCGTGGCCGAGCGCTTCTTCTCGCTCGGGTACGTCCCGGACGGGCTGATGCCGCAGGTGTTCGCGGCCGCCGACGTCTTCGCGATGCCGGGCATCGCCGAACTGCAGAGCATCGCCACCCTGGAGGCGATGGCCTCCGGGCTGCCGGTGGTGGCCGCCGACGCGATGGCGTTGCCGCACCTGGTCGACGGAAACGGCTTCCTCTACCGGCCGGGCGACGCCGTCGAGCTGGGCAAGCGCCTGGCGGAGCTGCTGCGCGACGACGAGTTGCGCGAGCGGTCCGGACGCCGGAGCCGGGAGATCGCGCTCACGCACGACCACCAGTCCTCTCTGGCCAGGTTCGAGGCGATCTACGATGAGGTGGCCCGATGATCTGGGGAGCCGTCGCCGCGCTGCTCGTCGCGTTCGGCGCCCTCGCCTACGCACAGGCCGCGCTGCCGCCGCAACCGCTGCTCAGCGACTACGCGCTGGTGGACGGCGGCCTGGCGCCGATCCTGGTCGGCATGCTCGCGCTGGCCGTCGCCTGCGTCCTGCTCACGTACGTGCTGGCCCAGCACGAGCCCTCGCGCAGCGCGGCGGGCCGGGTGCTGTTGCTGGCCGCCGCCGCCGCGCTCATGCTGACCGCGCTCTTCCCGACCGACGCGGGCGGGACCGACGTCAAGACGCTGACCGGCGAGATCCACCGCTGGTCGGCCGCGCTGGTCTTCACGGCGCTGCCGGTGGCCGCCTGGACGCTGGCCAGGCGGCGGGCCTCGGTGGCCCGCTGGCGGCCGGTGCGGGTGGCGGCCGTCGCGGCGGCGGTGACGCTGGCGGTCTACCTGGCCGCCCACCCGGCCTCGTTCCTGTCGCCCGCCATCGACGGCCTGTCCTACTACGGTTTCCTGGCCCGGCTGCTGGTCGTCGCCGAGATGGGGCTGCTGGCCGTGCTCATGGTGGCGGTGTACCGCGAGCACCTGGCCCCTCGGCCGCGCCCGGTGGCCGCCGCCGTGCCCGAGCCGGTGTCCCTGGCCGCCCACCGCCGGCGCCGCGCCGCCTGAGGGACGCTTCGACAGGCGTCGAAGCGTCCTCGGGATAGCGTCGCGGACATGGCCACCACCACCTTCGAACGCTTCCGTGACCTGCACCGGCGCGGTGATCCGCTCCTGCTGCCCAACGCGTGGGACTACGGCTCGGCCGCGCTGCTGGCCGCGCGCGGCCATCCCGCCGTCGCCACCACCAGCCTGGGTGTGGCCGCCGTCCACGGCCGCCCCGACGCGGCCGGTGCGACCAGGGCGGAGACCCTCGAACTGGCCGAGAGCATGGTCGGGCTGGGCGTGCTGGTCAGCGTGGATCTCGAAGGCGGCTTCAGCGACGACCCCGCCGAGGTCGGGGAACTGGTCAGGGCGCTCGGCAGGCTGGGCGTCGCGGGCGTGAACCTTGAGGACGGCAGACCGGACGGCTCGCTGCGGCCGATCGCGCACCAGCGGGAGATCATCGCGGCTGCGGTGGGGCACGGGGTGTTCGTCAACGCCCGTACCGACACGCACTGGCTGGGCACCGGCGACACGATGGAGCGGGTCGCCGCCTATGAGGGGGCCGACGGGGTGTTCGTCCCCGGGCTCGCCGACGTGGGCCTGATCGCCGAGGTGGCCAGGAGTACGGCGCTGCCGCTGAACGTGCTGTTCGGCCCGCCGATGGACAAGCTGGCCGCTGCCGGGGTGGCGCGGGTGAGCACCGGATCGCTGCTGTATCGGGCGGCGCTGCGGGGGGCACTGGCCGTTCTGGACAACACACCCCCACCAATCCAGATATCAATCCCGACATATCAGGAAATCGCGACCATGCTGGAGCAGCGCCGATAATGAGCGCATGCGATTCGAGATCCTGGGCCCCGCACGCGTGGTCGGCCCGGACGGCCGGGAGCTCCCCCTGGGCGGACCCCGGGTGCGCGCGCTTCTCGTGCTGCTCGCGCTCGGCGCGGGCCGGATCGTCGCCGCCGAGCAACTGATCGACGACCTGTACGGCACCGACCCGCCCGACGGGGTGGCCAACGCGCTGCAGTCGCAGGTCTCCCGGCTGCGCCGGGCCCTCGGCCGCGACCTGGTCGAGTTCCACCCGGCGGGCTACCGGCTGGCCGTCGATCCCCTCCAGGTGGACGCCCACCGCTTCGAGCGCCTGGCCGCCGACGGCAGGCAGGCCCTGACCTCCGGCGACCCGGCCACCGCGGCCCAGGTGCTGCGCGAGGCGCTGTCGCTGTGGCGCGGCGCCCCGCTCGCCGGGTCCTCCACCACCCGGCTGGAGGAGCTGCGCCTGGCCGCCGTCGAGGACCGCGTCCAGGCCGACCTCGCGCTCGGCAGGCACCGCGACCTCGTCGCCGAACTGCGTGAACTCACCTCCGCGCACCCGCTGCGCGAACGCCTGCGGGTCCAGCTCATGCACGCCCTGTACGGCGGCGGCCGCCAGGCCGAGGCCCTGGCCGCCTTCGAGGAGGGCAGGCGGGTCCTCGACGAGGAACTCGGCGTCGAGCCGGGAGCCGAGATGGCCGCGGCCCACCTGGCCGTGCTGCGCGGCGACCCGGCGCTGCGGGCCCCGGCGCCCACCACGTCGCGGCGGGGGCTGCGCGCCCAGCTGACCAGCTTCGTCGGCCGTACCGCCGAGTTGGAGCGCCTGGACGGGCTGCTGGCCTCGGCCCGGCTCGTGACGCTGATCGGCCCCGGCGGGGCCGGGAAGACCAGGCTGGCCGTGGAAGCGGCCGGGCGGGTGAGCGGCGACGTCTGCTTCGTCGAACTGGCCCCCGTCGCCGACGGCGCCGACCTGCCGGCCGCGGTCCTGTCCGCGCTCGGGGTGCGCGACTCCCGGCTGGGCCGCGCCGACCGGCCGGGCCCCGAGCCGCTGGAGCGGCTGGTCGCCACGGTGTCCGACCGCGACCTGCTGCTCGTCCTCGACAACTGCGAGCACCTCGTCGGCCTGGCCGCCGAC
>NZ_BAAAHQ010000051.1:16997-49773 GCF_039525605.1 Nonomuraea longicatena | reverse complement strand
CCCGGCCGCCGACCTGGCCGACGAGATGCTCGCCGCCTGCCCGGGGCTGCGGGTGCTGACGACCAGCCGCGAGGCGCTCGGCATCACCGGCGAGTCGATCATGCCGGTGGCGCCGCTGCGGCTGCCGCCGCCCGGAGCGCAGGACCCGCTCGACTACCCCGCCGTGCGACTGTTCACCGACCGCGCCGTCGCCGTCCGGCACGACTTCGCGGTCACCCCTGACAACCTCGCCCAGGTCGTCGGCGTCTGCGCCTCTCTGGACGGCCTGCCGCTGGCGATCGAGCTGGCCGCCGCCCGGCTGCGCACGCTGTCGCTGGCCGAGGTCGCCGAACGGCTCGACGACCGGTTCATGCTGCTCAGCCGGGGCAGCCGGACGGCGCTGCCGCGCCACCAGACGCTGCGCGCGGTCGTCGCCTGGAGCTGGGACCTTCTCGACCCGGAGGAGCAGCAGCTCGCGCGCAGGCTGACCGTGTTCGTGGGCGGCGCCCGGGTCGAGGCGGTGCGCCAGGTCTGCGACGCGGGCCCCGACCTGCTGGAATCGCTCGCGGAGAAGTCGCTGATCGAACTGTCCGGCGGCCGCTTCCGCATGCTGGAGACGATCCGCGCCTACGGCGCCGAACGCCTGGCCGAGGCAGGAGAGGTGACGGCGACCCGCGCGGCCCACGCCGGGTACGCACTCGACCTCGCCACGACGGCCGACGCCCACCTGCGTACCCGCGACCAGCTTCCCTGGCTGGCCCGGCTCGACGAGGAGAGCGACGACCTGCACGCCGCGCTGCGCTGGGCGGCCGACACCGGCCGCCTCGACCTCGGCCTGCGGCTGCTGGCGCACCTGGCCTGCTACTGGTGGCTGCGCGGGTACCGCACCATCGGCTCCCACCTGGCCGCCGACCTGCTGGAGCGGGTCGGCGAGGAGATCCCTGACGGGCTGGAGGAGGAGTACGCGCTCTGTCTGCTGACGGCCGGCGCCGAGGGCCGGGGCGGCCCTCGGGTGCAGAAGTGGGCCGTCGAGGTGGCCCTCGCGGTGCGGCAACGGATGCCGTTCCGCCTGGAGTTTCTCACGATGATGCTGGCGCTGTTCACCGGGCCGCCGGACGAGCCGATGGACAGGGAGCCGCTCCTGCTCGTCGCCACGCCGTGGACGCTCGCGCTGAGCCGGTCGGGCGACGGCTTCGCCTGCTACCTCGAAGGCGATCTGCCGGGGGCCAAGGCGGCGTTCTCCGAGTCGCTGGCGGAGTTCCAGGCCATCGGCGAGCGCTGGGGCATGACGCAGGTCCTGTCCGGCCTTCAGGACCTCGCGGTGCAGGAGGGCGACCACGTGACCGCGCTCACCCTCGCCGACCGGGCGCTCGGACTGGCAGAGGAGCTCGGGGCCAGCGCCGACGCGGCGGAGTACCTGTGCCGCAAGGCCGACTGCGTCGTCCACCTGGGCGAACTCGCCGACGCCGAGGCCATCTACCTGCGCGCCGCCGAGCGGGCGCGCCGGGTCGGCTCCCTGGAGATGCAGGCGCGGGCGCACCTCGGGCTGGGCCTGGCCGCCCGGCTGGACGGCCGGCCCGGCGACGCGCGAGCGTACACCGAGCAGGCGCTCGCGGAGGTGCCCGACACCTGGTTCAGCTCCGGCGACATCAAGGTACGCGCCCACGCCGCGCTCGGGTGGCTCGCCCTCGACGCCGGTGAGCTGACCGCCGCGTGGTCGGCCTTCGCCACCGCGATCGAACAGGCGGTCAGCCCGATCTACCTGATCGGGTCGTCGGCTGTCGAAGGACTGGCCGAGACCGCGCGACGCTCCGGAGATCTCGACCTGGCAGCGCGCCTGCCTGCGATGATGCCCGCCGAACTGGCGCACGTGGCACGGTCAGCCGGTCGTCAGTAGCCGGTCAGCACCGGCCCCGAGGCTGGTCCCATGAGATCCCCCTGGGCCGCACTGGCCGTCGCGTGCCTCGCCACGTTGATCCTCGCTCTCGACATGACCGTGCTCCACCTCGCGCTGCCCCGGCTGGTCTCCGATCTCGGCGCGACCTCCACGCAGTTGCTGTGGATCGGCGACATCTACGGCTTCGCGCTCGCCGGCCTGCTCGTCACCATGGGCAACCTCGGTGACCGGATCGGCCGCAAGAAGCTGCTTCTCACCGGTACGGTCGCCTTCAGCGTGGCCTCCGTCGTGACCGCGTACGCGCCCAACCCCGAACTGCTCATCGCCGCCCGCGTCCTGCTGGGCGTCGCCGGGGCGACCATCATGCCCTCGACGCTGTCGATCGTCCGCAACGTCTTCACCGACCCGGTGCAGCGGACCACCGCCATCGGCATCTGGAGCTCGATGACCGCCGTCGGATTCGGGCTCGGCCCGGTCGTCGGCGGCCTCCTGCTCGACCACTTCTGGTGGGGCTCGGTGTTTCTCATCAACCTGCCGATCATGGCGGTGGTGCTGGTCGTCGGCATCATCGTGCTGCCCGAGTCGAGCAACCCGCAGGCGGGCCGGATCGACCTGCTGAGCGTCCTGCTGTCGTTCGCCGGGGTGGTGGCCGTCATCTACGCGGTCAAGGAGCTGGCGGACGGCGGGTTCACCGCCGACGTGACCGTCTCCGGGGTGCTCGGACTGGCCGCGCTGACGTGGTTCGGGATCCGCCAGACCCGGCTGCCCGAGCCGCTGATCGACGTCCGGCTGTTCCGCAAGCGCGCCTTCACCGCCTCCATCGTCACCAACCTGCTGGCCATCTTCACCATGAGTGCCATGTCGCTGATGTTCGCCTGGTACCTGCAGATGGTCGTCGGGTGGTCGCCGCTGCAGGCCGGGATCGCCGGGCTGCCCGGCGGGCTGTCCGGCGCCGTCGGCGGCATGCTGGCCGCCCCGCTCATCCAGGCCGTCGGCCGCAACGGGGTCGTGGCGATCGGGCTCGGGCTGAACGCGTTCTCCTTCATGTGGTACTCGACGCTCGGCACCGAACTGTCCTACGTGTACCTGCTGATCCCGATGGTGATCGGCGGTATCGGCATCGGGCTGACGTTCACCGTGAACAACGACAACGTGCTCGCCACCGCGCCCAGGCACCGGGCGGGCGCCGCCGCCGCGATCTCCGAGACCGCCTTCGAGCTGGGCGCCTCGCTCGGCATCGCCATCCTGGGCACCGTGCTGACCAGCGCCTACCGCAGCAATCTCGCCGTCACCGACCCGGCCGCGCGCGAGTCCATCGCCGACGCGGTCCGGGTGGCGGCCACGCTGCCGGCGGAGGAGGGGGCGCAGCTCGTGCAGGCGGCCCGGGTGGCGTTCGTCGAGGGCATCCAGGTGACCTCGCTGGCCACCGCGGTCATCCTGGCCGCGCTCGCGCTGCTCGCGCTGTTCGGGCTGCGCGGGGTGCCCAAGGTGATCGACACCGACGCGCACGCCCACACGTGAGCGACCCCGGCCCCGCGCCGGTCAGTGCTGGAGGACGGGCGCGGGGGCGGCCGTCCGCTCGGGGAGGGGGCGGAGGCTGCGCAGGCGGGTCAGCACCAGGAGCGCGGCCAGGCCGGTGGTCAGGGGCGGCACCACGAAGGCCAGGGCCGGGCCCAGGTGGTCGACCAGTTGGCCGGCCGCCGAGGAGCCGGTCGCGATACCGAGGCCGATGGCGCCGTTGAGCCAGGTGAAGGACTCGGTGCGGACCTCCGCGTCGACCAGTCCGTCGATGATGGTGTAGCCGGTGATCACCACGGGGGCGATCACCAGGCCGGCCAGGGCGGCGGCGCCGTACAGCAGGCCGATGGAGCCCGCGACGGTGAGCGCGCTGGTCGCGGCGGCCAGCAGGAGCAGTCCGGCCGCCAGGCGGGTGCGGGCGGGCACCCGCCAGCGGACGGCGCCGTACAGCAGGCCGCCGACCACACTGGCGGCCGAGAAGGTGCCGTAGACCGGGCCCGCGAGCGCGGGCGAGCCGAGGGCCGCGGTGAGCGAGGTGATGCCGACCTGGAGGCTGCCGAAGACCGAGCCCATCGCCAGGAACGCCGCGGCCAGCAGCGCTACGCCGCGCCGCCTGAGGACGCCACCGCTCGTCCGGACGCGGACCGGCACCGGCTCGGGGGCGCCCGTCCGGACGGCGGCGAACCCGACGGTGCCCGCGACGATCAGGGTGAGCGCGGCCGTCAGCGCCACGACCGGGGAGAAGGCCGTGGACAGCCAGACGAGCGCGACGGGGGCGAGCGTGAACGTCAGCTCGTCGGTGATCGACTCGACGGCGAAGGCCGTGTCGAGTTTGCCCGAGCCGCCCAGCCGGTGCGCCCAGCGGGCCCGGACCATGGCCCCGACCTGCGGCACCGTGGCTCCGGCGAGGGCCGCGGTGAGCACCAGGTACGGCACCGGGGCCTGCCCGGCGGCCAGGGCGAGCAGGGCGCCGAGCGCGAGTGCGTGCAGCGCCACCTGCGGCAGCAGCACCCTGGCCTGGCCGTACCTGTCGGCCAGGCGGCCGGTCTGCGGGCCGATCAGGGCCTGGGCGACGGCCGAGGCCGCGGCGGCGACGCCGGCCGCGCCGTACGAGCCGGTGGACCACTGCACCAGCAGCAGGACGCCCATCTGCAGCATCGCGTACGGCAGCCGCGCGACGAGCGCGGGGGTGAGGAATCGCCAGGCGCCGGGCGTGGCCAGCACGGCGAGGTAGGACCGCATCGGTGCTCCGTCCAGGTCAGGACGGAACGCCCCCCGGGGAGCACACCGTCGTGGTGGGCTTCGACCGGGGTAGATACCGGGGGCTCCGGCCGCCGAGCGGTCTCTCAGCAGGCTACAACGCACCGCATACCGGAAATATTCGGCAACGCCACCGGGCCGGGCCCCTGCCTGCCGGGGGGATCATATGGTGCGGGTCACGGGGTCGGGGCGGCCGGACAGGCGCGTACGGTGACCTGCCGCAGGTCGCCGAGCCTGCGGCCGACCAGGTCCGACAACCCCTCGATGGCCTGGATGCCGCGCCCTTCGCCGGGCTGGTAGTCGGTCTGGACCGCCAGCAGCAGGTCACGGCCCGGTCCGGTGATCCGGCCGTAGCTGGTGACGGCCCAGGTGTTGTGCATGAACGGGCGCGGGGTCCAGCCGTTCTTCAGCGCCACCCGGTCGCCGGGCCGGGCGGCCGCGCTGACCCCCCACGCCTGGTCGTGCTGGACCCGCCCCATGAGCCCGAGAACCAGTCGCCGCTCGGCAGCGCGCAGGCCGCCGCCGCCCTCGGCCAGCAGGCGCAGCAGCCTGAGACGGTCGGCGGGGCTGGTGTTGGTGCCGCCCCAGAATCGGCTCGGCCCCGGTACGGTCTCCCGCAGCCCGGCCCGCCGGTAGAAGCCGCCCATGCCGTACCCGCCGCCGACCCGCGACCAGAGGGCGTCGGCGGCGGCGTTGTCGCTCTCCCTGATCATCCGGGCGGCCAGGTCGTGTTCGCCGCCGGTGAGCCGGTGGCGGCGCTGCAGGAGCGCGGCCAGGATGTCCACCTTGGAGCCGCTGGCGGTGATCATGCCGCTCTCGTGGGCGTGGTGGCCGAGGCGCAGGCCGGTGGCCAGGTCGTGGGCGCCGAAGACGACGCGTCCCGGCTGCTGGGCGACGTACCGGGCGAGGTCGTGCTGGAGGCGGGTGCGAGCCGCCCGCGACGCCCTTGTGTCTGGATATTTCAGGACGCACGGGGGTGAGGGCGCGTACACAGGCGGCACCGCCACGCCCGCGCGCCCCACCGGAGCAGCGCCCGCCGTAGTGGTCCCCGCAGCACCCCCGGCAGCGGCCCCCACAGTGCTGTCCGCAGCCCTCCCTGCAGCACCCCCCGCAGCGCTCCCTGCGACGCCCTCCGGAGTACCCCTCACGGTGTCCCCCATGGTGCACCCCGCCAGTGGCGTGATGAGGGCCATCAGCCCGCAGACGACCGCCCGCATGTGTCAACCCCCGGATCCGTGATCTCTCGCCCGGGGGTCATCGATCTTCTGCCCCGCCGATCAGCGGGTCACACCCACCGATTTCCGGAACGGCGCCTGATAAGCCCACTGCCATGCCGATTCCACCGGTCCTCGCTCGAACCGCCGCAACCACCACGTGGCCAAGGCGATGAACATCAGGCAGATCCCGGCCCAGGCCACCGGCACCCACCAGGGCCGCAGCCAGTCGAGCCGCTCGGCGAGGCCCAGGCCCCAGCCGTAGCAGAGCACGCCCGCGACCAGGTTCTGGAAGATGTAGCAGGACAGCGCGGTCCTGCCGACGTTCGACAGCCCCCGCCGCACGACGCCGTCGCGCATCCGCAGCACCAGCGAGGTGACGAAGCCGAGCAGGCCGAGCGCGACCAGCGGCGGCAGCAGGTAGCGGTCCACGGCGAACCAGGCCGGGCCCGCGAAGGAGGTCACCAGGTTCAGCGGGGCGGCGACGCCGAGGCCGAGGACGCTCAGCCGCCTGCGCAGCGCGGCGCCCTCCGGCTCGAACACCCCGGCCCGCAGCAGCCGCGAGCCGAGCAGGAACAACACAATGCCCATCGGAACGATGAAGACCAGTTCGATACGGTAGAGGCCGGGGTTCAGGAGCCGGTCGGCGACCATGCCGACCCAGCTCCCGGTGCCCGGCGACCCCGAGGCAGGCTGGGCGGAGACGCTTCCGGTCAGGCCGCCCAGCGTGATCAGCGCGACGAGCAGCAGGTGGATCGTTCCAGCTCCGATCATCCATCCCTTCACCACCCGTTCGCTCCGGCCGATGAGGTAGGCCACCAGCATCGAGGTGATCGCGTAGCCCATCAGCACGTCGAACTCGAAGATCAGGATGTAGTGCAGGGTGCCTTCGACGAACAGCAGTGCCGCGCGCCACAGGTAGCGCCCCGGCCAGCGCAGTCCCTTGCGCACGGCGCTGCGGTACTGGATCTCCAGCCCGACCCCGAACAACAGGGTCAGCAGGCCGAGGAACTTGCCGTTGGTGAGGAAGCGCAGGAAGGTCTCGACCGGCCCCGACGGGGCGGCGAAGCTCAGGAAGTCGGCGGGCCCGCCGGGGGCGGTGAAAATCCAGATGTTGGTGCCGAGGGTGCCCAGGATGGCCACACCGCGCAGCACGTCGAGCGCCTCGATACGTCGCATGGAGTCAAGCGTCCCGCTTGATCGGCGGCATTCTGTCCGGCCGAAGATGGATCTGCGGGTACATCGAAGGATGTAGCCGCCCGCGGCGCGGGCACCCCGCAGCAACAGGTGCCCGCGCCGCAGGCGGCGTTCAGGGGGGAGCTAGGAGTCGAACCCGAGCCCCATCCGGTCCAGCGTGCGCAGCCACAGGTTGCGCCTGCCCTCGTGCTGGTCGGCCTGCGCGATCGACCAGCGGGTGAACTGGATCACCCCGGACCGCACCGGCTCAGGCGGGAACGGTACCGGCTTCTCCTTGACCATGCGCAGTTCGGTCCGCTCGGTGCGCTCACCGGACAGCAGGTCGAGCATGACGTTGGCGCCGAAGCGGGTCGCTCCCACCCCCATGCCCGTGTAGCCGACCGCGTAGGCCAACCGCCCGCCGTGCGCCGTCCCGTAGAAGGCGGAGAACCGGCTGCAGGTGTCGATCACCCCGCCCCACCGGTGGGTGAAGCGCAGCTCGGCGAGCTGCGGGAACGTGCCGTAGAAGTGCTCGGCCAGCTTGACGAAGGTCTGGTCGCGCTGCTCGTACTCCGGCCGGATCCGGCCGCCGTTGTAGTAGACGGCGTCGTAGCCGCCCCACAGGATCCGGTTGTCGTCGGTCAGCCGGTAGTAGTGGAACTGGTTGGCCGAGTCGCCGACCCCCTGCCGGTTGTGCCAGCCGACGGAGGCGAGTTGCTCCGGTGTCATCGGCTCGGTCATGAGCGCGTAGTCGTACACGGGCACCAGGAAGTGCTTGAGCCGCCGCAGCAGCGGCGGGAAGACGCCGGTGCCGAGCGCGACCCTGGGCGCCGTGACCGTGCCGCCCGGCGTGGTCAGGGTGATGAGGCGGCCGTCGTCGCGCATCGAGCGCACCGGGCTGCGCTCGTGGACGCGTACCCCGAGGGCCAGGCACGCCTCGCGCAGCCCGAACGCCAGCCGCGCCGGGTCGAGCATGGCGCAGCCGCTGCGCTCCCAGAGCCCGCCGAGGTACGTCGGCGAGTCCACCTCGGCCCGCACCTGCTGCTGGTCGAGCGGCACGTAGTCGAGTCCGAGGTCGGAGATGAGGTCGAGGTGCTCGGTCAGTTCGTCGAGCTGCCACGGCTCGGTGGCGACGTGGAGTTCGCCGGTGCGCTCGAAGGAGCAGTCGATGCCGTAGCGGGTGAGTGTGCTCTCGATCTCGTCGAGGTTTTCCACCCCGAGGCGTTCGAGCCGCTCGATCTCGTCGGGCCAGCGTTCGATGCCGTTGGTGAGCCCGTGTGTGAGGGTCGCCATGCAGAATCCGCCGTTGCGGCCGGTGGCCGCCCAGCCGATCCGGCGCCCTTCGAGCAGGACGACGTCCAGCGAGGGGTCTCGTTCCTTGGCCATCAGGGCGGTCCAGAGCCCCGAGAAGCCACCGCCGACCACGACCAGGTCGGCGCTCGTGTCGTTTCCGAGCCTCGGTCGCGGCTCGGGTCTGGCCGGGCTGTCCAGCCAGTACGGCTTGCGCTCCGCGTCAGCCAGCGCCTTCAGCGGATCCACAAATCCCACTTCCCTACTCAGTCAGAAAGATTTTGAAATCGCGGGATCTTCCAAGTGATCACGCGCGGGTTCCCCCCGCCACAATCCGATCTCGCCTCCCTGTTCTTTGCCGGGGACCTCTAGGAGCGGCGGCGCCGCGTCGACAGCGCGCTGCCGACCGCGATGAGCACACCGATGCCGAAAATCAGCGTACCCATGACGTTGACCTGCGGCGGAATACCGGTCTTGACCGATCCGACGATCCACAGCGGGAACGTCATGGTCGGCCCGTTGACGAAACTGGTCACGACGTAATCGTCGATCGACAGTGCGAAGGCCAGCATCGCCCCGGCCGCGACCCCTGGCATGATCGCGGGCAGCGTCACCTGGCGGAAGGTGCCCCACGTGCTCGCGCCGAGGTCTCTGGCCGCCTCCTCCAGCGACGGATCGAGGGTGACGACCCGGGCCCGGACGGTCACGGCCACGAACGACAGCGAGAACAGCACGTGCGCGACGATGATGGTGACGCTGTTGCGCGGCACGGTCGCCGAGACGAACAGCGACAGCAGCGAGGCGCCCATCACCAGTTCCGGCGTGGAGATGGCGGCGAACACCAGCAGGTTCGTCACGCCCTTGCCCCGGAAGCGGTGGCGGCCCAGCGCCAGGCCGAGCATCGTGCCGACCACGACGGTGACGACCGTGCTGGCCACCGCGATGACCACGGAGTTGCGCAGCGCGTCGGTGAGGCCGTCGATGGCGAACAGTTCCTGGTACCAGCGCAGCGTGAAGCCCTGCCAGGTGGTGTTGGACTTGCTCTGCTTGTCGTTGAAGCCGAACACGATCATGACCGCGATCGGGAACGCCAGCCAGGCGACGATCACCCAGGTGTAGACGCGGAGCAGCCGGTCGCCCTTCATCGCTTGGCCGCCGCTTCCAGGACGTTCTCGGTGCCGAGGATCCGCGCGTAGCCGAAGATGCCCACCAGCAGCAGCGCCATCAGCGTGAACGACAGCGCCGAGGCGGAGGGGTAGTTCGCCATCTCGAACTCCGTCTGGATGATGTTGCCGATCATGGTGTTGGCCGTCCCGCCGAGGATGCGGGCGTTCACCGGGTCGGCCGTCGCGGGCACGAAGGTCATCAGCACCCCGGCGAAGACGCCGGGCAGCGACAGCGGCAGCACCACGCGGCGGAAGGCCGCCGTCCGTGAGGCGTACAGGTCCTGGGCGGCCTCGATGACCCTCGGGTCCACCCGCTCCAGCGCGACGTAGATCGGCAGGATCATGAAGGGCAGCCAGTTGTAGGTCAGCCCGGCCACGACCGCGAACGTGGTCGCGAGCACGTGGAACCCGGCCGGCAGCAGCCCCCACTCCTTCAGCGGGCCGAACAGGAAGCCGTCGTCGGCCAGCACGAACTGCCACGAGATCGTCCGCAGCACGAACGACACGAAGAACGGCAGCAGCAGCAGGAACAGGAACATCGACTTGCGGGGACCGGCCCGGAAGGCGATGAAGTAGGCCACCGGGTAGCCGATGACGAGCATCGAGAGCGTCGCCAGCCCGCCGTACAGGAACGAACGGGCGAGTTGGGCGCCGAAGCGCTCGACGACCTCGGCGTAGTTGGAGAACGCGAGGGTCTGCGCGAAGCCGTCGATGCTGTTGCCCGTCGTCGTCGACAACGAGGCCATCGCCGCCAGCGGCACCACCAGGAAGACGCCCAGCCAGATCCAGCTCGGCAGTGCGAGCAGGTAGGGGGTGAACCGGCTTCTCATGGTCTAGGCCTGGGTGACCGCGTGGAAAACGCGGTTGAAGACCTGCTCCTGGTTCCGGTCGAGCGGGGTGTAGCCGCGCAACTTGGCGTAGTCGGCCTCCGACGGGAACAGCAGCGGGCTGTCGACCAGCGCCTGCAGCGCCTTCTGGTCCTCCCCCGACAGTCCGGCCGCCTTCTCCTTCAGCAGGTCGCGGACGGCGGGCACCGGCGAGACGTACTGGATGTACTCCTCGACCTCGGCGGCGACCTTCGGGTCGTAGAGGAAGTTCATGAGCGCCAGCGCGTCCACGGGGTTGGCGGCGCCCTTCGGGATGAGCATGTTGTCGGTCCAGATCGTGCCGCCCTCGTCCGGGACCACGAACCGCACCGGCTCGCCCGCGAGCTGCCGCTGGAAGACGTCGCCCGACCAGGCCATCGTCAGCCACACGTCACCCCTGGCGACGGCGTCGATGTAGTCCTGGTCGTAGTACTTGCGCACCTGGCCCGAGTCGCGCTGCTTCTTCAGCAGCTCACCGGCCTTGTCCCAGTCGGCCTGCGTCGACTTCTCCGGGTCGACGCCCATGGAGAACATCGCGAAGTTGGCGATCTCCTGGGCGTCGCGCATCATGCCGACCCGGCCCTTGTACTTCGGGTCGAACAGCGCCTTGATGCTGGTGATGTCGTCCTTGACGTACTTGGTGTTGTAGGCGATGCCGGTGATGCCCGAGGTGTAGGGCACCGTGTAGGTGTTGCCCGGATCGTAACCGCGCTGCTGGTACTTCGCGCCCGCGTTGGCGGCGAAGTTCGGCAGCTGGGAGTGGTCGAGCGGCACGCAGTAGCCGAGCTCGATCATGTGCGCGAGCTGGATGCCGTTGGTCATGACGACGATGTCGTAGCCGAGTGGCTGGCCGGCGCGCAGCACCGGCTCCGACTTGCCGTAGAAGGAGGCGTTCTCGTCGATGACCTCCTTGTACTCGAAGGAGGTGCCGGTCGCCTGCTGGAAGTCCTTCAGCGGCTTGCGGTCCTCCGGCATGTACTCGGGCCAGTTGGCGAAGACGAGCTTGCCGTTCTTCTTCTGCTTGGCCCAGAAGTCCTTCATGGCGTCCGGTTTCGGCGGCACCACCTTCTGCCCCTGTACGCCGCAGGCGGCGAGGGCGAGGGCGGCGGCGGACAGTCCGGCGATCCGGAAGGCGTCGCGGCGGGTGCGTGGCCGGGACATCCCTCGCAGGAGGGCGTGGGGGTTCACGGGGTCCATGGGCGGTTCAACTTCCAATCACATATGAGTGCTGTGGCTGCCACGACAGCCACACCGAGTCACCCCGCTCGGCAGTGGTCGTGGAGTCCTGGGCGTTCTGCTGGAACACCGTGACCTCGGCCCCGTCAGCGAGACTCACGGCGTAGCTGTTGTAAGTGCCCAGGTAGACGACCTCGCCGACGGTGCCGGGCACCGCGCTGACACCGTTCGCGGGCTCTTCCGTCGAGATGACGATCTTCTCGGGCCGTACGGTCACCGAGACCGCTCCGGCGCCTCCCGGCACCAGCACCCGTCCGCCGCCCACCGCCAGCACGCCGTCCGAGCAGTCGCCGGACAGCAGGTTGGAGGTGCCGATGAACCCGGCGACGAACTCGCTCGCCGGCTTCTCGTAGATCTCTCTGGGCCCGGCCAGTTGCTCGACCACGCCCTCGTTCATGACCGCGATGCGATCGCTCATGGTGAGCGCCTCGCTCTGGTCGTGGGTGACGTACACGAACGTGATGCCGACCTCGCGCTGGATACGCTTGAGCTCGATCTGCATCGCCTGGCGCAGCTTCAGGTCGAGTGCGCCGAGCGGCTCGTCGAGAAGGAGCGCGCGCGGCCGGTTGACCAGCGCGCGGGCCAGGGCGACCCGCTGCTGCTGACCGCCGGACAGCTCGCGCGGGCGCCGCTTCTCGCGGCCCTTCAGGTCGACGATCTCCAGCATCTCGCCGACGCGGCGGGCGATCTCGGCCTGCTCGACCTTGCGCTGCTTGAGGCCGAAGGCCACGTTGTCCCACACGCTCATGTGCGGGAACAGCGCGTACGACTGGAAGACCATGTTGACGTCGCGCAGGTTCGGCGGGACGTCCGTGACGTCCTTGCCGTGCAGCCGCACGACGCCGCGCGTCGGCTCCTCGAATCCGGCGACCATGCGCATCGTCGTGGTCTTGCCGCACCCGGAGGGGCCGAGGAGGGAGAAGAACTCCCCCTCCTCGATGCCCAGGCTGACGCCCTTCACCGCTTGGACGACCTCGCCGTGCGAGAGGTACTCCTTGACGACGTCCTCGAGTTCTATCGCCTTCAGCTCGGTCATCTTTCTTCGCCCTGTTACTCGCCGATGTAGTGCATGACGTGCTTGACGCGGGTGTAGTCGTGCAGGCCGAAGACCGACAGGTCCTTGCCGTACCCGGAGTGCTTGAAGCCGCCGTGCGGCATCTCGCTCACGAACGGGATGTGGGTGTTGACCCACACGACGCCGAAGTCGAGCCGGTTGGACATCCGCATCGCCCGGCCGTGGTCGGAGGTCCACACCGAGCTGCTGAGGCCGTACTTCACGTCGTTGGCCTTGGCCAGCGCGTCGGCCTCGTCGGTGAAGGTCTGGACGGTGATGACGGGGCCGAAGACCTCGTTCTGCACCATCTCGTCGTCCTGCCGGAGGCCGTCGACGACGGTGGGGGCGAAGAAGTAGCCCTGGTCGCCGACGCGCTTGCCGCCGGTCAGCACCGTCGCGTGCGCCGGGACGCGGTCGATGAAGCCCTGGACCCTGGCGAGCTGGTTCTCGTTGTTGAGCGGGCCGTACAGGGCGTCCTCGTTGTCGAGGGCGCCGGTGACGGTCGCCTCGGCGGCCTCGGCGAGCGCGGCCACGAACTCGGCGTGTACGCTCTCGTGCACCAGGACGCGGCAGGCGGCGGTGCAGTCCTGCCCGGCGTTGTACAGTCCGGCGCCCGCGATGCTCTCGGCGGCCGCTTTGAGGTCCTTGACGTCGTCGAAGACGACGACCGGCGCCTTGCCGCCGAGCTCCAGGTGGACACGCTTGAGGTCGTCGGCGGCCGACTTGGCCACCGACATGCCCGCGCCGACCGAGCCGGTGATCGCCACCATCGCGGCGGTCGGATGGCCGACGACGAGAGCTCCGGTCTCGCGGTCGCCGGTGACGACGTTGAAGACGCCGGGCGGCAGGACCGTTCCGAGGATCTCGGCGAGCTTGACCGTGGAGACCGGCGTCGTGTCCGACGGCTTCAGGACGATCGTGTTGCCCGCCGCGAGCGCCGGGGCGATCTTCCACACGGCCATCATCATCGGGTAGTTCCACGGCGTGACCTGGCCGATCACGCCGACCGGCTCGTGCCGGACGACACTGGTGTGCTCAGCCAGGAACTCTCCGGCGGTCGGCCCCTCCAGGGTGCGCGCCGCGCCCGCGAAGAAGCGGAAGTGGTCGGCGGCGACCGGGGTCTCGTCCTCGGCCATGCGGGCGCGGGGCTTTCCGGTGTTGAGGCACTCAGCCTCGTTGATCTCATCGGCGCGGGCCTCGATCGCGTCGGCGATCTTCAGTAGGAACCCGGCCCGCTCGCCCGGAGTGGTGCGCCCCCATGACTCGAAGGCTTCGGCCGCGGCGGCGTAGGCGGCGTCCACGTCCTCTTGACCGGAGACGGGCGCCTGCAGATAGGGCTCGCCGGTGCAAGGATCGATGACGTCGGAGAATCGGCCGCTCTTGGCGTCCACGAACTCACCGTTGATGAAGTTCTGCAGACGGGTGGTCACGGTATGACCTCCTGGTGAAGATGGCTGAGATGCCGCGACTCTGACAGAGCACAAGCATCCGGACAAGGGATTTCGTTGTTAAACATCGTAATCGTTACGATTTCGCTTGACACGGGTCCCAGAACTGACACCATGTCGCAGCAGGACGGACGTAACGTCGGACCGGCAGGAGAGGATCCCTCACCATGACGACCCCGCCCCGTGTACGCCGCTCCGGCGAAGCCTCCTCCCCCGGGCACGTCGTGCTCGACGATCTGTCCAAGCAGATCATCGAGCAGCTGCAGAACGACGGGCGCATGCCGTACGCGTCGATCGGCAAGGCCGTGGGCCTGTCCGAGGCCGCGGTGCGGCAGCGCGTGCAGCGGCTGCAGGAGGCGGGGGTGATGCAGATCGTGGCGGTGACCGATCCGCTCACACTGGGCTTCCCCCGGCAGGCGATGATCGGTGTCAACTGCGAGGGCGACCTGGAGATGGTGGCCGACGAGCTCGCCTCGATCGACGAGATCGACTACGTGGTGCTGACGGCGGGCTCCTTCGACGTGATCGTCGAGGTGGTCTGCGAGGGCGACTCGCATCTGCTGGAGATCCTCAGCAAGATCCGCGCGATTCCGGCGGTGCGTGCCACCGAGTCCTTCGTCTATCTGAAGCTCCGCAAGCAAACCTACTCCTGGGGCACCCGCTGACCACTCCTGCTGACTACTCAGGGTGGCCGACAGGTCGTGCCCCGGGCCAGGACCGTGCCCGGCGGGTCGGCGGGCGGCGGCGCCGTGCGGCCGCCCAGCCGGTCGTCGGCGGGCGGCGCCATGAGGCCGCCCGCCGTCCGGATCAGCGGAACTGGAGGGTGGCGATCTCCCACGGGCGCAGCGGCACGGTGAAGGTGCCGTCCGCCACGGGGAGCTCGGCCCCCGGAGCGCCGCGCAGGTCGGCCCTGCGGGCCTGCGTCAGCGCGCCCGTCACGACGGCGGTCGTCGGCGCGTCGGAGTAGGCCACCACGCGCAGTTCCTTCCAGCCGTCGCGCTGCCGCAGCGAGGTCATCACGACGCCCTCGCCCGTGACGGACAGGCCCGCCTGCGGCTCGGGCTGCACGGCGGACTCGCCGCCGGCGCCCGGCCGGACCAGGAAGTCGTGGCGGAACAGCTCGGCCGCCTCCTGGACCGGCCCCCACCCTCCCGAGTACGGCATCAGCGCCAGCGACACCGACCGCAGCCCGCGCGACTGGGCCGCCGGGGTGGGGATCTGCGGCCCGGCGGGCTCCGGCCGCATGCCGTTGCGGTTGCGCGACAGGTAGCCGACCGAGCGCAGCAGCGTCAGCGCCAGCTCCTGCCCCGTGGCGCCCTCAGTGTCCCCCTCGGCGACCTCGTACTCGGTGACGTGCTCCAGCAGGGCCGCCACCCCGCCGGCCGCCACCCACGAGGAGGCGGGGAAGGTGGGCAGCGGGATCTCGCCACAGCCGCCCTCCGAGGTGAGCGGGCGCTCGACCACCGCGAACTGCCCTTCGGCGTGCGACGAGGTCGCCCGCTCGGGCAGCGGCACGTGCAGCCGGACCCGGTGGTCGGCCGCCTGGTTGTCGAACTCGACGCGCAGGCGCACGAACGGCTCACCCACCCGCAACTCGACCCGCGTCTCGACGACCACGGGCACGGTCTGCCCGTCGCGCGTGGGGTCGGGGGCGTCGACGGAGGGCACGCGGGCGTGGTCGGGCCCGATGAACGGCTCGCGCCCGCTCGCCGGCCACTCGTAGGTGCTGCGGATGTGCGTCGCGGCGATGAGCGGACCCGTGTGCCAGGTTTCGATCTCGACGCTGACCGGGGTGTCCACCAGCCGGTCCTCGGCCGGGGGCGCGTAGTTGTAGGTGTCACCCGCGTCGCCGCCGTCCACGATGCGGCCGGCGCCGGTGACGACGGTCCCGTCCTGGCCGGTGAGCGTGAGCGTGCCGTCGTCCGCGACCTCGACCCGCAGCAGCCCGTTGTCGAGCACCCGGCCGTCGAGACTGGAGCGGGCCAGGTTCGGCGTGGTGAGCGGGGTCGAGCGCCACTCGGCGGAGCGCAGGCTGGTGTGGCCGAGGGCGGGGACCTCGACGTAGGCGGCGACCGTACGGCGGGACTCCGAGGCGATGCGCACCCGGGTGACGCCGTCGAGCGCGGCGCGGATCTCGTCCACGTCGATGACGGCCGTGGAGGTGCGGGCCACGGTGAAGACCAGCGCGTCGCCGTCGATCTCCCAGCCGGTGATCTGCTGGCCGTACAGCTCGGGGCCGTGGATGAACGACAGCGCGAGCGCCGGGTCCATCTCCGCGTCGAGCAGCAGCGTGGGGGCGTACTCCAGGGGCTGCATCGGCACCCGCTCGCCCGCCGGGTCGGACAGCAGGTCCATCCCGGCGACCTGGAACACCACGACGCCGCGTCGTACGGCGGGGGTGGGGTTGACGATGAGCACGCCGTCGGAGGGCACCTCCGCGGCCAGCCGGGAGGCGACCATGTCCCGTACGGCCTGGCCGAGGTGCTCGGCCTCGGCGATGCGGGCCGCGACCTGCTGGGCGGTCTCGTCGACGCCGCAGCCGGTGACCGAGTCGTGCCCGCTGGCGTCGATGAGCCGCCACCAGGCCATGTCGAGGAAGCGGCCGGGCCAGGTGCCGCCCCACAGGGCGGCGAGAGGTTCGGCGTACCGCTCGACCATCTGCTCGGCGCGGCCCATGGCCTGCTTGACGTGGGCGCGTACGGAGATGACGCCGGGCAGGATGTTGGCACGGGCGTGCGAGCGTAGTTCGCCCTCGACGCGTGCCAATTCCGAGACGTCGGGGTCGAAGCCGCCGATGTAGCCGGACAGGGTGTCCATGCGGGCCGACATCTCCCGCACCAGTCCGGGCAGCCCGGCGACGGGGGCGGAGTGGTCGGTGCCGTACATCGCCAGCAGCGAGCCCTCCGGCCCGCGCCAGGGCCGCATCCGGGCGACGAAGGCGGCCGCCCGCTCCGTCGGCGTCCCGGCGCCGTGGATGAGGTCCACCCCGTTGCCGTAGCCCCCGGCGGGGAGGTACTGGGTGCGGATCGCGGTCCCGTCCGGGGCGACCCACGCGAAGGAGTCGCCGACCACCGACGACGGCACGCCCCGGTAGACGCACGCGTACGGCAGCCCGGCCAGCCGCAGGATCTGCGGCATCTGCGCGGTGTGGCCGAACATGTCCGGCAGGTAGCCGACGTTCATGGCGCCGCCGAGCTTCTCCGAGCGGGCCAGCCCGAGCTCCAGGTTGCGGACGATGTTCTCGCCCGAGCACAGGAACTCGTCCAGCAGGATCTGCCACGGCCCGACGGCCAGCCGTCCGGACCGCACCAGCGCCGCCACCCGCTCGCGGTTCTCCGGGCGGACTTCCAGGTAGTCGTCCACGCAGGCGAGTTGCCCGTCGAGCGTGAAGTGGTAGGACGGCTCGCGCTCCATGGTCTCGACCACTTCGTCGAGCAGCGCGACCAGCCGCAGCCGGAACCGCTGGAACGGCTCATACCACTCCCGGTCCCAGTGCGTGTGAGGAACGACGACGATCTCCCCGGAAACGCTACCTTCGGTCACGGGCTTCTCCCCCCAGGTCCAGATCATGCTGTACGGCGAAGCGCGCCGCGATCCGCTGCGCGGTGACGATGTCGGCCAGCGCCCCCGCCCTGCCGGTGAGCGGTTCCACCCCGTCGGCGACGAAGGCGTGGAAGGCCAGCAACTGCGACTCGAACGCCTCGGTCACGTCGCGGTACTCGGTGCGGGACTCCGCCCCGGAGACCACGGTCAGCACCGTGGGCGCGTTCATCAGGTAGGGCGCGGGGAAGACCAGCTCCAGTGTCCCCCGGTCGTGGTGCACGGCGACGGTCTCCCGGTAGGCGGGGTAGTCCTCCAGGTAGTGCCAGCGGACGGAGTAGCGCCCGGAGACCGGCAGCGGCCCGGAGACCTCGATCGAGCCCGGCGAGCCGCCCCACGTCTCGACGTGGTCCACGGCGGCGGGCGAGCCGGTGAAGCGGCGCAGCAGCGACAGGTCGTGGCAGATCGAGCCCAGCGCCACGGCGTACACCGAGCGCAGCGCGGGCGCCGCGCCCTCGCCCAGTGCCCGGTCCACGATCGCGGCCTCGGCCGCCCGCAGCGGGGCCGCGTCCACGTCGCGCGCCTGGGCCAGGTTCGCGAACGCGAGCTGCGACTCGCCGCTCGGGTGCAGCACGGTCACCTCGACCGACCGGATCGCCGCCGCCCCGCCCAGCCCGGCCAGGATCTCCTCCGCGCGCCGCACCGCCGGGTCGTACTGCTTCATGTAGCCGACCATCAGCCTGCCCTCCGGCAGCGCGGCGACCTCGGCCTCGGTGAGCGCCAGCGGCTTCTCGCACAGGACGGCGTACCCCGCCGCGAGCGCCTGCCGCACCGGTTCGCCGTGGGAGCCGGAGGACAGCAGGAGCACCGCGTCGAAGCCGCCCTCGGCCAGCATGTCCGCCAGCGACAGGAACCGGCGGGCGACGCCGAGCCGGTCGCCGACGGCGTCGGCCAGGGTGCGCGACAGGTCGCACACGGCGGTGACCTCGAACAGTTCGCGCCGCCGCGACAACAACGGCACGTAGACGGCCTGGGTGACGGCTCCGCAGCCGACGAGCGCCAGCCTCATGGTCACAGTCCGAGCTCCTTCAGCTTGGCCAGGTTGGCGGTCTGGTCGGCGATGACGTCCTCGACGCGGCGGCGGCCGGGCAGGGTGTCCTGCTCGACGACGATCCAGCCCGTGTAGCCGGTGTCGTCGAGCGCCCGCACGACGCCGGGAAGGTCGAGCACGCCCGCGCCGAGTGCGCTGAAGCCGCCCCTGCCCATGACCTCCCGCAGGTCGGCGCCGTCGGCGAGGGCCCGGTCGAGGATGTCGGGGTCGCCGTCCTTGATGTGCACGTGCCCGATGCGGCCGGACCACTCGCGCAGCGCCGCCACCGGGTCGCCGCCCGCCAGCAGCAGGTGGCCGGTGTCGAGGCACAGGGCGACGTCGGTCAGCTCAAGCAGCCGCTCGACCTCCTGCGGCGTCTCCACGTACGTGCCCAGGTGGTGGTGGAAGACCGGTTCGTAGCCTCGGGCGCGGCAGCGGTCCACGGCCTCCTGGACCCGCCCCGCGTACCCCTGCCACTCCCCCGGCTCCAGGCCGGGCGCGCTGCCTCCGGGGCGGGCGAAGCGGGCGGGCGAGCCCGAGCAGCCGAGCGTCGGGCGCGGCGCGAACACCGCGTGCTTGGGCTCCGGGGCGGCGTCGAAGACGTCGAGGGTGGCCTCCAGGGCGGGCAGCCCGGCGGCGAAGGCGGCGGCGTCGCCGTAGCGCAGGTCGGCCCAGCCGCCGGCGAGCAGGAAGCCCGCTTCGCGCAGGCGCCGGGCAAGGCGCTCGCCCTCGCCCAGGTAGCCGATCGGCCCGAGGTCGATGCCCTTGTAGCCGGCCTCGACGAGCGCCTCGACCATCTCGTCCGCGCTCAGCGGCGGCGGCGCGTCGCTCAGCTCGAACACCCCGAAGCTCACCGGGGCGTTCGCGATCCTGGTCATGCGCACAGCGCCATCACCTCGTTCTCGTAGGTCTCCAGCCGGTGTGGCCCGGGGCCCGCCGGCACCGTCACGCGCTCGCCCCTGATCACCGCGCGGCCGCCGTCCGGGCGGACCAGGACCAGGCCGTCGGCGCCGAGGGCGAGCAGTTCGTCGCCGAGCCTGAGCAGCAGCGGCGCGTCGGGGCCCGCCGACACGGCGGTACGACCCTCGGCGACGGCGGCGAGGACGCCGCCGGTGTCCTCGGCCAGCACCCAGGTGGTGGGCGCGCCGGGCAGCCCGTCGCCGCCGTGGCGGTGGAAGTCGCTGCCGCCGATGGCGATCACGTCGTCGCGCCAGGCGTCGGCCCAGGCCAGCGGCGCCCCCCAGCGGCGGTCCCACCAGCCCGAGCTCCACACCTCGGCGACCTGCGGGCGGCGGGTGATCGGCAGCAGCCAGGCGCAGTCGCCGCCGAGCGGGTGGTTGACCGAGATGAGGCCGCCGTGCCGTTCGGCGTGCTCCACCCAGGAGTCGGCGGGCTCGCGGAAGTCGACCCAGCCGACGTCGCCGAACACGTTGGCGTGACCCCGGTCGGTGGTGACCTCCTGGCCGGGGATGAGCGTGATGCCGCGTTCCACGCGGGCCAGGTGCGGGTGGTGGCTGACGGTGTTGTGGTCGGTGACCGCCAGGAAGTCGAGGCCCCGGCCGGCCGCGAGTTCGGCCAGTTCGTCGATGGTGAGCAAGCCGTCGCTGTGGACGGTGTGGGAGTGGAAGTCACCCGCGAACCACCGCATGCCGTCGATCCCCGGCACGTCCCTGCGCGGCGGGCGCTCGCCCACGGGCGGATTCGCCGGCTCAGGCGGGGTGCGCGGCGCGTGGTCGATCTCCAGGGTGAAGTCGAGCCCCTGCGGCGGCACCCGGTGCAGCCGCAGCCACACGTGCCACACGCCGGGCTCCGGCTCCCCGGGCAGGTAACCGGGCGTCGCCCACTCGCCGGTGATCGTGAACTCGTCGCGGGCCCCGCCCGACCAGCCCCGGAACCCGGACGGCGAGCCGCAGCCGAGGTCGATCACGCCGAGCGAGCGGTCGTAGCCCAGCCGTACGGTCACCGTCCCGCTCCCAGCGGGCACCTCGAAGGGCACCTCCCGCAGGATGCGCTCCAGCCGGTCGTCGAGCGACCAGTGCCCCCGGATCACGCGGCCACCAGGTCGCCGTCGCGGTAGGCGAGGGAGCGATCCGCCCGGGGCAGCGCGTAGCCGGTGTGGCCGGGCGCGGGCTCGCGCCCCTCGGGCACCAGCGCCTGCACCAGCGCCGAGCCGAGTTCCAGCGTCACCAGATGGGACGCGCCCAGGTTCTCCACGATCGCCACCTTTCCGGCGAAAGCCCCGTCGACGGGGTCGGCGGAGTAGCTCATGTACTCGGGCCGGACACCGTAGACGATCTTCTCGCCGTCGGTGAGCAGCCCGGCGGCCGAGGACGGCACGGCGACCGGGTGGCCCGCGACCTCCAGCGTGTCACCTCTGACGTGCCCGTCGAGCAGGTTCATCGGAGTCGATCCGATGAAGGAGGCGACGAAGGTGTTGGCGGGCCGCTGGAACACCTCGGCGGGTGTCCCGATCTGCCGGATGTGTCCGGCTTCCATGACGGCCATGCGGTCGGCCATCGCCAGCGCCTCCGCCTGGTCGTGGGTGACGAAGACGGTCGTGACGCCGAGTTCGCGCTGCAGCTTCTTCAGGAAGGTGCGCGCCTCCAGCCGCAACCTGGCGTCCAGGTTGGACAGCGGCTCGTCGAACAGGAACGCCTGCGCCTGTGTCGCCATCACGCGGGCCAGCGCCACCCGCTGCTGCTGCCCGCCGGACAACTGCCCCGGCCGCCGGTCCATGAGGTGGCCGAGTCCGAGCCGGTCGCCGACCTCGCGGGCCTTCGCGCCGCGCGTCGCCTTGGCGACCTTCTTGATGCGCAGCGGGTAGCCGATGTTGTCCGTGACGTCCATGTGCGGGAACAGCGCGTAGTCCTGGAAGACCATCGCGAGGTCGCGGGCGCCGGGCTGCACGCCGGTGACGTCGCGGCCGCCGAGCACGACCGCGCCCGAGGTCGCGGTCTCCAGCCCCGCGATCGTCCGCAGCAGTGTGGTCTTGCCGCAGCCGGAGGGGCCGAGCAGGGCGAAGAACTCGCCGTCCGGCACGACCAGGTCGAGGGAGTCGAGGGCCGTGACGCCGCCGGGGTAGACCTTGGTGAGGCTGCGCAGTTCGATGGCGGACATCAGCGCTTGATCCCTCCGTGGAAGCGGAAGCCGTACTTCTTGCTGACGAACAGGTACATGATCACCACTGGCACCGAGTAGAGGAGGCCGAACGTGGACAGCAGCCGCAGGTCGGCCTGGCCGCCCTCGGTGTACAGGGTGTAGATGATCACGGCGGCCGGTTGCTGCTCGACGTCGCGCAGCAGCAGGTACGGCATGAGGAAGTTGCCCCACACGTTGGCGACGGCCCACACCGCGATCGTGGCCAGGCCGGGCCGGACGAGCGGGATCACCACGTGCCCGACGATCTGCAGCGGCGAGGCGCCGAAGACCCTGGCCGACTCCTCGTAGGACTTCGGCGTGGCGTCCATGAAGTCCTTGAGCATGAAGATCGCGGCGGGGAGCAGGCCGCCGGTCAGGATGAGGACCAGGCCGAAGTGGGTGTCGATGAGGTTGAGCTCGACGGCGAGCTGGAAGATCGGGACCATCGCGGCGGTGCCGGTGATGATCGACGACAGCAGCAGCAGCGCGTACAGGAGGGCGTCGCGGCCGGGGATCCTGACCCGGCTCAGCGCGTACGCCGCCAGCGCCGCGAAGGCCACGACCAGCACCGCCGTGCCGATGGACAGGATCAGGGAGTTGACCAGCGAGCCGAGGGCGTACGGGTGCTCCAGGATCGTCTGGAAGTTGGCCAGGGAGAAGTCGGGGACCTTCACCTCGTAGGTCGGGTCCGCCGTGAAGGGGGCGCTGGCCAGCCAGAGCAGCGGCAGCGCGAAGAAGGCCAGCACCACCGCGATGAGCGTGTAGAAGCCGATGCGGCCGAGCACGTGGCGGGTCGTCATCCCCTCCTCCTCAGCAGGCGCAGGTAGAAGACGGCCACGGCCAGGTTGATGAGCAGGATCACGGTGGAGACGGCGGCGCCGACGCCCAGGTTCCCGCCGAGGATGGCCTCCTTGTAGACGTGGACGGCGAGGATCTCGGACTTCCCGTCCGGGCCGCCCGCCGTGAGCATGAAGGGGGTGAAGTCGTTGAACGTCCACAGGCTGATCAGCAGCAGGTTCGTCAGGATGTGGCCGCGGATGTGCGGGAAGACGACGTCGCGCAGCTGCTGCCAGCCGGAGGCTCCGGCCAGGCGGGCGCTCTCCAGGTGGGAGGGGGGCACGTTGCCGAGGGCGGCGCCGTACAACATCATCGAGAAGGCGGTGCCGCGCCAGGTGTTGAAGACGATGATGGAGGCCATCGGGTATTCGAGCAGCCACCCGAAGCCGGGGATGCCGAGCAGGGTGTTGAGGGTGCCGCCGTCGCGGTCGAGCAGCGCGACCCACAGGAACGACACGACCGCGCTCGGCAGGATCCAGGCGAGGATGACCAGGCCCTCGACGATGCGCTTGAGGGGGCCCGTCCGATCGCGCAGCAGCCAGGCGATGGCGAACCCGAGCACGGCCTGGCCGATGACGGCCGAGCCGAGCACGAACTGGAAGGTCAGCCAGGTGGAGTTCCAGAACTCGCCGTTGGTCAGGGCGGTGAGGAAGTTCTCCGCGCCGACGACCTCCGGGTTGGCGGCCTGGATCCCGGTGAGCCGGTAGTTCGTGAGGCCCAGGTAGAGCACCCATAGCGCGGGGAAGACGAGGAAGACGGCGATGAGCAGGAGCGCCGGCGCGGTGAACGCCGACGCCCTGGCCCGGCCGAGACCGGCGGCGTCGGCGCTGTAGCGGTCAGGATGCGACGTTGCCCGCGCCACCGACGAGTCCTTCGAGCTTCTTCTGGTACTCAGCGGCGGCGGCGTCGGGTGCGGTGCCGCCGACGACCGCCGCGGTGGCCTCCTGCAGCGCCGCCGACACCTGCGGGTAGACGGCCACCGGCGGGCGGTAGGCGGTCACGGGCAGCACCTTCTCCGAGATGAAGGTGAGCAGCGGGTCGCCGGCCAGGATCTCCTTGTTGACGTCGGTGCGCGGGGTGATGCGCGTGTTGCCCTTGGTCTCCTCCTTCAGCCCCTCGGGAGACAGGGTGAAGGCGAGCAGTTCGAAGGCTTCCTTCGGGTTCTCGCTGCCGGGGTTGATCGCGCGGATGGAACCGCCCGACATGCTGACGAAGTCCTGGCCCCTGATGCCCTTGCCGGCGTCCATCGCGGGGATCATGGCGTAGCCGACGACCTTGTCGCGCTCGGCCATCTTGGCCACGCCGTCGGTCGGGTTGACCACGCCGCGCCAGAAGTAGTCGCCCTCCATGAGGATGCCGATCTTGCCTTCGGCGAACTGGGCGAAGGACTTGTCGCGGCCCTTGGCCTCCTGCTGGAGCTTGGGGTCGCCGAGGCCCTGGGAGTAGATCTTCTGGTAGAGGCCGAGCGCGTCCTTGAGCGGCTGGGAGGCGCCGCTCCACTTGCCGCCGCTCTGGATCTCCCCGCCCGCCCCGGCGAGCAGCGGGAGCACGCCCTGCATCGAGGTGGCCTCGCCCATCGCGGTGCCCGCGTTGATCTGGATCGGCACGGGTACGCCGGCGGCCTTGAGCTTGCCGCCGGCGTCGAGGATCTCCTGCCAGCTCTTGGGCTGCCAGTCCTCCGGCAGCCCGGCCTTGGCCATGAGGGTCTTGTTGAAGTAGAGCACCCGGCCGTCGGTGCCGTACGGCAGCCCGACCTTCTTGCCGTTGTAGGTGGCAAGGCCCTGCACGGCGTCGGGGATCTGACTCCAGCCCTCCCACGAGTCGGCCTCCGGGCCGACGACCTCCGACAGCGGCTTGATGTATCCGGCCTCGGCGAACTCGCCCGCCCAGATGCCGTCGATGTCCATCACGTCGGCGCCCTTGCCGGACTTCAGGTCGAGGGAGAGCTTGGTCTTGTACTGCTCGTCGTCCACGCCGCTCGGGATGAACTTGACCTTGACGTCCTTCCCCTTCGCCTTCTGCGCCGCCTCGAACTTCGGGATCACCCAGTTCTGGATGTAGGCGGCGCTCTTGGCGTTCTTGCCGCCCGCGATGGCGTTCAGGGTGATGCTGAGTTCGATGGTCCCGCCGCCGTCGCCTCCGGAAGAGGACTGGCCGCACGCCGCGACCGACAGGGCCAGGACCGCGGTGGCGGAGATCGTCCGAAATCTCATGTCTAGCCTCCGAGACGTCCGAGAGGGGGGAGGTGGTCTGGACGCAAACCGCAACATAGCGGACATCAGAATGTCATGACAATATGCCATGGTAGGCCCGAGTCTGGGAGGTGCGTTGTTCGATCTGATAACGATCGGCCGGTGTGGCGTCGATGTGTACCCGCTGCAGACCGGCGTGGGATTGGCCCAGGTGGAGACCTTCGGCAAGTTCCTCGGCGGCAGTCCGACGAACGTGGCGGTCGCCGCCGCGCGGCACGGACTGCGCTCGGCGGTGATCACCGCGACGGGCGCCGACCCGTTCGGTGAGTACGTGAAACAGGCCGTTCACGACTTCGGCGTCGACACCAGGTACGTCGGCGCCTTCGCCGAGGCGCCCACCCCGGTCACGTTCTGCGAGATCTTCCCGCCCGATCACTTCCCCATCTACTTCTACCGGGGCGAACACCCGCCGGATCTGCGGATCACCCCCGAATCCCTCGACCTCGACGCGATCGGCTCCGCCGGGGTGTTCTGGTTCAGCGCCACCGGCCTCAGCATGGAGCCCAGCCGCGCCGCCCACCACGCCGCCCTCGCCGCCCGCACGAGCGGCTGGACCGTTTTCGACCTCGACTACCGGCCCACCCTGTGGAAGGGTTCGGCGGAAGAGGAGGTCCGGCGCGCGCTGCCGTACGCCGACGTGGCCGTCGGCAACCTCGACGAGGTGGAGGTCGCCGTCGGCACCCGCGACCCGGAAGCCGCCGCCCAGGCGCTGCTGGAGGCCGGGGTGGAGGTGGCGATCGTGAAGATGGGCCCCAAGGGCGTCTTCGCGCGCAGCCGCACCGAGACCGCGCACGCCGAGCCCGTCCGGGTCGAGGTCGTCAACGGCATCGGCGCGGGCGACGCCTTCGGCGGCGCGATCTGCCTCGGCCTGCTGCGCGCCTGGCCGCTGGAACGTACGATCCGCTTCGCGAACGCGGCCGGCGCCTTCGTGGCCGCCCGCCTGGCCTGCGCCGACGCGATGCCCACGACCGACGAGGTGACCGAACTGATGGAGAGCAGCGGGGAAGGGCGGGCATGACCGACACCACGCTCGCCTGGACCGGTTACGACGACCTCACCCGGATCCGGGCGACCCGCCCCGAGGAGATCGCCCACGCCGCCGCCCGGCGGCGGCGCCGGGAGCTGCCGAAGAACGGCGACCGGCTCATGATCATCGCGGCCGACCATCCGGCCAGGGGGGCGCTGGGCGTACGGGACCGGCCGATGGCGATGGCCGGCCGCCGCGACCTGCTCGACCGGCTGCGGACCGCCCTGGACCGGCCCGGCGTCGACGGCATCCTGGCCTCCCCCGACGTCCTCGAAGACCTGCTGCTGCTCGGCGCGCTGGAGGGCAGGCTGGCCTTCGGCTCGATGAACAGGGGCGGCCTGCTCGGCTCGGTGTTCGAGCTGGACGACCGCTTCACCGGTTACGACGCCGCCACCATCGACGCCATGGGCCTCGACGGCGGCAAGATGCTCTGCCGCATCGACCCCGGCGACCCCGCCACCGTCGACACGCTGGAGTCGTGCGCGCACGCCGTCTCCGACCTGGCCCGCAGGCGGCTGGTCGCGATGGTCGAGCCGTTCTGGTCCGCGCGCCAGCCCGGCGGGGCCGTGCGCAACGACCTGTCGCCCGAGGCGTGCGTACGGGCGGTCAGCGTGGCGCAGGCGCTCGGCTCCACCTCGGCGTACACGTGGCTGAAGATCCCGGCCATCCCCGAGATGGAGCAGGTCATGGCGGCCACCACGCTGCCCGCGCTGCTGCTCGGCGGCGACCCGCCCGACATCGACGCCGCCTACGCCGACTGGAGCCGCGCGCTGCGGCTGCCCGGCGTGCGCGGGCTCGTCGTCGGACGCGCCCTGCTCTACCCATCGGACGACGACGTCGCGGCGGCCGTGGACGGCGCCGCCGCCCTGGTCAGAGAGGCCTCACGATGACCCACCTCCCGTACGGCCAAGCCGCGGGCGGCCCCTGGGCGGTCGAGATCACCCCGGAGCTCGCCGGGTGGACCTACTCGGGCCTGCGGGTGGCCGACCTGGCCGGGCAGCCGCTCACCTTCTCGACCGGCGAGGAGGAGATGCTGGTGCTCCCGCTCGCGGGGGCCTGCGAGGTGCGCGTCGAGGGCGAGACGTTCGCCCTCGAAGGCCGCCCGTCGGTGTTCGCCGGGCCGTCCGACTTCGTCTACCTGCCGATCGGCGCCGAGGTCACCCTGGCGGGCACCGGCCGGATCGCGCTGCCGTCCGCCCGCGCGACCCGGCGCCTGGCCCCCCGCCACGTTCCCGCCGACCGGGTGCCGGTCGAGATCAGGGGCGCCGGGCAGGCCAGCAGGCAGGTCAACAACTTCTGCCACCCGGACGTCTTCGACTGCGACAAGCTCGTCGCCGTCGAGGTGCTGACCCCGGAGGGCAACTGGTCGTCCTACCCGCCGCACAAGCACGACACCCCGAACCCCGGGGAGGCGGTGCTGGAGGAGATCTACTACTTCGAGGGCGGGCCCGGCTACCAGCGGGTCTACACCTCGGAACGCGGCCACATCGACACGCTGGCCGAGGTGTCGGCCGGCGACGTGGTGCTGGTGCCGTACGGCTACCACGGGCCGTCGATGGCCGCCCCCGGCTACGACCTGTACTACCTGAACGTGCTGGCCGGGCCGGCGCAGGAGCGCTCCATGGCCTTCTGCGACGACCCGCGCCACACGTGGATCCGCGACACGTGGAACGGCCAGGAGACCGACCCGCGTCTGCCGTTCGGGAGGACCGCATGACCAGGCTCACCGTGGCGCAGGCGGCCATCCGCTTCCTCGCCGCCCAGCACACCGAGCGCGACGGCGTCGAGCACCGCTTCTTCGGCGGCTGCTTCGGCATCTTCGGCCACGGCAACGTCGCCGGGCTCGGCCAGGCGCTGGCGACCTCCGACGAACTGCCCTACTACCTGAGCCGCAACGAGCAGGCGATGGTCCACGCCGCCGCCGGGTACGCCCGCGCCGCGAACCGGCTGCGCGCGATGGCCTGCACGACCTCGATCGGCCCCGGCGCCACCAACATGATCACCGGGGCGGCGGGCGCGACCGTCAACCGGCTGCCGGTGCTGCTGCTGCCCGGCGACGTCTTCGCCACCCGGGTGGCCAACCCGGTGCTGCAGGAGCTGGAGGACCCCCGCTCGTACGACATCTCGGTCAACGACGCCTTCCGGCCGGTCTCGCGCTACTGGGACCGGATCAACCGGCCGGAGCAGTTGCCGTCGGCGCTGCTGGCGGCGATGCGGGTGCTCACGGACCCGGCGGAGACCGGCGCCGTCACGCTGGCGCTGCCGCAGGACGTACAGGCCGAGGCGCACGACTGGCCGGAGGAACTGTTCGCGCACCGGGTGTGGCACGTGCCGAGGCCGCGCCCCGAACAGGCGGCGCTGGCCCGCGCCGCCGACCTGATCAGAGGCTCCACCCGCCCGCTGATCATCGCGGGCGGCGGGGTCGTCTACAGCGAGGCCGCCGACGAGCTGCGCCGGTTCGCCGAGAAGCACGGGGTCCCGGTCGCCGAGACACAGGCGGGCAAGGGGGCGCTGCCGTACGGTCACCCGCTCGCCGTCGGCGCCGTCGGCGCGACCGGCACCACGGCGGCCAACGCGCTGGCCCGCGAGGCCGACCTGATCATCGGGGTCGGCACCCGCTACACCGACTTCACCACCGCCTCCCGCTCGCTGTTCGACGCCGGGGCCCAGGTCGTCAACCTGAACATCGCGGCCTTCGACGCCGCCAAGCTGTCGGGGCTGCAACTGGTCGCCGACGCCCGCGCGGGCCTCGCCGACCTGAGCGCGGCCTGCGAGGGGTGGGACACGGCGGCGGTCTACCGCACCGCCGCGGCCGAGCTGACCCGGGCCTGGGACGCCGAGGTCGACAAGGCGTTCGCGCTGGAGGGCGAACCGCTCCCGCAGCCCGCCGTCATCGGCGCCGTGAACGCCGCCGCCGGGCAGGACGGCGTCGTGGTGTGCGCGGCCGGGTCGATGCCGGGCGACCTGCACAAGCTGTGGCGGCCGAGCGGGCCGGGCAGCTATCACGTCGAGTACGGCTACTCGTGCATGGGCTACGAGGTCGCGGGCGGCCTCGGGGTGAAGCTCGCCGTCCCCGAGCGCGAGGTCTTCGTGATGGTGGGCGACGGCTCCTACCTGATGATGGCCCAGGAGCTGGTCACGGCGGTGGCCGAGGGCATCAAGCTGGTCGTGGTGCTCGTGGACAACGCGGGTTTCGCCTCGATCGGGCGGCTGTCGGAGAGCGTCGGCGCCCAGCGGCTCGGCACCTCGTACGCCTACCGGGGCGGCGGCCGCTACGACGGCGGCCCACTGCCGGTCGATCTCGCGGCCAACGCGCGAAGCCTCGGCGCGCACGTCGTCGAGGCCGCGACCATGGCCGAACTGCGCGCGGCCCTCGACGCCGCCCGCGCCGAGGAGCGCACCACGGTCGTGTACCTGCGTGCCGACCCGGCGATCGAGGCGCCGTCGTCGCAGGCGTGGTGGGACGTGCCCGTCGCCGAGGTCGGCAGCCCGGCGCGAACCGCCTACGAGCAGGCCAGACGCGCGAGGCCCTGAGCGGTTGCCGCAGGCGGCGCGGGGAAGGTTCCCGGCGTGAACCCATGGCGGATCGTCGGGTGGATCGCGCTGGCCGCGGTCCTGCTCTACTGCGTGTGGGTGGTGCGCACGGTCGCCCTGTCGGTGGTCATCGCGCTGTTCATCACCGCGCTGATGCTGCCGCCCGCCCGCTGGCTGACCTCGCGGGGGCTCGGCCGGGGCCTGTCGACCACCCTCGTGTGTCTCGGCGGGCTCGTGGTCGGCGGCCTGTTCTTCTGGCTGCTCATCCCGGCGACCGTCCGGGGGTTCGGGCAGTTGCAGGCCAGCTTCGGCAAGGCGCTGTCCGACCTGCACGGCCTGGCCGGCTCGCTCGGCCTCAACGACGTCCGGCTGGCCCAGCTCACGCAGGAGGTCGAGAAGTACCTGGCGGCGCAGGGCCAGGTGATCGCCGGCGGCGCCATCGCGGGGGTCAGAACGGCGGGCGAGATCCTCATCGGGGCGGTGCTCGCCGTCATCCTGGCCATCTACTTCGTGCACGGCGGCGACCGGCTGTTCGCCTGGCTCACCGACCTCCTCCCGCTGCGCTTCCGGCAGCGGGTGCGCGACAGCGGCGACGTCGTCTTCGACGTGGTCGGCCGCTACATCCGGGGCGTCGCCACGGTGGGACTGTTCGACGGGTTCTTCATCGGGGTCGCGCTGTGGGTCCTCGGGGTGCCGATCGCGCTGCCGCTGGCCGTACTCACCTTCGCCGGGGCGTTCCTGCCGGTGGTCGGGGCGTTCGTGGCCGGGATGCTCGCGGCCGTGGTGGCCTTCGTCGCCAAGGGCTGGCTGGTCGCGCTGATCGTCATCGGGGTGACGATCGTGGTGCAGCAGGTGGAGGGACACGTTCTGGCGCCGCAGATCTACGGCAGGGCGCTCGAACTGCCCGGCGCGGTGATCATCCTGGCCATCGCGGCGGGCAGCGTGATCGCCGGGATCACCGGCGCGTTCCTCGCCGCTCCCGTGGCCTCGGTACTGGTGGCGCTGGCCAGGAACCGGACACGGGCCGCCGCCCCCGGTGCACCGTGAACCATCATGAGAACCATGCGATGGGTAACTTTCGACTGTTTCGGCACGCTCGTGGACTGGCGCCACGGCATCACGACCAGCGCCGACCTGGCCTTCCCCGGGCTCGGCGGCCGCCTGCTCACCCACTATCTGAAACACGAGGTCGCCGTCGAGGAGGAGTCCCCCTCGATGCGCTACCGCGACGTGCTCACCGAGTCCTTGCGGCGCTCCTGCGCCGATGAGGGCCTCGACCCCGGTGAGAGCGTCTCCGTCCTCGCCGACACGATCCCCCACTGGCCGGTCTACCCCGAGGTGGGTCACGAACTCGGCGCCCTGCGCGCGGCGGGCTGGCGGCTCGCGCTGCTGACCAACTGCGACCGCGACCTCATCGCCGAGACCCTGCGGCGGCTGCCGGTGCCGTTCGACGCCGTCGTCACGGCCGAGGACGTCGGCGGCTACAAGCCCGCGCACGGGCACTTCACCCGCTTCCGCGAGGTGCACGAACCGCGGGTGTGGGTGCACGTGGCGCAGAGCTACACGCACGACATCGTGCCCGCGCACACGCTCGGGCTGCCCCGCGTGTGGATCAACCGGCACGGCGAGCGGCCGTCCGACCCGTCGATCGTGCAGGAGACGCAGCCTGACCTGCACGACCTCGTGGGGACGGTGGCCCGCGTGTCAGCGGCCTAGCGACCGGGCCAGTTCCTCGCGGAAGATCCGCTGGAAGACCGCCACATGCTCGGCGTCCATGACGGTGTAGTGCTTGCCGGGCACCTCCACGTACCGGTTCTCGCCCCGGGTGAAGTCGTCCCACGCGTGGAGGTGGTGGTCGAGCCAGTCCTGCCTGCCGCCGCTCAGCGGGTCGGCGTAGAAGACGGTGACCGAGGAGACCGTGCCGCTCGGGTCGTACGTGCGGGCCGCCTTCACCAGGGACTGCGCCACGTCCACCCAGGCGGCGAAGCCCGCCCGGTCGAGGTCCAGTTCGGCCATGCGGGAGCGCGAGGCCGCCGCCAGGACGGCGTCGATCCGCTCCGCCACCGGCAGCTCGCGAATGGAACGTGCCAAATCGTCGCCACGCTGCGGTGTGACGAGACCGAGGAACAGCGCCAGGTGCAGCGCGCCCTCGGTGCGGTCCAACTCACGCATGCGGCCCTTGATGTGCGGCGGCAGGTTGACGATGCCGACGAAGTCCACCCGCTCGCCCTGCGCCTCCAGTTCCTTGGCGATCTCGAAGGCGACCGCGCCGCCGTAGGAGTAGCCCGCGACCGCGTACGGCCCGTGCTCCTGGCGCTCCCTGATCGCCGCCACGTAGCAGGAGACCATCTCCCCGAAACTCCCGAAGTACGGCTCCCCCGGCCCGAACCCGCGCGCCCGCAGCGCGTAGAACGGCCGTTCGCCCGCGAAGTGGCGGGCCAGGTTGACGAACACCAGCACCTCCCCCACCCCCGGGTGCACGCAGAACAGCGGGGTGCCGTCGCCGGACTGCTGCAGCGGCACGAGCGGGTGGTAGCCGCCCTCGTGCCCGCCCCGATCGAGCAGCGCGGCCAGTTCGCAGACCGTCGGCGCGCGCAGGATCGCCGCCACGGGTACGGCCGCGCCGGGGAAGGCCGCCTCGACCCGCAGCTTCAGCCGCATCACGTCCAGGGAGGTCCCGCCGAGCTCCAGGAAGCTCACGGTGGCGCCGACCTCCTCGACGGGGATCGCGAACAGCTCGGCGTAGACGCCGGCGACGGCCCGCTCGGTGGCGCCACGCGGGGCCACCCGTCCGCCGCGCCTGCGCCGGGTCAGCTCGGCCACCCACTCCAGCCGGTCGGAGAAGTACCCGGATTCGAGCTGTTCCCGCAGCGGCGCCCGCTCGATCTTGCCGAGGCTGGTCCTGGTCAGCTCGTCCGGGCGCAGCGGCAGGATCACGGCGGGGCGAAAGCCCCACAGGCGCAGGACGGTCGCGCGGATCGCCGTCAGGGCCCGGTGCACGCCGGCCTCGTCGTCCATCTGCGGGACCGGGCTGAAGGCGACCGCGAGCTGCTCGGTGTCACTGCCCTCGGGGCGGAGCGCCACGGCGGCGACGCTCGTGGCCCGCACGTCGGGCAACTCCTCCAGCGCCCGCTCGACCTCCTGGGTGGGGTGGTTGACGCCGTTGACGATGACGCCCTCCTTACTGCGCCCGGTCAGGCGCAGCCGCCCGCCGACCAGGCGGCCCCGGTCGCCGGTGCGGAACCAGCCGTCGG
>NZ_BAAAHQ010000051.1:0-16965 GCF_039525605.1 Nonomuraea longicatena | reverse complement strand
GCGGCGCCGGTCGCCGCCGGGTCGCGGTGGTAGCCGCCGAACACCACCGGCCCGCACACCTGCAACTCGCCGTCGGTCGCAGGAGGCAGCGGACGGTCGCGCCCGTCCGTGACGCGGGCGCTCAGGCCCCGGATCGGCGGCCCCAGCGAGGCGAACTCCTCGCCCGCGTCCACGGCGGGGAACTCGACGTTCATGGTGCTGCCCGCGCAGGTCTCCGTCATGCCGAACGCCGGGACGATCGCCCGCCCGCTGAGCCCGGCCGGGGCCAGCCGGTCGAGGATCCCGAGGGCGGTGGCGCACACGACCGCCTCCCCGCCGGACAGGATGTGCCGCAGCGCCGACAGGTCGAGGTCGGCGAGGTCGCTCTCGTGCAGGACGCGGTCGATCTCACCGAACAGGAAGTTGGGGGTGAAGGTGACGCTGACCCGGTGTGCCGAGCACAACCGCAGGAACCGGACCGGGTCGGCGAGCACGGCCTGGGGGCGTACCTGGAGCTGGGCGGCGCCCGCCCACAGCGGCAGCAGATGGCCCTCCACGGCGGCGACGTGGTCGAAGGCGATCCAGTTCATCATGACGTCGCCCGCGTGGAAGCCCAGCCGCTCGGCCTTGCCCGCGAGCGCGGCCAGCAGGTTGCCGTGGGTCAGCGCGACCGCCTTGCTGTCACCGGTGGAGCCCGAGGTCAGCATGAGCAGCGCCAGGTCGTCGCGGGCCGGGTGCGGCGGGTCCGGGCCGGCTTCGGCGGGGCCGTACAGGTCGTCCACGACGGCGACCCGGCGGGCCCGCACCCCCTTCAGGGACTCGCTCGTGACGAACAGCGGGCCGTCGAGCAACCGTTCGACGTGGTCCAGATGGGCCGCCCAGCGCTCGGTGTCCGCTCCGGGCGGTGCCATCGGGCAGGGCACGTAGCCGCCCAGCAGGCACGCCCACAGCGCGGGGATCGTCTCCTGCGGGCGCTCCAGCAGCAGCACGACCTCGGCACCGGCGCGCAGGCCCTGCTTGCGCAACCCGGCCAGCAGGCGGCAGGCGTGCTCGAACAGCGACGCGTACGACTCCGTGGCCTCCTGCCCGTCCTCGCCGACGTACCGCACGCCTCTGCCGGGCGGTGCCGTCCCTGCGGCGCGCACGAGCAGGTCGGCCAGGCCGCTCATCCGCCACCGCCGTTCAGCCGCCCCAGCCGCTGTTCGAGCGCGTCCATGTCGTTGAGCCGGGGGAACGGCTCGCCGACGGGAACGGGTACGCCGAGGAAGGCACACAGCGGCCCCCACCCCTCGCGCACGTCGAAGACCAGCAGCCGGTTCGCGGGCAGGCTCGCCACGACGCGGGCCACGTGGCGGTGGAAGGCGGCGGCGGCCTGCTCCCTGCCGGGCAGCCAGTCGGGGAACGGCTCGACCGTGCCGAACGTGGTGCGGGCCATCGTCTCCAGCAGCGGGGTGATCCGGAGGAAGCTCCGCTCGAAGGGCCCGTCGGACATCGACGCATGGCGGGCGCGCAGCATGCCCTGGAAGCTCACGTACCAGCGGTCGACGTCGCGGACGGTGAGGACGATCTTGGCCTCGGGAAAGGAGTCGGCGAGCGGCTGCCAGAAGAAGCCGGCCGGCCAGTCGGCGACCGAGCGGTAGCCCTCGAACACCCGCGCCCAGCCGTCGGGATCGCCGGGGGGTTCGGGCAGCCACCGGTCGATCAGTTCCAGGTGGTCGAAGATCTCGAACATATGATAGCAGGGCCCGAACCCGAGGCGTTCCAGCGCGGCCTTGAGTGTCAGCGTGCCCGTACGCGGCAGCCCTGCTCCGATCACGTCCAGCATGGTCACCGTCCTTCCCGGATCGGCCGCCCTACTGGTCGGAATACCTCACTCGGTCAGCCGGATACGTAGTTTGTAATGATTTTGAGGAGATTTGGGGTGTCCGAGAGTGTCACCGGTGGTCGAGGATGTCGGCGATGCCCGCAAGGAAGGTGTCCACGTCGGCGATCAGGTAACCGGCGCGGAAGACCACCGTGTCGAACTTCGCCGCCCGCACCTCACCGGCCGTGACCGGTAAGGCGGTGGTACCGCGCAGGGTCGCCACCACGCGGTCGAGGAAAGCGTCGACGGCGTCCTCGTCGTAGCCCGCGCCCATCCGTCCCGCGCGGAAGGCCACCCGCTCCGCTCTGGCGGCCTGCGTCTCGAACCACTCCTGCCGCAGCATCTCGCCCGTCGGCTCCCCCGTTGTCTCCCCTGGCGTCTCCCCCGTCGGCTCCCCTCGTGTCTCCCCTCGCGGCGTGGCCCGCGACGCCCGCGCGGGCACCGGCGCCCGGGTCTCCAGCGCCACCACGAACGCCTCCAGCGCGAAGTCCACGGCGGTCTCGTTGTAGCCGCCGCGTCGCGCGCGGAACGTCGCGGCCCGTACGTCGTCGGCGGTCACCGGCGCAAGGTCGCGCCCGCCCCTGCCGAGCGTCGCCTCGATCCGGCCGACCAGTGTGTCCACGTCGGCGGGATCGTAGCCCGACCGCATGCCCATGACCCGGGGGAAACGGTTCAACCGACGTTCCTCCTCGACTTATCTCGCATGTGGTCTTCTTCCCATTAGCGTTAGATCACCATGCACCTGACCGACGTCACGTTCCGGTATCGGCGCCGATCCCGCCCGATCCTCGACCGCGTCACCGCCGGCCTCGCGCCGGGCGACGTGGTCGAGCTGACCGGTTCCAACGGGGCAGGGAAGTCCACCCTCCTGCGCCTGCTCGCGGGCCTCACCCGCCCCTCCTCCGGTACGGTCACCGCCCGCCCGGCCGTCGTCGGCTACGCGCCCGACCGCCTCCCGACCGCCCAGCCGTTCACCGTGGCCCAGTACCTCACCCACCACCAGCGCATCAGAGGCTGCGCCTCGTGGCGTCCCTGGGCGGCCTGCGGGAGTTGCCCGCGTTGCGGCACTGGGTGCTTTCCGACGGCACGGTCACTGAGTTCAACGGCGGGCCCGACAGCGAGCCCGGCCACGCCGTCGTCGAAGTGACGCTCTCCCGCGCCCAGGTGGAGTCGTTCTTGTCGCGGATGCGCGCCGAGGGCCTCCAGGCGCGCCTGAGCGCCCGTCTGGCGCCCGTGGAAAGGACCGTGAACCGGTGACCGCGCTCGCCTGGTTCCGCGTGCTCGGCTACGTGCGCTCCCATCGGGTGTTCCAGGCGTTCGTCCCCCTGGTGGCGCTCCTCGGCGTCGTCTACGCCAGCCGCGCCCCCGCAGGCCGGGAACTCGCCGCACTCACCGACTCCGCCGTCCTGATCGTGCCCCTGCTCGCCTGGTCGGCGCGGGGGCTGCTGGACACCGAACCGGACGAGCAGCGTCTCGTCTCCGCCACCGCCGTGGGCGGACGGGGCCGCGAACTCGGCGCCGGACTGCTGGCCTGCGCGGTGGTCTGCGCGGTGTTCGCCGCACTGTCGCTGGCCGCCGGGCTCGCGCTCGGCGTCACCCGGGCGCCCGGCGGCGCGGAACTGGCCGCCGCCGTCCTCCTGCACGCGCTGTCGGTGGCGACCGGGGTCACGCTCGGCGCGCTGACCAGCCGTGCGCTCATGCCGTCACCGGCGGTCTCGATCATCGCGCTGATCATGGGTTTCGTCGTCATGCTGCTCGTCGGCACCACCCCGGCGTACTGGCTGAGCGTGCCGCTGACGGCTTGGATGAGGTCTGCGGGCGACGCCACCCTGCTCGCCGACCTGCCCCTGCTCGCCGCCGTCTCCCTGATCTGGTGTCTGGCGGGAATCGTCCTGTACGCCGCACTTCGCCGGAGCCGCCCGTGAACCACCCGCTCATCCTGTCGGTCGTCACCGGCTCGCGCGCCTACGGCCTCGAACACGAGGGCTCGGACATCGACCGGCGCGGCGTGTTCGTCCCGCCGACGGCCGACTTCTGGCACCTGGACAAGCCGCCGACCCACTACGACGGCCCGCTGCCCGAGCAGTTCTCGTGGGAGGTCGAACGCTTCTGCGTGCTCGCCCTCGCCGCCAACCCGACGGTGCTCGAATGCCTGTGGTCGCCGATCGTGGAGGTCCGTACGGAGCACGGCGAGCGCCTGCTCGGCCTCAGGAACGCGTTCCTGTCCGAGCGGGCCAGGCAGACCTTCACCGGGTACGCGAACGACCAGTTCCGCCGCCTGGACCCGGCCAGACCGAAGCTCAAGCAGGCCATGCACATGATCCGGCTGCTGCTGAGCGGGCTGCACCTGGTCACGCACGGCGAACCGCTCGTCCGCGTGGACGCGCACCGCGACCGGCTGCTGGCGATCAAGCACGGGCGGATGCCGTGGGCCGAGGTCGAGGACTGGCGCCGCCGCCTGGCCGCCGAACTGACCGGGGCCGCGTCGGTGCTGCCCGCCGCACCCGACCGGGCCGCCGTGGACGACTTCCTCACCGGCGTCCGGAGGGACCACCTGTGAACCTGCCCGCCTGGCTGCCCGAGGCGGCCCGCGACCAGCCGTACCCGCTGGCGTTCGCCACCGTCAGCGGCGCCCACCTGTACGGTTTCCCGTCCGCCGACTCCGACGTGGACCTGCGCGGCGTGCACGTGCTACCCGCCGAGGAGGTGGTCGGCCTGCGCACCGGCCCGCAGACCCTCGGCCACACCACCACCCGCGACGGCGTCGAACTGGACCTCGTGACCCACGACCTGGCCAAGTTCTGCGGGCTGCTGCTGAACCGCAACGGCTACGTGCTCGAACAACTGCTGTCGCCGCTGGTGGTCGCCACGACACCGGTGCACGAGGAACTGCTGGCGCTGGCACCCGGCTGCCTGACCCGCCACCACGCCCACCACTACCTGGGGTTCGCGCGCACGCAGTGGGGGTTCTTCGAGCGCAGCGGGGGGTTGAAACCGCTGCTCTACACCTTCCGGGTGCTGGCCACCGGGCTGCATCTCATGCGGAGCGGACGGATGGAGGCCGACCTGACGCGGCTGTACGCCTACGGGCCGCCGTACCTGCCGGAACTCGTGGCGGCCAAACGGGAGGCCGAGCACGGCCGGGCGCCGCACGTCGAGGGGGCGGGCGCGGACGTGGCCCGGCTGACGGCCGAACTGGAGGCGGCCCGGACCGCCTCCACCCTGCCCGAGACCCCGACCGCCCGCGAAGCACTGCACGACCTGGTGGTCAGGGTACGGCTAGGGCGCCACGCGTGAACGCGGGTCGCTGGGGGCGCGTGAATCGACAGGGCGCAGGCCGGACCGCGCCCGAGCCGACGGGCCGCCGCTGAGGCAGGTGACTGGCCGGACCGCGCCTGAGCCGACGGGCCGCCGCTGAGGCAGGTGAAGCGCGGCTGAGGTGCCCTTCGGGCTACTCGGCCGCCGCGAGCTGGCCGCAGGCGCCGTCGATCTCCCGGCCGCGCGTGTCGCGGACGGTCACCGGCACCCCGTGGAACTCCAGCCGCCGCACGAACGCCCGCTCGTCCTCCGGACGGGAGGCCGTCCACTTCGAGCCCGGCGTCGGGTTCAGCGGGATCAGGTTGACGTGCACGAGCTTGTTCCTGACCAGCTTGCCGAGCAGGTCGGCACGCCACTCGTGGTCGTTGATGTCCTTGATCAGGGCGTACTCGATCGACACCCGCCGCTTGGTCCGCGCCGCGTACGCCCAGGCCGCGTCGAGGACCTCGGCGACCTTCCAGCGCGTGTTGATCGGCACCAGCGTGTCGCGCAGTTCGTCGTCCGGCGCGTGCAGCGACAGCGCCAGGGTGACGGGCAGGCCCTCGTCGGCGAGCTTGGCGATGGCGGGCACCAGGCCGACCGTGGAGACGGTGATGCCGCGCGCCGAGATGCCGAGCCCCTCGGGCGACGGGTCCACCATGCGGCGGACCGCGCCGATCACCTGCTTGTAGTTGGCCAGCGGCTCGCCCATGCCCATGAAGACCACGTTGCTGACCCGGCCGGGTCCCCCGGGCACCTGACCGGAGGCCATTGTGCGGGCTCCGGCGACGACCTGCTCGACGATCTCGGCCGTGGACATGTTACGGGTCAGCCCGGCCTGGCCGGTGGCGCAGAACGGGCAGTTCATGCCACATCCGGCCTGGGAGGAGACACAGATCGTGGCCCGGTCGGGGTAGCGCATCAGCACCGACTCGACGAGCGCCCCGTCGAACAGCCGCCACAGCGTCTTGCGCGTGGTGCCCCGGTCGGTGGTGAGCTCGCGGACGACGGTGAGCAGCGTCGGCAGCAGGGCCGACAGCTTCTCGCGGGCCGCGGCCGACAGGTCGCTCATCTGGGCGACGTCCGAGCTCAGGTGGGAGAAGTAGTGGCGCGAGAGCTGGTCGGCGCGGAACGGCTTCTCGCCGAGTTCGGCGACGGCCGCCCGGCGCTCGGCCATGGTCAGGTCGGCCAGGTGGCGTGCGGGCTTGGCCCGGCGGGGAGCCACGAAGGTGAGCTGGCCTGGCTGCTGGGACACGATCCCGCCTTCCGTCGTCGCGCTGTGTGGTCCGAAGGTCCGCCTTCGACCTGAAGACGCCGTCTGATCCGGAGGTCCGCCTTCAACCGAAGACCCTGTCTCGTTCAGAGGTCCGCCTTCAACCGAAGAGGCTGTCTGGTACGAGAACCGCCTTCGGCCCGAAGACCAAGGGTAGTGAACACCTGCCACTGCTCTCGCCCCGGGCGGACCTTGCGTTCTAGAGTCACCATGTATGGCGGCATATCGGTCGGGTGAGGTCGTCTTCACCGACGGCAGCCCGTACGGGAGCCGGATGCTCGTGGTGGAGCGCGACGAGGAGTCCTCCGTCGCCTACCTGTGCTCGCCGGACGGCACGGTCCACGGCGCCGTCTGGCTGGCCAACCATCGCCGGGCGCCCGACGCCGTCGATCTGGGCCGGGTCGAGGCCGGGCTGCCGCCGCTGATGCCGTACCCGAACACCGCCCATCCGCTCGGCCGGCGTCCGCTCGGCGAGTTGACGGCGTTGTGGTTCGAGGAGGGCGACGGCGTCGCGCTGTACGAGAACGACGACCTCATCGCGGTCATCCCCGGCTGGGCCGACATGAGCAGGGGCATGCCCGGGTACGCTCGCGACGCCGTGGGCGAGACGCCGTTCGCGTGGGCGCTGTCCGAGGCCCTCGACGGGCTGCTGCCCCGGATCATGAACGCCCGCTCCTTCTGGCGCTGGCGGGAGCGGAAGGGGACGTGGGCGGCGTTCCAGCAGTCCGTGATGGGGCACCTGGACGAGGTGCTGGGACCGGCCGGACGGTACTGGGACGCCGGTGGCGACCGGCTGCCGACCGTCGGGGTCACCGAGCGGCCGCCGTACGGGGAGCGGCACTTCAGCGTGCTGTCCACGGTCGGGATGAGCTGCCAGCGGATGCCGACGGTGGAGCAGTGGATGGACCGCCCCGACGCCTGCTCCCGGGTCGAACTGGCCATCGCCACCCGGGGGGATCCGCGTGAGGCGGCGGCCGTGCTGGTGTGGCTGTCGCAGTATCCGTGGCACTCGGTCACCTGGCTGGGGCACGGTCACACGGCGCAGTGGTACCAGTCGGCGGCGACGTTCCCGCTGGGGGCGGAGTTCTCCGGGGTGCTGATGCTTGCCGATTCGGCGAAATTTCCAGACTTGTCGGGGTTTGCATTCGCCGGGGAGGGCGTCCGCTGGCTCTGGCTCGTCCCCATCACCGACGCCGCCCTCCACAACCCCCACTGACAGCGATGATGGAGATGAGCGCTCCCCTCCAGGGCCTGACCCCGACCCTGCGAGCACCCGGTAGGCTCCTCACCCGGCTCACCCTCCGGTTCGGCGAAGCCGCGAAGGCCCAGCCGCAGTCTCTGGCCGATGCACCCAAGCGGGTGAAAGCCTCCCGGACTAGAAGAAGATCGACAGCAGTACCCAGGTCGGGACCAGGGTGGCCACCAGGGAGTCCAGCCGGTCCATCAGACCGCCGTGACCGGGCAGGATCGAGCCAAGGTCCTTGATCCCCAGGTCGCGCTTGATCATCGACTCGATGAGGTCGCCCAGTGTCGCGAACGCCGCCCCCAGCGCGCCGATCAGCGCGCCCTGCCAGATCTCGCCGTCCATGCGCCAGACCACCAACCAGGCGCCGACCGCCACACACGCCACCACCGACCCGGCGAAACCCTCCCAGGTCTTCTTCGGGCTGATGATCGACATCTTGTGCCTGCCGAACAGCACCCCCGCGACGTACCCGCCGACATCACTGGCCACGGTCACCGCGATGAAGATCACCACCCGGTCGGGCCCGTCCGGCTCGGCCAGCAGCAGCGCCGCGAACGCCGCCAGCAGCGGCGGATAGACCAGCGTGAACACCGACGCCGTGGCGTCGCGCACATAGCCTTCCGTGCCCGCCGCGAACATCCGCCAGATCAGCAGCCCGAACATCGCCGCCGCGAAGACGCCCAGCAGCCAGGCCGCGCCGCCCCAGAACGCCCCGGCCAGCATGCCCACCAGAGCCACCAGCACGGGGATCCCGGGCACCGCGATGTCCTTGGTGCCGAACGCCTTGACCAGTTCGAGCACCCCGATGCCCACGGCGACGGCCATCACCAGCAGGAAGAGTTCCTTGCGTGTGTAGAGCGAGCCGATGACCGCGGCGCCCAGCAGGACTCCGACCCCGATGGCCGCCGGCAGGTTCCGCCCGGAACGACCGGCCGCACGATCTTCCACAAACTCTCCCCGTTGAGGTACGGCTGCAGCCACCCTGGTGACCGCCCGCCTCACGCCGTCATGGCGCCCGGCCACGCGCGGCCGAGGACCGTCACCCTGGAGTGCCCCCGACCCCGTGCGAGGGGTGGGGGCACTCGGGCTTCGCCGTAGAGAGGACTGGAACCGCTCAGACCTCGAGCAGTTCCGCCTCCTTGTGCTTGAGCAGTTCGTCGACCTTGGCGACGTGCTTCTGCGTCAGGTCGTCGAGTTCCTTCTCGGCGCGGCGCACCTCGTCCTCGCCCGCGTCGCCGTCCTTGATCATCTTGTCGAGCGTCTCCTTGGCGGAGCGGCGGATGTTGCGAATCGACACCTTCGCCTGCTCGCCCTTGTTCCGCGCGACCTTGATGTACTCCTTGCGGCGCTCCTCCGACAGCTCCGGGAAGACCACACGGATCACCGCGCCGTCGTTGCCCGGGTTGACACCCAGGTCGGAGTCGCGGATCGCCTTCTCGATCGCGGCCATCGAGCCCTTGTCGTAAGGCTGGATGATGACCATGCGGGCCTCGGGCACGTGGAACGAGGCCAGCTGCTGGATCGGGGTCGGCGAACCGTAGTACTCAGCGTTGATCTTGTTGAACATCGACGGCGTGACCCGGCCCGTGCGAATGCCCGCGAAGTCGTCCTTCGCGACCGAGACAGCCTTGTCCATCTTTTCTTCGGCTTCGAAGAGGGTTTCGTCGATCACAGCGGCTCCCCTGCTGTTCTGGTCACTCACCCTCCCCGCTCACGTCGCGAGAGGCACCTCGCTCGGCTCGCCGCGTCGGGTTCGCGCCCTGCTGCTCTTGGTCACACACCCGCCCCGCCGCTTTCGCGGAAGTCGCCTTCCGCTCCGGGCGCCGCGTCGGGCTCGTTCCCGTCTACTTGCCGGTCGGACTCACCAGCGTGCCGATCTTCTCACCGCGTACGGCCCGCAGGATGTTGCCCTCGCCCATCAGGTCGAAGACCACGATCGGCAGGTCGTTCTCCCTGCACAGGCTGATCGCGGTCTGGTCCATGACCGCGAGGTCGCGCACCAGGACCTCGGCGTAGTCGAGGTGGTCGAACCGGACGGCGTCCGGGTTCTTGCGCGGGTCGGAGTCGTAGACCCCGTCCACCTGAGTGCCCTTCAGCAGGGCCTCCGCGCCGATCTCCAGCGCGCGCTGTGCCGCGCAGGTGTCGGTGGAGAAGTAAGGCGTACCGAGCCCGGCGCCGAAGATGACCACGCGGCCCTTCTCCAGGTGCCTGATCGCGCGGCGCGGCAGGAAGGGCTCGGCCACCTGCTGCATCGTGATCGCGGTCTGCACGCGGGTCTCGACGCCGCGCTTCTCCAGGAAGTCCTGCAACGCCAGACAGTTGATGACGGTGCCGAGCATGCCCATGTAGTCGGCCCTGGCGCGGTCCATGCCGCCCTCCGACAGGGTGGCGCCGCGGAACATGTTGCCGCCGCCGACGACCACCGCGACCTGCACGCCCTCACGGACGGCCTCGGCGATCGAGTCGGCCAGGTGACCGACGACGGCGGGGTCGATCCCCTGTGCCTCGCCGCCCGCGAAAGCCTCGCCGGACAGCTTCAGCATGACCCGTCTGTACGAAGAAGCCGCCGACGTAGCTGGCTCCTGGTTCTCCTGCACGCGGCGGCCTCCTCTGTAGATGGCTGGATATGGGCTGAAGGCTCGTCTAAGCCTAAGCCTGACCCACCTTGAAACGAACGAAGGCGAGCACCTCGACGCCGTTCTCCTCGGCGTACTTGGCGATCGACTTCTTGTTGTCCTTGACGAACGCCTGCTGGAGCAGGGTGAAGTCCTTGTACCAGCCGTTGACCCGGCCCTCGACGATCTTGGCGATCGCGGCCTCGGGCTTGCCCTCGTCGCGGGTCATCTCCTCGAAGAGCGCGCGCTCCTTCTCGACGACCTCGGCGGGCACCGCAGCGGCGTTGAGGTACTTGGGCGCCATCGCGGCGGCGTGCTGAGCGACGTCCTTGGCGACCTCGGCGTTCGGCTTGTCGAGCTGCACGAGCACGCCGACCGCCGGCGGAAGCTGCGGGTCGGTCTTGTGCATGTAGGCGCCGATGTAGCCGCCCTCGAGAACGCTGAAGCGACGGATCTCGATCTTCTCGCCCAGCGCGGCGTTGGCCTCGTCCAGGTGGTTCTGGACGCTCTTGCCGCCGAGCTCGGAAGTCAGCAGCGACGGGACGTCGGCCGGACGGGTGGCCAGGATGTGCGCGACGACCTCGGCCGCGAGCTCCTGGAAGCGCTCGCCCTTGGCGACGAAGTCGGTCTCGCAGTTGAGTTCGAGCAGCGCGGCGGCGGAGTCGCCGTCCTGCTTGAGCGCCACCAGGCCGTTGGAGGCGGTGCGCGACTCGCGCTTGCCGACGTCCTTGGCACCCTTGAGGCGCAGGATCTCGATGGCGCGGTCGAAGTCGCCCTCGGCCTCCTCAAGCGCCCTCTTGCAGTCCATCATTCCGGCGGCGGTGATGTCACGAAGCCGCTTGACGTCGGCCATGTTCACGGAAGCCATTGCATTTTCCTCGTGGGATCTTCGTCGTGGATCGGGTGGGCGCCGGCGGTCCGGCGCCCACCCTTCGGAGCCTTGCGGTGCGGGTGCGGCGGCACCCGCGGGAGGGCCTCAGGCCTGCTCGGCCTTGTCCTCGCCACCGGCCTCGGCGACGGTCTCGCCCTCGACAGCAGCCTCGACGACGGTCTCGTCCTCGGCGACGGTCTCGCCCTCGACGGCGGCCTCGGCCTCGGCCGGGGCGGCCTGCGCCTCGGCGACGTCCTCGGCCTTGTCCTCGGCGACGGCCTCGGCCGCGACCTCGGTGTCCTCGACGGCGCGCTCGCCACCACCCTGCTCGATCAGCTCACGCTCCCACTCGGCCAGCGGCTCGGCGGCGGCGGGCTTCTCGTCGCCCCTGGCCGCGCCGGAGCGGGCCATCAGGCCGGCGGCCACACCGTCGGCGACGACGCGGGTGAGCAGGCCGACGGCGCGGATGGCGTCGTCGTTGCCCGGGATCGGGTAGTCGACCTCGTCGGGGTCGCAGTTGGTGTCGAGGATCGCGACGACCGGGATCCCGAGCTTCTTGGCCTCGGAGATCGCGATGTGCTCCTTCTTGGTGTCGACGATCCACACCGCACTGGGCACGCGGCCCATGTCACGGATACCGCCGAGCGTGCGCTCCAGCTTCTCCTTCTCGCGGCGGCGCATGAGGAGTTCCTTCTTGGTGAGCCCCGACCCCGCGACGTTGTCGAAGTCGAGCTCCTCCAGCTCCTTCAGGCGCTGCAGGCGCTTGTGGACGGTGGAGAAGTTGGTGAGCATGCCGCCCAGCCAGCGCTGGTTGACGTAGGGCATGCCGACCCGCGCGGCCTGCTCGGCGATGGCCTCTTGGGCCTGCTTCTTGGTGCCGATGAACAGGATCGTGCCGCCGTGGGCGACGGTCTCCTTGACGAAGTCGAAGGCGCGGTCGATGAACGACAGCGACTTCTGCAGGTCGATGATGTAGATGCCGTTGCGCTCGGTGAAGATGAAGCGCTTCATCTTCGGGTTCCAGCGGCGGGTCTGGTGACCGAAGTGCACGCCGCTTTCGAGCAGCTGTCGCATGGTTACGACGGGGGCCATGTTCTGGTCCTCCACGAATCTCGGTTGTGTCGCGGCAGTCGGGTGCGCTGCCGCCCTGATGCCCCTGAGCCGTTCCAGCCGGACCTTACGGTCCGGACCGAGGGATCGGCTCGCGGTGGGGCATGCGAAGTCAGCCCGTCAGTGACAGGCCATCGGAAAGTCTACCTCCCGCGCCGACCTTCCGGGTCGGACGGCCGGTTCAGACGACGTCGTGGTCCTCCGTGGGCAGGCCGTGCGGGCGCGGTTCCGGGCGCAGGTAGAGGGTGAACTGCGCCCCTGCGACGCGGGCGCCGTCCGGCGCGCTGTCCCTGGTGCGCGCCTTGAAGGGCGCCAGGAGTCCCTCGACCTGCTCGTTGAGCCGCTTCATCTCCTCGGCCGTGACCAGGAGCTGCCACCGCCGCCACGCCGAGGCGTCGCGCCACTCCTCCGGCTCGCGCTCCACCTGGCCCATCGCGCGCCGCAGCTCCCGGTGCGCGGAGTCGTAGACCGTGTCGATCAGGGCCTCCTTGGCGGCCTTGACCTCCGGCGGGTCGTCCGGCTCCGTGCGCACGCCGAGCCCTCTGTCGGTCGCCCGCCACACGCGCTCTCTGCCGTCGCCGCGCGCGGGCGCGTCCTCGATGAGGCCGTACTTGGCCAGCATCCGCAGGTGGTAGCTGGCGGCGCTGGGTGTGACGCCCACCTGCTCGGCGGCCTCGGTCGCGGTCGCGGGGCCGTCGGCCTGCAGGCGCAGCAGGATCTCCAGACGGGCGGCGTGGGCGAGGGCGCGCATGGCCCTGGGGTCCGTGAGCCGCTGTTCCGTCATTCGCCCACGATACCTGAAGGATTGCCTTCATAGTTGTGAAGCATTACCTTCACAACTATGAAGCGTTCCTTTCACGAATCACGGAGTGCACCCGCCCCGCCGCTGAGGCACCAGCGCGACTACCGGCTGCTGTGGACCTCGCGGACCATCGCCGTCACCGGGTCCGAGGTCTCCAAGCTGGCCGTCCCGCTGAGCGCCGTCACCCTGCTGTCGGCCTCCCCGCTCCAGATGGGCCTGCTCACGGCCGCCGGATTCGCGCCCAACCTGCTGTTCGGCCTCCAGGCCGGCGCACTCGCCGACCGCCTGCGCCGCCACCGGCCGCTCATGATCGCCTGCGAGCTCGCCGCCTGCGTCGCCGCCCTCGCCGTACCCCTCGCCTGGTGGCTCGGCGCGCTCAGCGTGCCGCTGCTCGTGTGCGTCGCCTTCGTCATCGGTACGGCCGGCGCCGTGTACCGCGCCGCGAGCTTCCCCCACCTCGCGGCCGTCGTGCCCACCGAGCAGCGCACCGAGGCGATGGCCGGACTCCAGGCGTCGTACTCGGTCGCCTCCGTCACCGGCCCAGGACTCGCCGGGCTGCTGGTCCAGACGCTCACTGCGCCGCTCGCCGTACTCGCGGAGGCGTTGTCCTCCCTCGCCTCCGCCCTGCTGATGGGCCGGATCCGCACACCCGAGAACCGCTCGCCCGCCCCCTCGCACGGCATGTGGCGCGACATCCGCGAGGGACTGCGGACCGCCCTGCGCCACCGCAGCCTGCGGGCGCTGATCGCGGCCGGAGTGACCATCAACTTCTTCGCGATGGCCTACACGGCGGTGTACATGCTGTACATGCTGCGCGAACTGGGCATCCCCGCAGGGGCGCTCGGCCTGCTCGTCATGCTCGGCGGGCTCGGGGGCATCGCCGGGGCCTGGCTGACCGCCCGGACCAGTCGGCGCGTCGGCACCAACGCGCTGCTCAGATGGTCGGTGCTGCTCTTCCCCCTGAACATCTTCACCGTGGGGCTGATCTCGGGGCCGCTGTGGTGGAAACTGACCGCCATCGCCTGCACCGGCCTCCTGACCGGCGGCATCGTGGTCGTCTTCGCCACCTGCCTCGGGGCGGTCGTGCTGCGCGAGTCGCCCGCCGAGCTGCAGGGCCGGGTCAACGCCACCTTCACCTTCGCGATCCAGGGCGTGCTCGCGGTGGGCGGCGCCGTGGGCGGCGCCGCCGCCGAACTCGTCGGGTTGCGGCCCGTCGTGCTGGCCTGCGCGGCGGGCCTGATCCTCAGCGGCCTGTGGATCTGGTTCTCCCCACTACGCCACCGCGAACCCACCCAGAGGACGCCACCGGTTCCGTAGACGCCACATCCGGTACTCCCGCTGCACCACCGCGATCCCAGTCAGAGGACGCCACCGCTTCCGTGGACGCGCATCGGGTTCTCCCCACTGCGCCACCGCGAACCCAGCCAGAGGACGCCACCGCTTCCGTGGACGCCACATCCGGTTCTCCCCACTGCGCCACCGCGAACCCAGCCAGAGGACGCCACCGCTTCCGTGGACGCCACGTCCGGTTCTCCCTGCTGCGCCACCGCGACCCGTCTCCTGCGAGCGCGTGAACCGAGTTCGCCGCTGCTGACCTGCAGATTATTTCACCATTTAGTGGGAGATCATCAGCCATGCGCCATACCATCGGCGAAGTCCCGCCATCAAGGCCGTGCCGAGGAGAAACCGGATGCCCGCGACCAGATCCCCCCTCCGATGACCCACGGCGGCACGGCCCCCATGCTCGCGGGACGCTACCGGCTGCTCTCCCAACTCGGGCAGGGCGGCATGGGCACGGTCTGGCGGGCCCTGGACGAACTGCTCCGGCAGGAGGTCGCCGTCAAGGAGGTCCGCCCGCCCGCCGACCTCGACCACGCCGCGCAGACCGAACTCGTCGAACGCACCCTCCGCGAAGCCCGCGCCGCCGCCCGGCTGCGCTCACACCCGTCGATCGTCACGATCCACGACGTCGTCATGGACGGCGGCCGCCCCTGGATCGTCATGGAACTCGTCCACGGCCGCTCCCTCGACCGCGTCGTCAGCCAGGACGGGCCCCTGCCGCCGCAGACCGCCGCCTGGGTCGGCGTCCACGTCCTCGACGCCCTCACGGCCGCCCACACCGCGGGGGTCCTGCACCGCGACGTCAAACCGGGCAACGTCATGCTCACCGACGACAACCGGGTCCTGCTCACCGACTTCGGCATCGCCGCCGTGTCCGGCGACGCCGTACTGACCCAGACCGGACTCCTCACCGGCTCCCCCGGCTACATCGCCCCAGAGCGGCTCCGCGGCGAACAGGACGGCCCCGCCGCCGACCTGTGGTCACTCGCCGCCACCCTCTACACGGCCGTCGAGGGCAGGCCCGCCTTCCCCGGTCACAACGCGGCCGCCCGCATGGCCGCCGTCCTGCTCCACCCACCCTCGCCTCCCCAGCTCGCGGGCCCGCTCACACCTGTGCTCGCCGCCATGCTGGAGAAGGACCCGGTACGGCGCTGCGGAGCCGCGCAGGCGACCGACTGGCTGAACGCGGTCGCCCGAGAGCTCTCCCCCGACGTCCCCACCACCCCGCGCGGACGACGCCGAGCCTCGGACCGAAGCAGCCGCCGCCCCATCATCCTGGGCGCCGCCGCCCTGGTCACGGCCCTGGCCGTGGCGGGCGGCGTGACCCTCTGGGCCGTGAGCGGCGATCCTGCCCCGCCTGCTGGTGCGGCGTCGAAGTCATCGACCGGTTCGGGCTCACGTTCCGGCTCGGGCTCACGTACCGGTTCAGACTCAGGTTCCGGCTCGGGCTCACCTTCAGGGTCGGCCACGCCGGCGTCCACCGCCAACCGCATGTTCACCACGGACCTGATCGCATGCGATCTGCTGACCGCCGCGAAGACTCGCACGCTCCTACGCAGCCGTTCAGTGAAGAGAATCGCCTCTACCAAGGGCGTCTGCAGTTGGCAGACTCCGGGCTATGCCTCCACGATTCAGGTGTCGACGCTGCGCTTCAACAGCCTCGATATCGCCCGGAGCACGTTCGATTCGATCGCCTACGGCATGAAGGACCAACCCAAACGCGTTCCCGGCACCAAGATCCGCACCACCCGGCTATTCGGCGACCAGATGCTCAGCCACGTCAACAAGAATTTCACGGGCACCTACTCCGTGACGGCTCTCGTGCACTACGGCAACCTCTCGGTCACGGTCTCGACCACCACCTCCACCCCCGGTTACAGGGCCGCCGACGAGATCCTCAAGATTATTGACGCCCGTGTGAAAACCCACCGCTGACCCCGTCCGCCCGAACCATGCCCCCGTCGCAGCCGGCCAATAGGGGAGGAGCCGAGGGTGTGCGGCGCCCAGCAGAAGGAGCGGGTCCAGATAGTGGAGCCCACGGCGAAGACCCCAGTGGAGACAAGAGACCAGGCAGTGAGGCGGAGCGTTGGGTTGGAGGGTGCCCAGCCGCGTGCCGACGGTGACCACTTGGCCCTTCCTGACCGTGGGGGTGACGGGGAGGTAGGTGGTCCTCAGCCCGTTGGGGTGGTGGATCGTGACCACGCCTCGCCCGCCGACGGGAGCCGCGAACCCGATGGTGCCCGGACCTGCCGCGAGAACCGGACTCTGCGGAGGCAGCGCCAGGTCGGCGCCCCTGTGCCCGGCCAACCACGGAGCCGGTGGAGGTGAGAAATACCTGATGACCCGTGGATGGCCGAGGACCGGCCAACTCCACGAGGGCCCCGTCGGAGGCATGAACACCCCCCAGAGGGACAGGAGCGCACTGACCAGAAGAACATCCATACGCGAAAGCATGCTGGACGACGACCGCTCGCCGGGCGAGCGATCCCCGACCTGTGGATAACTCCCGCGACCGCATCGCTCTGGGGACAAACGCACCCCGCACCCCGCACCCCGCACCCCGCACC
>NZ_BAAAHQ010000050.1:0-33801 GCF_039525605.1 Nonomuraea longicatena | reverse complement strand
TGACCGGGCCCGGGGAAACCGGCCCCAGGGGGGCCGCCCGGCCGCGCACCCGAGCCCCGCGCAGCCGAGCCTCCGGGAGGCACGGCCGGGTTCGGGTTGTACGGCGGCGCCGGGAACGGCGAGCGCGGGTCACCGGGAGGGACCGGCGGGCCGAACCCCGCAGGCGTCGTCACCGGTGCCGGCCGATCGCGCGGGCCTCGGCGAGGTTGAGGTCCTCGGCGGTACGCCAGTTACGGCGCGCGTGCCCCAGCTTCTCCTGCCACTGCCGGGTCACCTTCACCGCGTCGCCCAGCAGACTCTCGACGGTCTCCTGCAGATCCCGGTAGGCGCTGCCGAGAATGAGGTCGCCGACCTGCCCGAACGTTCCCGGCGGCAGGTCGGTCTGCGGCCTGAGGTTGCCGAGAAAGGCCGACAGCGGCCGGGTCAGCTGGAGGTCGACCGCGTCGGCGGTCCTGCCGATCGCGGTCGAGCTGATGTGGGCGGTGCCGGGCGCCATGGGCTCCATCCTGACGTGGTGCGGGGTAGATGTCCCATCCTGGTGCGGGCCGCGCCCTCCCCATGACGATCAATGCGTATGATCTTCGTCAAAGGGGGATGTGATGCCGTATGCGCGGCGTCAACGGCCCGTTCACGCCGGGTGGCCGATGCTAGATCTGCGGGTATGACGACGTTCGACTCCGCCCCGTTCGATCCCGCCCGCATGGACCCCGCCGACCTCGACCGGATGGTCGCCGACAGTGAACGCACCCTGAAGGGGCTGCGTGAGGCCATGGTGCGGCTGAACGAGATCACCGGCGTCGCCCAGAGCGCCGACGGGCTGGTCTCGGCCACGGTCGCACAGGGCGGCCGCCTGCTGGAGCTGAACCTGAACCCTCGGGCGATGCGCCACGACAGCCGCACGCTGGCCGAGTCGATCGTGGCGGCGGTGCAGGACGCGCAGGACGCCGCCGGGCGGCGCAGCCAGGAGCTGCTGGAGACGGTGCTGGGCCGGGCCGCGCCGGAGGCGTTCAACCTGGACAGTCTGCGAGAGCAGCTCGACCGCGCCGGCGCGGCCTTCACCGGCGCCCTGGAGGCCCACCCGCTCGGCCGCCCCTGACGGGCTGATCGGGCGGTCTCGGTGCCTGGTGCCCGCCGGTATGCTCCCGCCATGTCAACGTCGGCAGAACCGGGAACCGCTCCGCCCGCAGGAAGGCCGGTTTCGGGGCGTGGGACGCGGCCGGCGGTGTTCGCGGCGGGCGCCGGGGTGGGAGCCCTCCTGGTGCTCGCGGCGCTGTTCGCCGCCGGACAGCACCACCGGGAGGTCGTCTACCGCAGCGACGAACCGCGCGCCCAGGACGACGGCCCCCGGCATCTGCTGGTCGTCCTGCGCGAGGACCCGCTGGTGGGACAGGCGTCGTACCGGCTGTACGCCGGGAGGGATCCGAGCTTCGGCTACGGACACTTCCTGGACCTGGACGCCGGGACGGTCGAGAGGGCGATCGCAGAGAAGGGCACAGCGATCGAACACGCCGAGTGGACGGCCCGGGGCGTCCTGCTGCGCCTCGGCACCGGGCACGAACTGTTCATCCCGGCCCGCCAATACCGGGGCGGGCGATGACCTGGGGCAGGCAACGGGCGGCGTCGCGGCGAGAGGCCGGGCGGGTGCGGAGCGTCTCCCTGGAGGGTCCTGGGCCGAAGTCGGCGGGCGGGGGTGGGAGGGCTGTGCCGTGACGTGGGGTGGGGCGCCTCGCAGAGGCGCCCGGCGGCGGGAGAGCCCCGCACCTCGCCAGCGCGGCACACCACGACGCCCTCCGCCGGTCGCCCTGCTTCCCGTCGGCGCCGGCAACCAGGAGAGCGGAAAACTGTCGGTGGAGGTGGATAGCGTGGCGGGAGCTTTCGGTTTTGTGAGGCGGGAGGGGCATTGCGGCCTGCGGAGCTGCGGCGGCTGACGGTGGCCGAGGCGGTCGATCGATATGTGGAGCTGGTGCGGGCCAAGATGGACACGGGCGCGCTGTCGCCCGCCACCGCCCAGCTGTACACACGCGACGTCGCCACCCTGGTCACCCTCGCCGGCGAGGACACGGTGCTCGACGACCTGACCGGCGAGGACGTCGACGCGATCCTGCTGGCCTTCGCGCGCAAGCCCGACGGGCGGCGCGCGGAGCCCGGCGGCGCGCAGAGCGCCTCGTCGCAGGCGAGGTTCCGGCGCTCGGTGTCGGCGCTGTTCAAGCACGCGGCGGTGGCCGGGTGGGTGCAGATCAACCCGATGACGCTGGTGACGGTGCGGGCGCGCGAGCGGGGCGGGCTGCGGGCCGAGCGGCGGGCGCTGACGAGGGAGCAGGCGCAGGGGCTCATCGGCGCCGCCCGCGAGCTCGGCGCAGGCGAGCAGGAGGCGGAGCGGGCCCAGCGCCGCGACCAGCGCACCGAGGTGCGCGACGGGCTGATCGTGCTGCTGCTGGCGGCCGTGGGGCCGAGGGTGTCGGAGCTCGTACGCGCCAACGTGGAAGACTTCTACACCAACGACGGGGTGCGCTACTGGCGCATCTTCGGCAAGGGAGGCCGCACCCGCGACGTGCCGCTGCCCGGCGACGTGGCGGCGGCGTTGCAGTCCTACCTCGACGGCGGGCGCGGCCCCTCGCAGGACAAGGCGCTGCTGCTGTCGTGGCGGGGACGGCGGCTGGCACGCGGCGACGTGCAGGCGGTGATCGAGCGGGTGCAGCGGCGGGTGTCGCCGGAGCAGCGGCGCTCGGTGACGCCGCACGGGCTGCGGCACACGACGGCCACGCATCTGCTGGCCGACGCCGTCGACATGGACGCGGTCCGGCGGGTGCTCGGGCACAGCGACCTGTCCACGCTGGGGCGCTACCGCGACGAGCTGCCGGGGGAGCTGGAGGTGGCCATGCGCTCGCATCCGCTGCTGCGCGAGCCCAGAACGGCGGAGTGAACGCCGCACCCCGCAGGTGTCAGCCGTGCGCTTCCAGCAGCCGGACGATCTCGGCGTGGCCGGTGCCCATCGCCAACCCCGAGCGCAGGTCGCCGTCGGCGTCGCGCGCTTCGGCGACGAGCTGCTCGTCGCCGCCCTCCAGCCGCTGCCTGCGCACGGTGACCCGGGCGCCCGGCCCCGCGAACACGCGTGCGCTCACCTCGGCCTCCAGATCCTTGCCCGCGTAGGCGCGAGCGTGCTCGACGGGCCGCAGCCCCTGCGCGTCGGCCGAGCCGGGGTCGGCGCCGTGCCGCAGCAACAGGCGCACGACGGACGCGAAACCGTGTGCGGCGGCGTGGCCGAGCGCGCTCATGCGGCCCTCGGCGCGCGCGTCCGGGTCGGCGCCGCCCTCCAGAAGCGCGGTGGCCGCGCCGAGATGGCCGCCGGCGGCTGCCCACTGCAGCGCCGTCCAGGCGACGTCCTCGACGCGGTCGGGGCCGGCGCCGCCGTCGAGCAGCGCGCCGACCGTGTCGGTGTGCCCCCAGCAGGCGGCCGCGCACAGGGGCAGCGACCGGTCCTGCCCGGACTCGCGGTCGGGGTCGGCGCCCGCCTGCAGCAGGATCCGCACGGTGGCGGTGTCGCCGTGGACGGCGGCCAGGTACAGGGGCGTGTCGCCGTCCGGAGGGTCGGGGTCGGCGCCCGCCGCAAGCGCCCGCCGGACCCGCTCGGGCCGTCTGCTCAGGACGGCGTCGGCGAGAGTTCGCGCGATCATGAGGGCAGTCTGTCCTCGCGGCCGGGCGCGCATCAACCGCTTTTACGGCACACCGGCCTCGCAACCCTCCACCGCCGTTGGAGACTTCCGCCGCCGTCGTCCCTGCTCGGACGCCTGCCGGCGACCCCAGGTCTCCGGGACCCCTCCAACGACAGGGTGGAGGACATGAACGTCGAACCCTCCTCCTGGCGGGCCCTGCTGGGGCCCGCCCACCTCGGGCCGGTGACCGTACTCGCCGGCGGTGTCCTGGTCGGCGCCGTGTCCATCTACCTGGCCGCGAGCCTGCTGCCGAGCGCCGTCGCCGAACTCGGCGGCCACTCCTTCTACGCGTGGAACATGACCGTGTACCTCGTGGCCATGGTCGCCACCACCATGCTGTCGGGGCGCGTCCTGGCCGCCTGGGGCGCGCCGGCCGCCTACCTGGCGGGCTTCGGAACGTTCCTTGCCGGGTCGCTGGCGTGCGCGGCCAGCCCGGCGATGGCGCTGCTGCTGGGCGGCCGGGCCGTGCAGGGGCTGGGGGCGGGGCTGCTGTCGGGGCTCGGGTTCGCCGTGATCCGCTCGGCGCTGCCCGCGTCGCTGTGGGCGCGGGGCAGCGCGCTGATGTCGGCGATGTACGGGGTGGGCAACTTCGCCGGGCCGGCGCTCGGCGGGCTGTTCGCGCAGTTCGGGTCGTGGCGGGGGGCGTTCGTGCTGCTGGCGGTGCTGGCGGCGGCGGGCGCCGAGGTCGCGGTCCGCGTCCTTCCCCGCGCCGGCGCCGTCGTCGCCGCGGACGGCGGTACGGGCGCCGCCACGCAGGAGCGGCGCAAAGGCGCGGCCCCGGGGGAGACGCCGGTGCTGTCGCTGCTGCTGGTCGCCTCCGCCACCGCCGCCGTGAGCCTCGCCTCCGTCGTCACCGCCACCGCGGCGCGGGCCGCGGGGGTCGCCGCCGCGCTGGCGCTGATGGCCGCCTTCGTCGTCCACGAGCGGCGCAGCCCCCGCAGGGTCTTCCCCGCCGCGACCTACCGGCGGGGGTCGCCGCTGGCGTGGATCTACCTCACGCTGGGGCTGCTCGCCTTCGGCGTCGCCCTGGAGTCCTTCCTGCCCCTGTACGGCCAGCGGCTGGCGGGGCTGGCGCCGCTGGCGGCCGGATTCCTGGCGGCGGCGATCTCGCTGGGCTGGTCGCTGACGCAGATCGCCAGTTCGTCGGCCTCGTCGCCGCGGGCCGTCCGGCGGCTGCTGGTGCTGGGGCCGGTGCTGCTGGCGGCCGGGCTGGCGGTGACGGCGCTGCTGGTGCGCGAGCCGACGCCGCTCGCGCTGCTGCCGGGCTGGGTGGTGGCGCTGCTGGTGGCGGGGGCGGGGGTCGGGCTGGCCTATCCGCATCTGTCGGTGGCGGCCATGTCGAGCACGGCCGACCCGGACGAGGGGCGCCGGGCGGCCGCCGGGGTCGCCACGGTGACGACGCTGTCGACGGCGTTCGGGACCGCGGCCGGCGGCCTGCTGATCAACCTGGGCGGGCCGTCGCCGGACACCGCCGCGCGGACGCTGCTGCTGGGCTTCGCCGCACTGTGCGCGCTGGGCGTCCTGACCGCCCGCCGCAGCACGGCCCCCCGCCCGCCCGTGGCGGCGGAGTCAGGATGAAGGTCGAGGCGTAAACAGACGGACAGATCACCGTCAATGCCGACATTTACACAAGGCCGTGCTCTGTAAGTCCCGAGCGGGTACGATGACCGGACGCCGACTCAGGAGAGACCAGATGGCCGACGAGCAGATCCGGCAGCGCATCCTGGACGCGGCCGGGGAATGCCTCCTGCACGCGGGCCCCACGGCCCGCATCCACCACCTGATCGCCGAACGCGCCGGCGTGTCCCGCCCCACGCTCTACAAACACCTCGGCGACCAGAAGGCCATCATCGAGGCGCTGCTGCACCGCGAACTCGACCGCTTCCTCGCCTGCGCCCGCACCGACCTGACCCACGGCGGCTCCCCGCGCGAGCGGTTCGTCGACATGGTCGTGTACGCCGTCGGCTACGCCCGCCGCCACACCCTGCTGCAGAAGATCCTGCGCGAGCAACCGCAGATCGTCCTGCCGTGGCTCACCACGAACGCCGCGACCGCCTTCGAGCACGTCCTGGCGTTCATGACCCCCCACCTCGAAGCCGAGCCCGGCGGGGCCGACCAGAAGCTCGCGCTGGAATGGCAGGCCAGACTCGCGATCTCGCTGTTCATCACGCCCAGCCCCACCACGCGGCTCGACGACCCCGGCCAACTGCGCCGCCACCTGTCGGCCCTGTTCGACCTCGGCCACGCACCCGCACCCGCCTGAGCGCGGCTACCCGTCCAGGCCCGCGCGCAACTCGGCGGGCCGGCGCCCGCCGCCACCCCCAAGCCCCGGCGGCCGCCGCCCTCGCCCCCTCCGCGTCGCCGGCCCGCACCCGCGACTCCGCCAGGCACACCCCCTGCCGGCCGCCCTGGAGCTGCGGCACCTTCGCCGGCACCGGCGCACCGTTACACCAGCGGCCGGGCCCTGGAACGCCTCACCTTCGGACTCGACCTCGTCGCCGCCCGGATCGGCCGCGCCCGAATCTGAAACGCCGCGCGCCCACCCGACATACGCAAGGGTGACCGACCACCGACCGAGGAGATGCCATGGGGATCGCCCGTGGATGAACGCACGGCCCGTTTCGAGGCCGTCTACACCCAGGCGTACGAGAAGATCACCGCCTACGCCGCGCGCCGCTGCGCCACCCCGCAGGACGCCGCCGACGTCGTCGCGGAGACCTTCACCGTCGCCTGGCGCCGCGTCGAGGACCTGCCCGAAGGGCAGGAGGCGACACCGTGGCTGTACGGGATCGCCCGCAAGGTGCTGGCCAACCACCACCGGGGCGACAACCGGCGCCGTGCCCGCAACGTCGCCCTCGACACAGACCTCGCCGACCTGTACGCCGCAGGCCCCGAACAGGGCCTCGAACTGCAGGCCATCGGCGCGGCCCTGCGCACCCTGCCCGACGACGACCGCGAACTGCTCACCCTGCTGGCCTGGGAGGGACTGGAGCGCGACCAGATCGCCACCGCCCTCGGCCTGTCGCGCAACGCGGTCCGCATCAGGCTCCACCGTGCCCGCAAACGCCTGTCGCGCGCACTGCGGCGCGCGGGCGTCGAGCACCTTCCCGCAAGCCGGGCACTCCCGGCGGAAAGGCCACTGTGAACGACACCGACGAGATCGCGGCGATCACCCCCCTGTCCCGCGTACGGCACGGCGCCGACCCCGCCTCCGAAGGCGCCCGCAGCCTGCTGGCCGACATCACCGCCCACACCCCCGAGCCCGGACCCGCGCCCCGCCGGGGCCGCCGTCCCGCCCGCCTGCTGCTGGGGTTGGCCGCCACCGCCGTCCTCGGCTCCGCGGCCGTCCTCGGGCCGAGCCTGCTGAGCGACGACGCCTCCTACGCCGTCACCAAGACCCCGGACGGCAAGGTCGTCATCGAGGTCACCGACTTCCGTGACGCGGCCGGTCTCGAACGGCGGCTCAAGGAACTGAACGTGCCCGCGATCGTGGACTTCGTCCCCATGGGACAGACGTGCCGCGAGAACCGGGGCAAGTTCGTCGCCTACGAGGACATCCCCAAGGGCCTGTACGCCATGCCGGGCTGGGTGCCGGAACTGCCCAACGACGGCACCCCCGGACTACGCATGCTGATCGACACCACCCTGTTCAAACCGGGCCAGACGTTCGTGTGGACGATCAGCCCGTCCACGGCCGGTGACGGCAGCTCCACCACCATCCTCATGGAGGGCCCCATCGGCCCGTGCGAGCCGATCCCCGTACCCGAGGTCACTCCCCCCAAGCAGGAGTACAGGCTCGCCACATCGAAGGGCGGCTCCCTGCACGGGCTGCGCGTCGACGAGAAGAGCGTCGGCGAGGTACTGCCTGAACTGCGCAAACGCGGCAAGAAGGTCGTCTTCCTGCTCATGATCGTCGCCCCCGACAACCCCGGCGGATACGGCGTGGGCCGTACCCAGCGCACACCCGTCCCCGACCACTGGACCGTCTGGGAGGCCGAGGAGAACGACAAGGGCGTCATCCGGCTGATGGTCACCGAGAAGCGCTTCGACCGCAACCCCGTCTACGCCGGCCCCAGAGACAACGTGATCAAGGAGTAGTCGAGAAGGCGGCGCCGATGGCGCCGCCTTCCTCAGATGTCGCGGAACGTCTCGATCTGCGCCCCGACCGCGTTCAACCGCTCGGCCAGATCCTCATAACCCCGGTTGATGACGTACACGTTGCGCAGCACCGACGTGCCCTCCGCCGCCAGCATCGCCAGCAGCACCACCACCGCCGGCCGCAACGCCGGCGGGCACATCATCTCCGCCGCCCGCCACCGCGTCGGACCCTCCACCAGCACCCGGTGCGGATCCAGCAGCTTCACCGACGCACCCAGCCGCGTCAGCTCCGTCAGATAGATCGCCCGGTTGTCGTAGACCCAGTCGTGGATGAGCGTCGAACCCTGCGCCTCGGCCGCGATCGCCGCGAAGAACGGCACATTGTCGATGTTCAACCCCGGGAACGGCATCGGATGGATCTTGTCGATGGGGGAGGACAGCTTCGACGGCCGCACCGTCAGATCCACCAGCCGCGTCCGGCCGTTGGCCGCCGCGTACTCGCCGCTGCGGTCGTGGTCGAGCCCCATCTCCTCCAGCACCGCCAGCTCGATCTCCAGGAACTCCACCGGCACCCGCCGGATCGTCAGCTCCGAAGAGGTCACCACCGCCGCCGCCAGCAGACTCATCGCCTCCACCGGATCCTCGCTGGGGGAGTAGTCGACGTCCCGCTCGATGTCGGCCACACCGTGCACCGTCAGCGTCGTCGTCCCGATCCCCTCCACCCGCACCCCCAGCTCCTCCAGGAAGAAGCACAGGTCCTGCACCATGTAGTTGGAGGAGGCGTTGCGGATCACCGTCACACCCTCGTGACGCGCCGCCGCCATCAGCGCGTTCTCCGTCACCGTGTCACCGCGTTCGGTCAGCACGATCGCCCGCTTCGGCGACACCCCGCCGTCCACCTGCGCGTGGTAGAAACCACCCGTCGCCGCGATGTCCAGCCCGAAAGGCTTCAACGCCGACATGTGCGGCTGCACCGTACGCGTGCCCAGATCGCAGCCGCCGGCGTACGGGATCGTGAACCGGTCCGTCCGGTGCATCAACGGACCCAGGAACATGATCACACTACGGGTCCTGCGCGCCGCCTCGGTGTCCATCGACTCCAGCTCCAGCCGCGCCGGAGGCACGATCTCCAGATCGGCGCCGTCGTTGATCCACCGCGTCCGCACCCCGATCGAGGCCAGCACCTCCAGGATCCGGTACACCTCCTCGATCCGCGCCACCTTCCGCAGCGTGGTACGCCCCGCGTTCAGCAGCGAGGCGCACAGCAGCGCCACACACGCGTTCTTCGACGTCTTGACCTCGATGCCGCCCGACAGGCGCCGCCCGCCCACCACCCGCAGGTGCATCGGCCCGGCATACCCCAGCGACACGATCTCGCTGTCGAGCGCCTCACCGATCCGGGCGATCATCTCAAGACTGATGTTCTGATTGCCGCGCTCGATCCGATGCACCGCACTCTGGCTGGTCGCCAGCGCCTCCGCCAGCTGAAGCTGCGTCCACCCGCGGTGCCGCCGCGCGTCCCGGATCAACCGGCCGATCCGCACAAGATAGTCATCTGCCACAACGCCCCAACATATCTCACATGTGAGATGCCGTTTCACGGTGGGCCGCCAAATGCGCCGGAGTCGCGGAAGCACGCTCCTTCCCCACGAACGCCCGCCGCGCCGCACGAAACCCCGACCGGTCCTCGAACATGTCCAGACTCATCTCCGCCAGCTCCTGCACCCGGTAGGCATCCAGCGGCTTACGCCGCTCGTCCTCCTCCCGCACCCGCCGCTTGGCCTCCACCCACCGCTCCCACGACGCGTCGGCCGCCAGCCGCTCGGCGTAATCCAGCACCGCCCGCTCGAACTCCGCCCGGCCGCCCCCGAACACCTCGTCGGCCAGCCCCGCCTCCCGAGCCCGCTCCGCCCCGATCGGCAGCGCCGCACCCGTCAGCCGCGCCGCCTCGGCCTGCCCGACCCGCCGCCTCAGCACATACGTCCACAACTCCGACCCGTACAACCCCATCGTCCGATAGTGCGGATTGAGCACCACGCCCTCCCGCACCACCACCCGGTCCGCGCCCAGCCCCATCATCACCCCGCCCGCACCCGCGTTCCCGCCCAGCGACGTCACCACCAGCTGCCCCGTGCACGTCACGATCTCCCGGCACACCTGGTTGATCGCGTTGATGTTGCGCCACGCCTCCAGCTCCGGATGCGCGGAAGCCTCGATCACGTTCAGATGGATGCCGTTGGAGAACACCTCCCCGCCCCGCACCACCAGCACCCGCGTGTCCTGCTCCACCGCGTACCGCAACGCCGAGGTCAGCCTGCGGCACTGATCGGTCGACATCGCCCCGTTGTAGAAGTCGAAACTCACCACCCCCACCCCGGCGCCCCGCTCGTAGGTGATCTCCGTGTACCCGGGCCGCTCCTCCAGATGCGCCACCCGCTCACCCAGCACCGCCGCCGCCGTCAGCTTCACCGCCCCCGGCTCCTCCGCCCGCAGATGCCCCACCCACACCGTCCCGTCGCCGGTGTGCACCAGCACCGCGCCCTCCCGCCGCGCCGCCACCGTCCCCGGCTCACCGCTCAGCGCGGGACCCCGATGCACGTCGAACACCCGCACCCGCAACCCGCACAGCACAGCCCTGCCGCCCGGCGCGCCGTCGGCCGCCCGCACCCGCCGCAGCAGCGCCTCCGTCGGCTCCGACCACGACACCTCCCGGTCGGCGTGCCGCATCGCCGGACGCAGCCGCCCCACCACCTCCGGCCGCCCGTAATCCAGCGGCGTCGGCACGAACCCCGGATCGGCCGCCCGCAGCGCGACCTCCGCCACCAGCTCCACCGCCGCGTCGGCCACCGGCCCGTTGTACAGGCTCGACTTGCGCGGCGCCTCGGCCGGCATCGGGAACATGCGATACCCCCAGATCGGGCCCGCGTCCATCTCCTGCGCCGCCTGCAGCGCCGTCACGCCCCACTCCGTCTCGGCGTCGGCGATCGCCCAGTCCAGCGACGACGGCCCCCGGTCGCCGGGCGGGCCCGGATGCACGATGACCGTCCGCACCCGCCGCCACACGCCCTCCGGGACCCTGTCCTTCAGGAACGGGCAGATCACCAGGTCCGGCTTGGCCAGCTCCACCGCCTCCAGCATCACCTGCTCGGAGATCGCCAGCTCGACGCTCACCTCGTGACCGGCCCGCCGCAGCTCCAGCCAGGCCCGCTGGGAGAGGCCGTTGAACGACGAGCACAGCAGCAGGACACGCATCGCGGGGACATCCTCCAGGCGCGAGACAGACGATGGCACAGCATGCTGACACGATCGAACCCGCCGTACTGACAAAACCCGGAAAATCGCTATCTGCGCCCCTTTGGGGCTTTCATTTCCCCCGTACGGCACCGCCCGCCCCCACCTTCCTTCCAGAGAAGCGGCCGAAATCCACGCGACCAAGCAGCCGGCCCAACCGCCAGCCCGCCGCCCAGGCGGCCGGACAGTCCCGCATGAGACGATCACCCGCATGAGCCAGTTCGCCCCCGACCTGATCGCCGCCGCCGTCCAAGACCGCGGACCGGCCTGGGAAGCAGCCGGCATCCAGTGGAAACTCACCACCGGGCCCACGACCGACAAGCCCGCAGTCCAGGTCACCTGCGAGAACACCCACAACCTCGCCCAGCTCACCATCTGGACCAGCGGAGAAGCCGAACTCGATCTCGCCCACCCCACCAGCGGCGCCACCACGAGCACCCACTACGACCTCGCCACACAAGAGGACCTCGCCACGTGCCTCGACGAACTCACCAACCTGCTCAACCGGCACCCCACCCCATAGGGACACCCCCAAGGCGTACTCACCCCACAGTTCCTCCCACGCAGGACACCTCCGCAGATCCCCCGAAAACCACGACAACCCCCAGCCCGCCGCGCGGTAGCGGTGATCCGGCCAGGCCGCCCGCAAGGGGGGAGGACGATCTGCGGCAGAGGGAAGTGTCACCCAGCGCCGCTACGGTGATCCGCCATGGACGATCATTACCCCCCGGCCGAGGAAGTCCTGACCCTCTCCGACCCCCTGCGCCGAGATCTGCACCTGCGGCGCGGCGGCGCACTCCCCATGAAACCGGGCGTCTTCGACCGGGCGATGGGCGAGGTCGCCCCCGACGACACCGCCGACCCCGGCGCCCCGGACGCGGCGGCGAAACTGGCTGACAAGCACTCCGGCCACATCGAGGCGGTGCTGTCGGCCGCTGCCAGCGACCCAGCCCTGGTCGCGCACGCGCGAGCGTACCTCGACGGCGCCGACGACCCCACCGGGGCGGCGGCCATCGCGTCGATCGTCGACCGCGCACAGCACAGCGACCAGACACCGCGAACCTTCACCGACGGATGGATCGCCTCCCGCGGGCTCGCCTTCGCCGCCTGCGCGCTCACCGAGCTGAGCGACATCGCCTCCTCGGCGGAAGACCTGCGCCCGCTGAACTTCCTCCGGCAGATCGACCCGGCGAGCCTGCGCCGGGTCCGGGGCCTGCTGGCCCTCTGCCCCGAGGAGGAGTACGAACGGGCGGTGGAACGGCTGGCCGCGCACCGCGGCACCCGATCCCGGCGGCTCATCGCCTCCTACCTGGTACCCACCCGGCACGACTGGGCGGAGGAGTGCTGCGCCGACCCGCCATTGACCGAATGGGGCTCGAACGCCTTCTACCGCGAACGACTGTGGGCGTCGGTGAGCACGCCCCGACACCTCGAACTGCTCGGCTGGAGACTGGAAGAATCCGACTTCACCCCGTTCACCTTCGGGATACGCGCCACCATGGCCGACGGCGTGGGCCCGGCGATCGCTCCGGTTCTGGTCGACGCCTGGGACCGGATCAGGATCTACAAGCCGTGGCGAGAGCGGCTGGTCGAGCTGATCTCCCTGCTTCCGAGCGACGAAGCGTTCAAACTGCTCCTGGAGCGATACGAGCGGGAGTTCGCACGTGAGCGCCTTCTCGCGGCGATGGAGCACTTCCCCGTCCGGGCGGCACGGGTGTTGTCCGCCGTGGCCGCGAGCGACTCGACCTCCGCCCTCCTCGCCGCCGCACTGCTCCCCATGCACCTCAAGGCGCACCCCGAACTGCGCGGGCCGGACCCGGCGCCGAGGATCCCCGACGCGCCCGGCGAGGACCTTCCCGCCGTGCTGACCGCGCCGGGCCGGGCGCCCCGCCTGCCCGCATACGCCGACCCCGATTTCCTGCCGCAGGTGCTGCTCAAGGACGGCGGCCGAGCCCTGCCCGCCGCCGCCACCAGAAGGCTCGTCGCACTGGCGAAGAAACCGGACGAGCGGCTGGACGCGGTCCGCGACGCCTGCGACCGGCGATCACTGGCCGACCTGGGCTGGACGCTGTTCCTGCACGGCGACGCCTGGGCGCTGCCCGCGCTGGGACAACTCGGCGACGGCCGGACGGCTCGCGACCTGGCAGCCCTGATCCCCGGCTGGGTGGCGCGGGGCACCAGGGCCCGCGCGATCAAGGCGGTCGACGCCATCGCCCGGATCGGCACCGAGGAGGCACTGAAGACGCTCGAAGAACTGGCGCAGACGGGCCCGGACCACGCGGTCCGGGACGCCGCGGCGAGGGCGCTCCCATAACCACGCGGGGACGGCCACGACACGGTGGCCGTCCGCCGCGCTATCCCGTGAGCGTGTTCCGGCACTTCTCAACGCCCCCCGACCGGGGGAGCAACTCGTGTTGACTAAGCCGAGATTAGTCAACTACGGTTGCACCCATCCTTGCCGGAAACACACCAAGGACACCACCATGCCCAAACTCCTCACCATCGCCCTCACCACCCTCACCCTCACCGCAACCCCCGCAACCACCACCGACCGACCCACCACCCCCCAACACCTCCTCAACCAAGCCACCACCAACGGGGGAGTACCCGGCATCGTCGCCCACATCCGCCGCCCCGGCCACACCTGGTTCGGCACCGCAGGCGTCGCCGACCTCACCACCAAGAACCCCAGAAAACCCGGCGAACACTTCCGCATCGGCAGCCTCACCAAAGCCTTCACCGCCACCATCACCCTCCAACTCGCCGCCGAACACACCCTCACCCTCGACGACACCGTCGCCCACTGGCTCCCCGGCACCGTCGAACAACACACCGGCGCCGACGGCACCGCCATCACCATCAGACAACTCCTCAACCACACCAGCGGACTACCCGACACCAACCCCGGCCAGCCCACCCCCAAACCCCAACAGCCCGGCAAACACTTCATCTACTCCAAACTCAACTACACCCTCGCCGGAATGATCATCGAAAAAGCCACCGGCACCACCCTCACCCACCAGATCACCCACCGCATCACCCGCCCCCTCAAACTCACCGCCACCCACCTGCCCACCACCGACCCCACCATCCCCGACCCCCACCCCAAGCACTACACCAAAACCGGCGACACCATCCACGACGCCACCACCACCGACGTCTCCTGGGCCTGGGCCGCAGGCGGCATGATCTCCACCACCGACGACCTCCACCGCTTCCTCACCGCACTCCTGCGCGGCCGCCTCCTCCCACCCGCCCAGCAACGCGACCTCCTCACCACCGTCCCCACCGGCACCGACTGGATCCCCAACACCCGATACGGCCTCGGCATCTTCGCCCAAACCCTCACCTGCGGCCGCACCGTCTGGGGCGGAGGCGGCGCCATCACCGGCTCCTGGACCTACGCCATGGCCAACCGCCAAGCCACCCACACCCTCGTCACCAACACCAACGGCGACTGGAACAACCCCCTCACCACCTTCACCGCCCTCCTGGAGAACCGCTACTGCCCGCCCGCGAAGAAAACCCCCTGACAGACCCACTCACCCACGAAGAATCCACCCGCACCGCAGCCCGAACCACGGGGGAGCGGACCCCGCGTACGGATCACGGGGGAGCGGACCACAGAACCCCAGGCCCGCCGCACGCTCGACCCGACCGGCCGATCCAGGCGGCGACGACCTCAGGCCGCGCACCCGCAACGGTTCACGACCGAACCCGGCATCCAGACCTGGCCCCACCACATCGTTCCCCATCAAGGGGCCCCTTTCGGTTGTGTACCAGGAAACGTGCCCGCGACACGCGCTCCTCACTTAACGGCCCCACGTGCACTCCCGGCGCCAACCCAGCTAACACCTCGCGATGAATCAGCCCGTCATTTCCCGACGGCCGTTTCACTCACGTCGGGGAGATTCCCGTCTTCCACGACGACCGGTGCGCCGCCTCCCGCCGCCTTGATCCCCGGCCGAAACCGGAAGGAGAGGTAGGCGACCTTGACGCCGCCGGAGTCATGTCGCCCGCACACGTGCGCGCACGCCGCCATCCGGCCTGGCGCAGATGATCCGTACCGGCGGAAGAAGTCCGTGGAAGCCTGCCGCGTCCAGACGCCGGGATGCGTCATGGACGGCCCAAGAAACCATCCCAGCTATACCAGACAGAATTCACCTTCTGTCTGGTATAGCCCAAATCAGAGCTTTCTGACGAAGCGGGCGGCGGCCCGATGGCTCATACCCGTCTCGCCACGAACCAGATAGACCGCATCGCGCACCCGCTGATTCCGCTTGAGGGCTCGCGCCTCGTCGGCGAGACCGGTACTCGGGATCAGGCGATTCCTGGGCCGCCGGGCCAACCGGACCGCCAGCATGATCAACGACATGGCGCCGGCGGCGATGATCACCGTCAGCACGGTAAGGACAGCCGTAGACATGACCATCGCCCTGCCCGCAGGAGCCGCCTTCATGTTCCGCATCCGGAAACGGCGGCGACCAGGTGCCGACGGGTGAACGTCATGACCGCAAGCTCGCCCGAGAAGCCCGCACCGCCAGCGGGCGCGCTCCGGCGTGACCGTGAAACGTCGCATCCAGCGGCCGGTACCGTCGCCCTGCGGCCCCGGCCTCACGGTCGCGCTCGGCGCCGGACCGGCCTCAGGCGGCGAAAGGCGACCGTCGCCTGAGGCCGTTCGGCGGCGGCGCCTCGCCGTTCGACACGGCACCGACCGGCGCACTTCGGCGGGCTTCGCGGCCCGTGTTCCTGATTGCTTGATAATGAACATTATGTCAAGTAGTAAGAAGTTGACCCTCCTCTCAAGCGTGTCGGTGCTGCTTCGGCCGCCAGACACGCGGCCGCGGAGTCAACGGTCAGCGCGGGAAGCGGTAGCGGATCTGGCTGTACGTCTCGCCCTTGCCGAAAGCGAATCCGACCTTCGGATCGATGCGGTACAGCAGAACCTTGCCGGAGCGGATGGTGTCACCGAGGCCATGCCAGGTGCCCTCCGGGCTCGTCAGGAGGTCGCCGTACTTGCTCTCGTAGGCGTCGGCGGTGGTGCCGCGTTCAGCCGGGTCGCACACCAACGCGGCACGTCCCTCGATGGTGATGTCGATACCGTCGAGAACGTTCGTGCCGGTCGTCATGACGCAGTGGTCGTTGGCGTGGAGGTTGCGCGCCTTGCGCTCTTGGTCGCCGGTGGCGAAGTACAGGGCGCCGCCGGTCCAGACGGCCAGCAACGGTGTCACGTGGGGCCGGCCGTCGGGACGGACGGTGGACAGCCAGAACAGTCGCGCCTGCTCCAGCTCACGCAGTGCGATCGGCCAGGGGATCACGTCAGCGCCGGAGTCGCTGAAGGGGCCGATCTCGGCAACCGGGTCGCAGTCGGACATGGAAGCTCCTCAATGGGTCAGGCGGGAATGCGGTCGGTCACGATCTGGTCAACGGGAGGCGCCGCGGTCTCTTTGGTGACCGGTGCCGATCGCTTGCCGAGCATGGCCAGAGCGATGACCAGGCCCAGTGCCGCGACGAGGCCGACCACGCCGAACGCGGCCTGATGTCCGGGAACCAGCGTCTGCGGCGCGGCGATCCCAGGCGTGGGTGCATGCGCGGCGACAACGCTGCCGGCGATGGCTACGCCGAGGGCGGTGCCAACCGCGAAGCAGGTATCGGCGAGTCCGGCGGCCAGACCGGAGTGCCGTTCGGCGACACCGGTGAACGCCGCGATCTGGGCACAGACGGTGGCGGTGCCCATGCCCGCTCCGAAGACCAACAGGGCAAAAGTCAGCAGTTCCGGTGAGCTGTGCTCGGACACCACCCGGGTGAGCAGCAGGCAGGCTCCACCGAGCAGGGCAGTGCCGCAGGTCGCGACCGGACGCACGCCGATCCTGGTCACAACCCGCTGGCAGACCAGAGCGCCGACGACGGCCGCCACGGTCATCACCCCGGCCGTGATGCCGAACCGCACGGGCGACCAGCCGAGCACCGACTGCGCGTGGGTGGTGAGGATGATGAGCATGCCGTCGACCGCCGTGCCCGTGACGAGAAGCAGGAGGCCGCCGCCGACCGGGGAACGCGACCGCAGGACCCCGAACGGCACCAGCGGCGCCTTGGACCGCCGTTCGATCATGACAAACAAGCCGGTCAGCGCCATCGCACCCGCCAGCGGCCCGAGGACCTGGTGGCTGGACCATCCGCCGTCAGGGACGCCGGTGATGGCGTAGACGAACAGCACGAGAGCCGAAGTGACCGTCAGCGCCCCGGCCAGGTCGAAGGAGCGGACACGCACCTCGTTCCGGCTCTCGATCAGCATCACCGGCGCGAGGATCAGCACTGCCACCCCGACCGGGACGTTGATCCAGAAGACCCACTGCCAGCCGAGCGTATCGGTGATCAGGCCGCCCAGCAGCAGCCCGGCGGTGGCACCGAACCCTCCGATCCCACCCCAGATTCCCAGTGCCCTGTTCCGCTCGCTGCCTTCGGCGAAGGCGTTCATCACCATGGACAAGGCTGCGGGGGCGATGATGGCGGCCGACACACCCTGCAAAGCGCGGGCTGCGACCAGGGCTTCGACCGTCGGGGCGAACCCGCATCCCAACGAGGCCAACACGCGCAGCGACATTCCGGCCAGGAAGACCCTGCGGCGGCCGAGCAGATCGGCGGCGCGGCCGCACAACAGCAGCAGGCCCGCAAAGGCCAGTGCGTAGGCCGTGACCGCCCACTGGACGGTGGTGCCGTGCGCCCGAAACTCCCGCTCGATGGCCGGCAGGGCGGTGAGCAAGCTGGTCCCGTCCAGGATGGTCATGAAGAACGCCGTGCCCAGCAACACCGGCACCCGCCACCTCAGGGCGGCCGCCCGCGGGCTCAATCGTGCCCTCCCGCGCCCAGCTCGACGCCCAGCGCGTCGAGCCAGTCGCCGGTGCCGTGCTCCCGCCAGGAGGGCTCCTCCCGGCCGTCGAGGAAGGCGCCCTGCTCGGTGAGGAGCAGCCGCGTGCCCCCATCGGCCGGGCAGAAAGCCACGGTCGTCAGCGACACCGTCGCCAGGTCGTCTCCCACGTGCAACATGGAGGTGTAGACGATGCGCTCGTCCCGGACGATGTCGCGGTACAACGACTCGAACGTCGTCGACAGGCCGTTGTCCGGGTGGCTGCGGTTGATCTCCCGGCCTCCGACCCGGAAGTCCAGTTCATGGTCCGCATCGGGGGTGGAGAACCAGCGGGCCTTCGCTTTCGGGTCGGCCCATGCCGCGAAGGTCCGGGCCGCCGTGGCCGGGTAGAGGCGTTCGAGGGTGAACGTGGTGTGTGTGACTGAACGGTCGATCATCACAAGCTTCCTTGCTCCGGTGTGCCGGGATCATCGAGGAGGTGGTCGCCGAGCCGGTCCAGGCGCCGTTCCCAGGACGTGCGCTGCTCGGCAAGCCAGTCCTCGGCCGTCCGCAGCACGTCCGGCTCGATGCGGCAGGTGCGGACGCGGCCGATCTTCTCGGATCTGACCAGCCCGCACGCTTCCAGCACCTGGATGTGCTGCATGACCGCCGGTAACGACATGTCCAGTGGCCTGGCCAGTTCGCTGACCGGCACCGGTCCGCGGATCAGGCGCTGCACCATCGCCCGGCGCGTTCCGTCCGCCAGCGCCTGGAACACCCGGTCCAGCGATCCGCCATAGTTAGGCATGTCCTTAACTATGGGTCGGCGCACCTTTATAGTCAAGTGATTCCTTAACCAATGACCCGATCGTGGTGGTCCGACCTGCGGGCGGTCTCGCGCATTCGATCCTTTTCTCGTACAACCACGGCGAACGGACATGCAGCACTGGGTGATGCTCGGAGCCGGCCCCGGTGCGAGGGTCGGCGGTACAGCGGATGGCAGCTGCAGCTGTTCCGCTTCCAAGTCGGTTCATCGGACGAACCAGCGACCGAGCCCGGGGACGGGGGCGCGCTCCGGCTGCCGCGTGCCCGGGTGGTGCCCCTGTCCCTCCCCCGGCCGCGTACAAAGCGGCGGTCGAGCGGTATCTCACCGGCGCGGGCGTCGCGAAGTCCTCCGCGCGGGTCTACCGGATCTCGCCGCGGTCTCCCCCGCGTCGGCCTGGGCGTCGACGACCACAACCTCCGCGCGGCCACGCCCTGTCTCCGGCTCGGCTACGAGGACACCGGCTGCCGTTACCTCGACCACTATCACCACCTTGACGACCACGGCATCCGCCGCGAAGTGGCCGGCCCGTGCCGGTTTCTGATCAAGCCGCTGCGCGCACGGACGCTCAGGTAGCGGATGCCGGGCAAGCGCCCTTCGTGGTCGCATTCGACCCACGCGTTAGGCGGTCGCCATAGGCGTCGAGCTGTTCGGGGGTCTTCGATCAGGGCGGGCTGGCATAGCAGCAGTGGTACAGGGCGATGATCTCAGCGGGGTCGAGCCGGGTCATGAATGCGCCACCGCCTTTCCCAGTCGTGTGATGGGCACGATGGTCAGTGCGGCCGTTGCGGCCAGGATGGCGAAGGCGAGGCGGAAGTCGGTCATGGCGTCACGCAGGATGCCCACGAGCATGGGAGCCGATGCGGCGCAAGCGTACCCGACGAAAAAGGCCATCGCGCTGATTCTGCCCGCCTCGGCAGAGTCGCGGCTGACCGCTACCGGCACAGTCAGCACCAGGGTGAACAGGCCGCCGTGCCCGACGCCCAGGGCGAGGATCCACAGCCAGGTCATCGTGGCGGGCGCGAGGGCCAGGCCGGTGAAGCCGAGCGCGGTCAGCGCCGCCGTGAGCGCGAGCCCCACGCGCAGGTCGCGCCGTTCACCGAGCGCTGCCGGTACGGCCAGCATCGCGGCCACCTGGATGCAGATCATCAGGGTGAGGAGCGTCCCGGCTCCGGCGCCGAGGCCGTTCTCCTGGAGCAGGGGAACGACCCAAGCCAGTTCGCAGTAGTACAGGGCGGAGTTGGCCGCCGACAGCGCGGTCACCCGCCAGGCCGCACCGCTGCGCCAGGGCAGCCTGGTGGTGGGCAGGCCCGCGGGGGCGGCCACCCGGTCCAGAGCCAGGGAGGGCCGGGATGCCGTCCATGCCGCCGCCCCGGCCAGCGCGAGGACCGACCAGGACGCCAGCGCGCCCGGCCAGGAGCCGAGGAAGTCGGCCAGCGGCGCGCTGACGCCGGCCGCGACGGCGCCGCCCGCGCCGAGCCCTGCGGTGCAGACACCGGTGGCCAGGCCCGCGCGGTCGGCGAAGCGGCTCTTGACGATGGCGGGCAGCAGTGTCTGGGTGATGGCGATGCCGGCCCCGACGACCGCCGCGCAGCTCAGTTGCAGCCAGGTGGATCCGCCGGCGAGGCGGGCGGCGGTGGCCGCGGCGATGACGATCAGGCCGAGCAGCACCCCGCGATGGAGCCCGAACCGGCGGCCCGCCGCGGCGGCCAGCGGTGCGCACAATCCCATGGCCAGCGTGGGCACGGTCGTCAGCAGGGCCGCAGCGGTCGCGGTCAGATCCAGGTCGGCGCGGATTCGGTCCACCAGTGGCGAGACCGCGGCGATCGCCGGCCGCAGGTTGGCCGCGGCCACGAACATCGCCAGTCCTGCCATCCCGAGCACCTGCTTGCCGGGTGGCGAGGTGATCGACGTCATGAACACTCCAATGATCTCGGACAGTTTCTGTCCGCATTCCGTCGCAACTCGGACAAACTATGTCTGAGTTGGGTAGGCTGGCAACCATGAAGCTGTCCAACGGCGTGGAGTGGGCGCTGCACAGCTGCGTCACCCTGAGCCAGAGCCGCGAACCCGTCCCCGCGAGCCTGCTCGCAGAACTGCACGGCACCCCTCCCTCATACCTGGCCAAGCACCTGCAGGCGCTCTCGCGCGCCGGCATCGTGCACTCCACGGCCGGACAGGCGGGCGGATATGAGCTGACTCGCCCCGCCGCCCAGATCTCGGCACTGGAGGTGGTGCGGGCCATCGACGGCGGCGAGCCCGCCTACCGGTGCACCGAGATCCGTCAGCGAGGCCCGCTCGCCCTCCCCGCCGCGCGATGTGAGCGGCCGTGCGCGATCGCCCGTGCCATGGCCGCGGCCGAGGATGCCTGGGCCGATGCCCTGCGGCACGTCACGGTCGCCGACCTCGCCGCCCGCATCGACGCCGACAGCGAAGGGACGGCGATGACCGCTGTCAGCAGCTGGCTGGCCGCCGCACGCCAGGGATCCGGCCACGCGACGCGACAAGGTCGTACTCATGTCCTCGGGTGATTTCGTGCTGCGAAATCACCTCAGCCGGCCTCTCTTCGGGGTCACCGCTTCGACGGGAGCTCTCGCCAACGTGCACCAGCCGGCATCGGGGTCGGTCTCCGGGCGCTGAAAGCCGTTCGGGTTCCCCCGCCGCCCATGCCGGCGGAGGCGCGCGATGCTTTCGCGTTCTCCCCCGCATTGTGGCTGCGGACTGAAGGTGTTCGCACGGTTCCGCCCCGATCGCCGACGTTGTTCCGTTGCTGGAGCCTCAGGCGTCCGATGTCCGCCCCGTGCGCGTGGTACTGGCAGGCGTGGCGGTGGAACCTCGGCTGCGGCGGGCTCCGGTCCTCCGCGCGTCCGTCGCGAAGGCTTTCGAGGCGTCGCCGGCCCCTTCCCTGGGCCGGCGTTCGGGCGCGCACTGTCCGAGGCTCCGCGACGCATCGCCACTGGGCGCATGGGCTGTACCACTCCATGCGGATTCTTGCAGGGGCCGGTCCACACCCGCGCCGACCTGCCCAGGGCGCGGGTGCCGGCCCACCGCGCCACGCCGTCGCCGGCTCCAGTGCGCCGTCCTGGCGCCCCTGGGCTACTTCAGCAACAGAAGAACCGTAGATCCAAACCCCTCGAAGGAGATCTTGACCTGCGGTTCTTCACACTCTGAGTAGTCCCGACGGGGCACACGGCAGATGGATGCGGGATGCGCCTCTGGTCATCGAAACCGTGTGTTCGCTGGACCGATCTGTCATGTGAGAAGCGGTTCGCTTCGGGTGCGGGTGAGTCTCGCCGACGAGGTCAGCGAGACAGTCCGACTGCCCCGGACGTCGCGTCGCTTCTTCGATCCGCCCGACAGGGATCAGGCCGTCGAGGACGTCGACGAACTGGGACGCGGGGCATGGCTTCGAACTCGTTTCGTGAGTCGTCGTTCAGCACCGCGTGCGTATCGGGTGACGGATGCTCAGCGATGACTGGGCCCGCCGGTCAGTAGACGCCTCCGATGATGCGGAAGTCGCTCTCGACGCCTTCGACGATGCGGAAGTCGCGCTCGAAGCCGTCGGGGAGAGCCACCAGCGCCTTCTGGTATGCCTCGCTCTCGTATGCCGCGACGGCCTGTTCAAAGCTGTCGAACTCGATCAGAACGACGCGTTGGGTGATTCCGGCCTCGTAGGCGACGACTCGACCGCCGACGGACAGGACGCGCCCGCCCCCGGCCTGGACAGCCGCACCGGCCAGCTCGTCGTAGGCAGCCAGCCTCTCAGGGTCGGTACTGGCGGGGTAGACACTGACCCAGTAGCCCTTGGCCATGGAAACCTCCGGTGTTCGGCAGGACACGTCCGACTTCGAATAGACACTCAGATCGATCGATCCCGGCGACGGGGTACTGCGGCCGGCTGAATCGTCATATGCGCAGGTTAGGGCTTGATGTGCGGTCGAGGGAAAGACCGGTACGAGATAGACTCAGAACGGATCGTTATCAATCGGCAGGGAGGGCGCGTGGCGCCGGACACGGTGAGCCTGCGGTACTTCCTGGTGCTGGCGCAGGAGTTGAACTTCACCCGCGCGGCCGCACGGATCGGCATCGCACAGCCCGCACTCAGCGCCCGGATGCGCCGATTGGAGGCGGAACTCGGTACGGCCCTGCTGGTCCGCAACACGCGTAGCGTCGTATTGACCGCGGCCGGTGCGGCTTTGGCGGAGTCCGCGCCGCCCGCGCTGGCGGCGCTGGACCGGGCATGGGACACCGCCCGGAGCGCGGCGGCCGGTGAACTGGGCACGCTGCGCATCGGATACAGCCTCAGCGCCGGGGCCGAGACGGCACCGGCCCTGGTGGACAGGCTGATTCGCGACAACAGCGGACTCGAGGTCGGCGCGGTCCCGATGGCGACGCCGGAGATCTCCCCCGCGGTCGCCGACGGCCGCATCGATGCCGGGATCACCCGCGGTGAGCAGCCGGGCCGTGGCGTGCGCCGGTTCCCGCTGCGGCGGATGCGCGTCGGGGTCCAGCTGGCGCAGCATCATCCGCTGGCCGAACACCCGGAGATCGAGATCGCCGACGCGGCCGCGTATCCGTTGCGACTCCCGGACCGTGCGGCCAACCCCGTGGTCCACGATCAGCTGTCCGCACTGTTCCGAGACATCCGACCACACCCGCGATTCCACACGCCCGCAGTCTCTTTCGACATGTCCCAGCGCGACCTGCGCGACGGGGTCACCCTCGCCCCGGCCGGAGAAGCCGCGGCCACGGTACAACCGGCCGGTCTCACCTGGCGACCGCTGCGGGGCGCGCCCAGCCTGACGATCCACCTGGTCCTCCCCCGCGAGCAGTCGCCGCTGCACCGCCGCATCCGTGCCGTCGCCGAAACCCTGGCGCACGAGCTGCGCTGGCTGCCGGACTGACGCGCAAGAGGTCAAGCGAGACGGACGCCTGCGGTGGCCAGGCCGAAGACCTTGCGCCCGGCGGACTTCGCGGTGACGACGACGGCGGTCTTGCCGGATGTCCGACACGACCTCGCTACGCCGGCGGATCAGCATCCGATGCTGGCCCCGGGGCCGGTCCGAGTCGTACACCGCGGCGAGCCCCGCCCGGGATCTCGGCGGACGCCGTGCCTTCGCCGACGCCGACCCGGACAAGCACGGGTGGCCGGCGGGAACGCCCGCCGTCAACGGCGTCCATGACGTCGGTCAATGCCTGACGCCAACCACTGCTCCATTGCTTCCCGAGGCCGGCGTAGGGGGTTGTTCTCCCTGATCATGCGAAGCATTCGCACCGCTGAAGACTCCATGTCTGGCCCAGCAAAACCACTTCTGATATTGCGAGGTGGCCATGTGGGGCGGCAGCACCAAGCGGTACCCAGGCGTTCGACAACCCCGCCCTGCTCCTCAACCGCCGCCGCGGACGCCTGTCGACCGGGGCCGCCGACCAGCTCGCCACCGACGACATTCTCGCCATGGCCGGCGCCCTGTCCGCCCACATCCTCCGGCACACCCTCGCCGCCAACCTGCTACGCGCGGGCGTCGACATCGTCGTCGCCGAACTACCCGGCCACGCCCGCCTCGGCACCACCCGCCGGTACACCCTGCCCATCCACGCCGGCCTCGAAGACGCCGTCGGACGCCTCCCACCGATCAACTGGGCACCGCTGATCTGGGCGAACTCGAACGGGTGTACCTGGTTGCACGACTCTCACCGATACCCCGATCCGTCGGTGTGGTTGCCGTTGGGGGTCGCGGGTCGCGGTGGACGGGGTGGCGGTGGGGCACTCGCTGGTGTTCGGCGAGGGGCGGGAGGTCCCGCCGGGGCGTTCGGGGTGTGCGGGCCGCTCCCCCGGGTTCAGGTGAGGAAGGTCAGGACGGTCTGGAGGAATTGCCGGGGTGCGTTCTGGTGGATGAGGTGTCCGGCGTCGATGGTGACGGTGTGGGCGGTGGGGATGAGTGCGGCGGTGGCGGCCGCGTCGACGTGGCTGGTGGGGCCGCCGGCGATGACGAGGGTGGGGGTGGCGATGCGGTGGAGGGCGGCGGCCCAGCCGGGGTCGGGGTGGGTGAACTGGTGTTCGGTCTGGTGGAGCATGGCGGTGTCGTAGCCGGTGGCGTCGTCGTCGGCGGTGAGGGGCGGGCGGTCGACGGGCAGGGGTGCGGGTGGGTCTTCGAGGATGAGGTGGGTGAGGCGGCCGGGGTGGCGGGCGGCGAGATGGTAGGCGATCATGCCGCCGAGTGAGTGGCCGATGAGGGCGGTGCGCGGGGTGGTGGTGGCGTCGAGGAAGGCGACGATGTCGTCGGCCATGTCGGGCAGGTGGTAGGTGCCTGGCCGGCTGCTGTCGCCGTGGCCGCGCAGGGTGACGGCGCGCACGTGGTGGTGCTGGGCCAGGGGGTGGATGACGGTGTTCCAGTCGTGGTGGTTGGCGGTGCGGCCGTGCAGGAGGGTGAGGGGTGGTTTGCGGGGGTCGCCGAGTTCGCGGTAGGCGAGGGTGATGCCGCCGGGTGTGGTGATCTTCTGGTCCATGGGGGTCAGGATAGTGAGGGGGCGAGGTGGCGCCGGCGGCCGGCGAGCGGTGTTGTGCCGGTGGTGGACGCCGCAGGTGGAGGCGGCTTCGATCACGGCGGGAGGTCGCGCCAGCGTTCGGCCGAGGCCAGGGCGTCCAGGCTGATCCGCTCCAGGAACGCGCCGCCTCTGGCCAGGCGGCGTCCTACGGGTGTGTCGGGCCCGAGTGCCTGCCCGGCCGCCTTCGCGATCTCGGCCGCCGCGAGCGTCCGGCGTGAGCTGAGCACCGTCGAGTGGTACCAGGCGTCGTCGTCGACGACGTAGATGTCGCGACGCCGTCGCGGATCGCGTTCGCGCCTGATCAGCCCCTGCTGGGTCAGGTAGCCCACTGCCGTGGAGATCGAGGCGGGGCTGACCTTCAGCCCGCGCGACAGTTCGGCCGCGGTGAGCTTGCCGTCCTGGCTCAGCCACAGGCCGATGAGGACGCGCGCCATCATTTTCGGCAGGCCCATTCCGATCACCATGTCGACGGCGCCCGCTTCCACGTCGAAGACCTCGCGCTCGCGGGGTCCGGCCCCGGGTGGGCGTGCCGGGGTGCCGCGCCGGGCCCGGCGCGCTGTGGCCTGGTGTGCGCGCTCGGGGCGGTAGTCGGCGGGGCCGCCGTTGCGGCCGACTTCTCGGCTGATCGTCGAGGTGGGCCGGTTGAGCCGTCTGGCGATCTCGGCGTAGGAGCGGCCGTCGGCCAGACCGGTCGCGATGCGCTGGCGGTCTTGCCGGGTCAGTCTTCCTTCTGGCATCTGTCCATGATTGCGTTCGGCGCCAGACAACGCAATGCCTCATTGCATTCAGCTTCACTGTCAACGCATGAATATATGAGCAATGACCTGCGCTTATGCATTTCAGTTAATTGACGTAATTTTTGAAGGCAACGTAGCTTTCAGTTGTGATGAACACGAACTGCCGTGACGAGCCGGTCCGTCCGTCTCTCGACCGTGCGCCCGGGTGCCCGTTCGACCCGGCCCCTTCGCTCACCGCTCTGCGCGCGCAGCGGCCGATCGCCCCTCTGGCCGTGCCCGAGGGCGCCCCCGGAGTCTGGATGATCACCGGATACGACCTGGTCCGCCGGGTTCTCGCCGACCCGCGCTTCAGCTCCCGCTACGAAACCCACTACCACCCCCTGGCGGGCGGGCGTCTGCCGCCCGCTCCCGTCGGCGACCTGACCGGCATGGACGCTCCCGGGCACACCCGGTTCCGTAAGCTGCTGGCGGGCAAGTTCACCGTCCGCAGGATGAACGTGCTCACCGAGCGGATCACCGAGATCACCCGTGAGCGGCTGGATGCGATGCAGCGGCAGGGGCCGCCCGCCGACCTCGTCGAGGTCTTCGCGCAGCCGGTCCCGGCGCTGGTGATCTGTGAGCTGCTGGGCGTGCCGTACGGTGAGCGTGATCGGTTCCGGAGTTCCACGCGGGCCCTGTCGGAGGCCGGGACCGCGCAGGCGCAGTACGCCGCCTTCGTCGAGCTCGGCGCGTACCTGCGGGAGCTCGCGCTCGCCAAGCGGGCCGAGCCGGCCGACGATCTGCTCAGCGACCTGGCCACCGGCGGCGACCTGACCGACGAGGAGCTCGGCGGCGTGGCCGCGTTCCTGCTCGGCGCCGGGCTCGACACCACCGCCAACATGCTCGCGCTGGGCGCCTTCGCCCTGCTGGGCGACCCGGCCCGGCTCGCCGTCCTGCGCGGCGGGCCCGACGCGGTCGCCGGCGCCGTGGAGGAACTGCTGCGGTACCTGTCCGTCGCCGCCACCGGGATGCGCGGCGTGCTGGAGGAGGTGGAAGTCGGCGGCAGGCGGCTGCAGGCGGGCGACACGGTCGTCGTCGCGATCAACGCGGCCAACCGGGATCCGGCCAGGTTCGGCGACCCCGACGTGCTCGATCTGCGCCGCTCGGCGGCCGGGCATCTGGCTTTCGGTCACGGCGTCCACCAGTGCCTCGGTCAGCAGCTCGCCCGCGTCGAGATGCGGGTCGCGCTCGCCGCGCTGTTCGCCCGATTCCCGTCGCTGCGGCTGGCCGTACCGGCTGAGGAGCTGTCGTTGCGTACCGACCCCTCGCAGGTGTACGGCGTGCGCAGCCTGCCCGTCACCTGGGATCGGGGGTGACGGCGATGCGGGATTTCGTCGAGGTGAGGGGGCTGCGCAAGTCGTACGGCGCCCATCGCGTCCTGGACGGCGTCGATCTCGCCGTCCCGCAGGGCACCGTCTTCTCGTTGCTCGGCCCGAACGGCGCGGGCAAGACCACCGTGGTGCAGATCCTGTCCACCCTGATCAAGGCCGACGCGGGCGAGATCCGGGTCGCCGGGCACGACCTGGCCGAGGAACCCGACGAGGTGCGTGCCGCGATCGGCGTCACCGGCCAGTTCTCCGCGGTCGACGGCTTGCTCACCGGTGAGGAGAACCTGCGGCTCATGGCCGACCTGCTCCACCTCGGCCGCGCCGGGGGCCGTACGCGCGTGCGCGAACTGCTGGAGCGCTTCGACCTCACCGAGGCCGCGCGCAGGCCCGCGCTCACCTACTCGGGCGGCATGCGCCGCCGGCTCGACCTCGCCATGACCATGGTCGGCACGCCCGGGCTCATCTTCCTCGACGAGCCGACCACGGGCCTGGATCCGCGCAGCCGCCGTACCATGTGGCAGATCGTCAGGGACCTCGTCCGGCGCGACGGCGTGAGCATCTTCCTGACCACCCAGTACCTGGAGGAGGCCGACGAGCTCGCCGACCGTGTCGCGCTGCTCAGCCGGGGCCGGCTGGTGGCCGAGGGCAGCCCCGAGGAGCTCAAGCGCATGGTGCCCGGCGGCCACATCGTCGTGCGTTTCGCCGACCCCGACGGCTACCGCAGGGCGGCGGGCCGTCTCGGTGCCGGCTCCGCCGACGACGCGGCGCTCACCGTCCAGATCCCGCACTCCGGTGGGGTCGGGGCGCTGAGGACGCTGCTGGAGTGGCTGGACACGCACGCCGTCGAGGTGGCCGAGGTGTCGTTGCACACCCCCGACCTCGACGACGTCTTCCTCGCACTGACCCAGGAGTCCTCGCGATGAGAGCGATCACCGACTCGGCGACGATGCTGCGGCGCCAGGTCAAGCACATCTGGCGCCATCCCACGCTGATCCTCACGTTCGCGGCCGTGCCCGTGGTGTTCCTGCTGCTGTTCGTCTACGTCTTCGGCGGCACCATGGGCGCGGGCATCGGCGCCGGCCGCGCCGCCTACGTCGGCTACCTCGTCCCCGGCATCATGATCACGACGATCATGGGGGCGGCTCAGGGAACCGCGATCTCGGTGGCGAGCGACATGAGCGAGGGCATCATCGCCAGGTTCAAGACCATGGCCATCGCCCGCGTCTCGGTGCTCACCGGGCATGTGCTCGGGGCGATGGTGCAGACGTTCCTCGCGATCGCGATGGTGGGCGTGGTGGCGGCGCTGATCGGGTTCCGCCCGTCCGCCTCGGTGGCGGGCTGGCTCGGCGTGATCGGCGTGCTGGCCGTGTTCACCTTCGCGATCACCTGGCTGGCGGTCGCGCTCGCCCTGGTCTCGAAGAGTGTGACCACGGCCAGCAATCTGCCGATGCCGCTGATGCTGCTGCCCTTCCTCGGCAGCGGCTTCGTCCCGACCGACTCGATGCCGGATGTCCTGCGCTGGTTCGCCGAGCGCCAACCGGTCACCCCTGTCATCGAGACGCTGCGCGCGCTGCTGGCCGGGCGTCCGGCCGGGTCCGGCCTGCTGGAGGCGGCCGTGTGGAGCGCGGGCATCGCCCTGGCCGGCTATCTGTGCGCGCGCAGGCTCTACAACCGGTGAGGTGAAGGTGTTCAAGCGTGTGCTTCCGGCGCTCGGCCTGCTGGTTCTCGCGCCGCTGGTCGGCGAGTATCTGCTGGGCAACATCGCGATCGACGCCCTGCCGATGATCGTCGGGCTGATTCCGCTGTACGGCGGTGGCGCGCTGCTGATCCGCGAGGTCGCCCGCCGGTGGCGGCTGGGGTGGCCGGGGATCGTCCTGCTCGGGCTCGCCTACGCCGTGATCGAGGAGGGCCTGCTCACCCGGTCGCTGTTCGATCCCGACTATGTCGGGTTGCGGTTGCTCGACTACGGGTTCGTTCCGGCGCTGGGCATCGGCGCCCACTGGAGCGTGTTCGTCCTGGCCATCCATGGGGTGTGGAGCATCGCGGTGCCGATTTCGCTGGTCGAGGCGGGCTCACGCCGGCCGGGCACGCCCTGGCTCGGCGTGGCCGGCCTCGCCGGGGGGGCCGTCCTGTTCCTGCTGGGCGGCGCGGTGCCCATCGCTCTGGCGGGTCCGGCCCTCTACCCGTTGTCGGCCGCTCAGATCACCTGGACGCTGATCGCGGCCCTTGCCCTGATCGTCGCCGCGTTCCTGTCCGCGCGGTTGCGCCGCCCTGCTCTTTCGGCCGCGTCGGCCGGCCCGTGGATCGTCTTCGCGATCACCGTCGTGGCGGGGCTGGCGTTCTTTCTGCCCAGCGTGCTCGCCCTGGCGGGGATCGAGCTGGAGTCCGTCGTGCCGGCGTGGGTCACGGTCGGCTTCTACCTCGCGCTCTACGCCACGATGACGGCGCTCGTCCTGCGCTGGTCACGGCGCGCGGGCTGGGGGCCCTGGCACAGGTTCGCCCTGGGTGCGGCCGGCCTGCTCACCTACGCCTGGCACAGTTTCCGGCAGGAGCCGAGTTTCCCGGCGCCCGCGCACGTCGACGTCCTGGGCAACGTGGTCTTCACACTGGCCGCCCTCGGGTTGCTCGCCTTCGTGGCGGTACGGCTGCGCCGGTGGGACGAGCGCTTGCCCGATCGGGCCGGCGGGTTCCGTTGAGGGCCCGGGGCCGGCCAGGAAGCGGGTCGCGAGCGCTCCTGCGCGCAGCCGGTTCGGGTGCCCACCCGTCGGGTTGCGGTGGATTGTGATCCTCGCCACGTTGGGGCGGGGCGTGGCTGGTCGGGAGGGGGTGAGATTGACGGGCGGTTTGACGGGTGGTGGAAATTCCGCCTGGGAGGGTTTGGTGGCGCTTAGGCTGGTTTCCTGGTACGCAACCGAAAGGGGACCCTGATGGGGAACGATGTGTTGTGCCAGGTGTGCCGGGGTGTGCTGCCGGCCTCGGAGCGTGAGGCGTACACGACCTCGCGCAGCCGGTTGATCCTGTCCAACGGCTACTGCCCGGGCGGGTGCGTGCAGGAGCGGGCCGCCGCCCCGGTTCAGGTTCCGCAGGCGCAGGTCGCGCCGGCGCCGTTGCCGGTGCGGCCGGTGGCGCGGGCACGTTAGGTTTCGTGCCAGTAGTCGCGGGTGCGTACGGCCAGGCCGCTGGGGTCGAAGGTGACGAAGACGCAGCCCGCGAGGGTGGCGGGTCCGTCGGTGACGCGGTATTCGATGGCGGCGTCCGGCCCGTCCACGAGGGGGGCGCCGAAGCGGACGACGGGTGCGCGTTCGCCGGCGAAGGCCGCGCGCAGGTAGTCGGCGATGGCCGCTTTGCCGTGGTGAGGCGGGCGGAAGGGCATGGAGGTGTGGACCGCGTCCTCGGCGTAAAGGGTGAGGATGGCGGTGACGTCGTGGTGGGTCCAGCCGTGCTGCCAGGTGCGGGCGAAGCGGCGGGCGGCTTCGCGGGGGTCCATGGTCATGGGGTGTAGGGGCGGGTGCGGGTGACGGCTGTGCGCGGGAGGGGCCCGTACAGGTGGGGGAAGCCGTTCTCCTCGCGGACGTCGAGTCCGGTGGCGTCGATCTCCAGGACGAGCAGGGGTTCGGTGACGTCGGCGTAGAAGGTGGCGGCGACGGTGCGCAGCTGGCGCTCGTCGTGGCTGCAGTGGATGAAGCCGATGTCGTCGAGGGTGTGGCCGAGGGTGGAGATGCGGTAGTGGTCGCCCGCGTCGTGCCAGTCGGCGGCCAGGGCGAGGTGGAGGATCATGTGAGCGCTTCCAGGGTGCGGTCGGCGTCGGCTCGGGCGGCGCGGGCGTGGAAGGACAGGCGGGTACGGCCGGCGCGGCCGGCGGCGTCGTGGGTGAAGCGGGCGGGTGGCGGGCCGTGGCCGGCGGTGTCGAGCCGGCCGGGGTGTGCGTCCCAGTGGGCGGACAGGTCCATCGTTTCAGCGTAGTGGCGTGTTGCCCCACCCCGCATTTGTCAACTAGAGTTGCTTTCATGTCGGGTGTTGAGATTCCGCGTGACCCCGCCGACGCGCTGGCGGCGGTCGCGGCACTGAGGCGGCTGGCCGACCAGATCGAGGACGCCGCCGTCGAGCAGGCGATGCGCGCGGGCTGGGGGTGGCCGCAGGTGGCCGAGGCGCTGGGGGTCACCCGCCAGGCCGTCCACAAGAAACACGCCCGCAGGCTGATCGCCGCGGGCGTCAGCCTGCGCAGGCGCTGAGGCCCGCGAGCCGGCGCCGGGACGAGCGCGGGTCCCGGGCCGGGCGCCGCTAGCGCAGGTGGGAGCCGGTACGGCCGGTGTAGATGCGCGAGCCGCCGTCCCACTCGCCGTAGGCGAAGGAGGTGACGTTGCGGTCGTTGACCATCAACGTGTAGCAGCTGCTCCCGCCGGCGGGCACGACGCAGGAGTAGGTGCGGCCGTCGCTGTCGCGGGTGACCCGGGCGATGCCGGGGAACTGGCTGTACGGTTCCCAGCGGGCGTTGCTGATACGCGCCCAGGCGGCCCGGCAGGAGGGGCTGTAGCGCAGTTCGAGGATCGCGGCGCCGAGGGTGAGGCTGTCGAGCGTCCGGGCGTCGCCGCCGCAGTAGGCGGCCGGGTCCTTGCCGTCGCAGGCCGAACCGGAGCAGGCCAGGGCCTGGGCGGCGGTGAACTCGGGTTCGGGCGCGGGTTCGGCGCGGGCGGGCGCGGCCAGGGTGAGCGCGGCGAGCAGGAAGGAACCGAAGGTGACGGCGGCGGCGCGCATGGCGTTTCCTCTCCGGAGGCTGCGGGGCCGGTGCATGGCAGGATCATCGCCCACCGGGACGGCCCGGATCGAGGCGTTTGCGCCCCACGTCAAAGGCGCAGGTCGGCGGGCGGGGCCGGGGCGGGGCCGGGGCGGGGCGCACACGGGGCGCACGGCCTGCTACCGTTGTCGGCTATGAGCGGCATCTGAGGAGTTCTCAGGGGACTGTGGGTCCCCCACGCGGTCCGGCGCCGGTAGGCGCCATCGCCTGAGACATCCGTGGAGTCGTTCCCTTGTTCTTTCTCGCTCGCCGCGAGCGGGAGCCCGTCACCGGAGGTGCCCGCAGGGCACGCTGGGTGACGCTCGCCTTCCTCGCGCTACTGCAGTTTCTCATCGCCGTCGATGTGACGGTGGTCAACGTCGCGCTGCCGTCCATCGGCGCGTATCTTCAGGCCGCCCCCCACGAGCTCACCTGGGTCGTCACCGGGTACACCGTGGCCGGGGGCGGGCTGCTCATGCTCGGCGGCCGGGTGGCCGACCTGCTGGGCCGCCGCCGCACGCTCGTGGCCGGGGCGGCGGTGTTCGCCCTGGCGTCGCTGGCCGCGGGGCTGGCGCCGTCGCTGCCGCTGCTGGTGCTGGCCCGCTTCGCCCAGGGCGTCGGCGAGGCACTGGCCCTGCCGGCGGCGATGTCGCTGCTGGCGGTCATGTTCCCCGAGCCCCGGGAACGGTCGCGGGCGCTGGGGGTGTGGGCGGCGGTGGCCAGTTCCGGGCTGGTGCTCGGATTCCTGGTCTCCGGCGTGCTCACGCAGCTGGCCGGATGGCGGTGGATCTTCCTGGTGAACCCGCCGCTGGTGCTGGTGGTGCTGTGCGGGGTGTGGCTGCTGGTGCGCCCCGACGGGCCCGTGGTGCGGCGCCCGATCGCCGTCGCGGGCGGGCTGCTGCTGACGGCCGCGCCGCTGCTGGCGGTCTACGGCCTGGCCGGGCTGGGCGAGGGCGACGGCTCCCCCGTCGTCGCGGCGGCGGCCTTGGCGGCGGTCGCGGCGTCCGCGGCGGCGTTCGTGCTGGTCGAGCGGCGCTCGGCGCATCCGCTGGTGCCGCCGTCCTTCTTCTCCTCCCGGGTGCGGGTGGTGGCCAACGGGGCGACGGCGCTGCTGAGCGCCGCCCTGTCGGCGGCGTTCTTCCTGCTGACGCTGTCGTTGCAGCAGGAGCGGGGGCTGTCGCCGATCGCGGCCGGGGTGACGTTCCTGCCGCTGGCGTTCACGCTGATCGCCACCGGCGTCGTGGTGCCGGGGCTGATCCGGCGGGCCGGGCTGGGCGCGGTGGCGCTGGCGGGGATCGCGGTCACGGGGGCGGGGGTGGCGTGGCTGGCGCTGGCCCCGCCGGAGGGCCGGCTGCTCGTGGCGGTGGTGCCGGGCATGGTGCTGCTGGCCTTGGGCATGGGGGCCGGGCTGGTGGCGCTGCAGAACGCGGCGCTGCACGGCGTGAGCGGCGACGACGCCGGGATGGCCTCGGGTGTGCAGCGGTGCGCCGACCAGCTCGGCGGCGCCGCGGGCGTCGCCTTGTACGTCGGGGTGGGATTCTCGCCCGTGGTGGCGGGGGGCGCCGACCCGTACACGGTGGCCTACGGGCTGGCGGGTGCGGGGCT
>NZ_BAAAHQ010000049.1:0-134287 GCF_039525605.1 Nonomuraea longicatena | reverse complement strand
CGCAGGAGCTGTCCGCCGCCGTGGCCGCCGCCCTGGAGGAACCGGGCGGCGACGCCCTGCGGCGCCTCACCGAGGCCGTCGCCCACGGCAGCGCCGACCCGGCGGACCCGGCGTGCGCCGCGCACCTGCACTGCCCGCCGCTCGCCGTGGCGGTGGCCGCCGATCTGGCCGTCTCCGCGCTGAACCCGTCGCAGGACTCCTGGGACCAGGCGCCCGCGACCACCGTCCTGGAGAGCCTGCTGCTGGCCGAACTGGCCGGGATGGCGGGCTATCCGCCGTCGGCTGCGGGGGTGTTCACCTCGGGCGGCACCGAGTCCAACCTCATGGGCCTGATGCTGGCCAGGGACCGGGTACTGGGCCCGGCCGCCGGCCGCCGGATCGAGCACAGCGGGCTCACGGACGTGCCCCGGGCGCGGATCTTCGCCTCCTCGGCCGCCCATTTCTCGGTACGGCGGGCCGCCGCGCTGCTCGGCCTGGGCGAGGACGCGGTCGTGACCGTTCCCGTGGATCACGAGCTGCGGATGAAGCCGAAGGCGCTGGCCACCGCGATGAGCGACTGCGTACGGCGCGGCGAGCTGCCGATGGCGGTCGTCGCCACGGCGGGCACCACCGACACCGGCGCCGTCGACCCGCTCACCGACTGCGCCGACCTGGCCGCCCGGTACGGGGCCTGGCTGCACGTGGACGCCGCCTACGGGGGCGGCGCGCTGCTGTCGGACCGGCTGGCCCCGCTGCTGGCGGGCCTCGACCGCGCGGACTCGCTGTCCCTCGACTGGCACAAGCTGGGCTGGCAGCCCGTCGCGGCGGGCGTCTTCCTGGTACGGCGGGCCGAGACGTACGCGTCGCTGGAACGCCGCGCGGTCTACCTCAACCCGGCCGACGACGAGGAGGCCGGCTACACGAGCCTGCTCGGGCTGTCCCTGCGCACGACGCGGCGGCCGGACGCCTTCAAGATCGCCGTAACGCTCGCGGCCCTCGGCCGGGCGGGCCTGGGCCGCCTGGTGGACGCCTGCCACGAGCTGGCACTGGCCGGGGCGGCGGCCGTCGCCGCCCATCCCCGGCTGGAGCTGCACGCCGGCCCGGTGCTGACGGCGTTCCTGTTCCGGTACGTCCCGGCCGGCCCGAACCCGGCGGACCCGGAGCTGATCGACACGGTCAACGCCGGGCTGCGCCGCCGCCTGCTGCGCGAGGGGCTCGCCGTCGTCGGGCGCACCGAACTGCCCGGTGAGGGGCCCGGCCGCGTACGGCTCAAGCTCACCCTGCTCAACCCGCACGCGCGCGCCGCCGACGTGGAGCGGCTCGTGGACCTGGTCGTCGCGGCGGGCGAGGCCGAGGAGAAGTCCCGGTGAACGTCACTGTGAACATGACTGAGAGCGGACCCTGGCCCGACCCCCTCGACTTCTCCGACCCCCACCGGGCGGGCGAGGCGGCGGCGACGGAGGCGCTGCTGCGGGCGTACGTGCGCGAGAACGCGATCCCGGTCCCCTCCGAGGGCGAGGAGCTGACGCTGGACTTCCCGGCGAGCGGGGTACGGCTGCGCGTGCCGGTGCGCCACCGGTCGGCGACGGGCTGGCACCGCTTCGGCGAGCCGCGCGTCGGCGACGACCCGGCGGGGGCCGCGCTGGTGGCCACCGCCGCCGTGCGCGAGTCCGTCGTACGGCGCCGCCTGCCCCACCACCTCGGATCGGACGCGGTCGCCCGGGTGCTGGACTCGGCCCGCCGTACCGGCACGCATCTGGCGCGGCGGCGGGCGGAGCCGGACGGCCGGCGGCCGGAGCCGTTCCTTGAGGCCGAGCAGGCGCTGCTGCTGGGGCACCCGTTCCATCCCGCGCCCAAGAGCAGGCAGGAGGCGTCGGACGGCGAGGTCGGCGCCTACTCGCCGGAGCTGCGGGGCGCCTTCCGGCTGCACTGGTTCGCCGCCGACCCGGCCGTGCTCGCCGGGGAGAGCGCCGACGGGCGCGACCCGGCCGGCCTGCTGCGCGAACTGGCCGAGGGCGTGGACGCGCCCGAGGGGACGGTGCCGATCCCGGCGCACCCGTGGCAGGCACGGGAGGTGCTGGCCCGCCCCGAGGTGGCGGCGCTGGTCGAGGCGGGTCTGCTGCGCCCGCTCGGCCCCTCGGGACCGGCCTGGTACCCGACCTCCTCGCTGCGGACCGTGTACCGGCCGCAGGCGGCGATGCTGAAACTCTCCCTCGGCATGAAGATCACCAATTCGCGGCGCAACAACCTGCGCTCCGAGATGAGCCTCGGCGTCAGGGCCGCCCGGCTGCTGGCCACCGGGGTCGGCGACTGGCTGCGGGCCGAGCATCCGCGCTTCACGATCCTGCGCGACCACGCGTGGGTGTCGGCGGGCGCGAGCGGAGCCGAGACCGGCCTGGAGACGGCCATCCGCGACAACCCCTTCGGCGGCGGACCCGGTGACGGCAGGTGCGTGGCCGGGCTGCTGGCCGAGCGCACCGGCCCCGGCGACGGCACGCCGCCGAGGCACCGCGCGCTGCTGTCGGCCGCCGTGGCGCGCGTCTGCCGCATCCACCGGCTGTCGGCCGCCGACGCCTGCGCCCGCTGGCTGGAGCGCTACCTCGACGTGCTGGCCGTCCCGCTGATCAGGCTCCAGGCCAGGTACGGCGTCGCGCTGGAGCCCCACCACCAGAACACCCTGGTGAGCCTGGACGGCACCGGCCTGCCCTCGGCCGGCTGGTACCGGGACAGCCAGGGCTACTACGTGGCCGCCTCCCGGGCCGATGAGCTGGACCGGCTGCTGCCCGGTCTGTCGGACGGCCTGGAGTTGGTCTTCGACGACGACTTCGTGGACGAGCGGGTCGCCTACTACCTGGGCGTCAACAACCTGCTCGGCCTGGTGGGCGCCTTCGGGGCGCTGGGGCTGGCCGACGAGGTCGGCCTGCTGCGGGTGCTGCGGGCCGCGCTGGAGCGCCTGCGGACGGCCGAGCCCGGCGCGAAGGGCCTGCTGGAACGGCTGCTCGACGCGCCCGCGCTGCGCTGCAAGGGCAACTTCCTGACCTGTGTGGACGGACTCGACGAGCTCGTCGGCGACGTGCACACCCAGTCCGTGTACTTCGACTTTCCCAACCCTCTCGCGGAGGTGCAGCGGTGAGCACGTACGACCTGGTCGGAGTGGGCATCGGCCCGTTCAACCTGTCCCTGGCCGCGCTGTGCGACGGCGTGCCCGGACTGCGCACGCTGTTCCTGGACCGCAGGCCCGCGTTCTCGTGGCATCCGGGGCTGCTCATGGAGGGGACCGTCCTCCAGGTGCCGTTCCTCGCCGACCTGGTCACCATGGTGGAGCCGACCAGCCCCTGGTCGTACCTCAACTATCTGCGCCACCACGACCGGATGTTCCCGTTCTTCTTCTCCGAGCGCTTCCACATCCCGCGACGGGAGTACGACCACTACTGCCGGTGGGCAGCCGAAGGGCTGCGCTCGTGCCGGTTCGGCGCCGAGGTGAGCGCGCTGTCGTGGGACGAGGCGGCCGGGGCGTTCGCGCTCACCTACCGGTCGGCGGGCACCACCGCGACGGTGCTGGCCCGCCAGGTGGTGCTCGGGGTGGGGACGGAGCCGGTCGTCCCCGCGCCGCTGCGCCCGCTGCTGTCGCGGTCCTCCCCCGGCCCGGTGCTGCACAGCGCCGACTATCTCGCCCACCGCGACCGGCTGCGCTCCGCCGCCGACGTCACGGTGGTCGGCGCCGGGCAGTCGGGCGCCGAGGTGGTGCTGGACCTGCTGCGGGCGGGCGGGCCGTACGTGCGCTGGCTGGCCCGCACCCCGGCGTTCGCGCCCATGGAGTACTCGAAGCTCGGCCTGGAGCACTTCACCCCCGACTACATCGGCTACTTCCGCGCGCTGCCGGAGGCCGAGCGCGAGCGGCTCGTGCGCGAGCAGTGGCAGCTCTACAAGGGGGTCAGCGCGGAGACGCTGGCCGACATCCACGACGAGCTGTACGAGCGCACCATCGGCGGCGGCGAGCCGCCCGCCGCGCTGCATCCGGGCGTGGAGGTCGTGTCCGCCCGCGCCGACACGGACGGCTACGCCCTCACCTGCCGCCATGCCCCGCAGGAGGCGGGCTTCGAGATCCGCACCTCGGCCGTCGTGGCGGCCACCGGGTACGCCGCCGCCCGCCCCGCCTTCCTGGAACCGCTCGCCGACCTCGTCGACTGGGACGCCAAGGGCCGCTACCAGGTGGACGGGCAGTACCGGGTCGCGCTCGACCCGAGGGTGTCGGGCGGGCTGTTCGTCCAGAACGCCGAGTTGCACACCCACGGCGTCGGCGCCCCCGACCTCACGCTCGGCGCGTGGCGGGCGGCGACGATCCTCAACGCGGCCGCCGGGCACGTCGTGCTGCCCGTCCCCGACAAGGTGGCGTGGACGTCCTTCGGGGCGCCGCGCACGCCGGAGGCCGCCCGCGCGCGGCCCTCGGTCGGCTCGCTCCGGTGAGCCGCGCCTCGGCGCGAGTCCCTGACCACCCACTTCGAGGAGAGCCATCGATGAACCGAGACGCCTGGCTGCTCGCCGGACGCCGCCTGCTCACCAAGGCCGTCGAGGAGTTCGCCTATGAGGAACTGCTGAGCCCCGAGCCGGACCCGCAGGCCGGGCCGGACGCCTACCGGCTGGAGTTCGGCGACGGCGCGCGCTGGAGGTTCCGGGCGGCGCGCGGCACCTTCGGGACCTGGCGGGTGCTGGACGGCACCCTCCGGCGCGAACCCGCCCTGTCTCCCGCCCTGTCTCCCGCCGGGTCCCATGCCGGCCCCTCGGACGCGGACGGGCCGGAGCGGCTGCTGCTCGACGCGAGGGCCGCCCTCGGGTGGGACGGGCCCACCACCGCCGAGGTGCTGCGTGAGCTCACCGCCACCCGGCGGGCCGAGGCCGAGCTCATCGCCCGCGCGCTCACCGCCGCCGAACTGGCCGACCTCGATCACCTGGAGCTCGAAGCGCACCAGGACGGGCACCCGTGCATGCTGCTCAACAAGGGCAGGCTCGGCTTCTCCGCCTCGGACGCGGCCGCCTACGCGCCGGAGGCGGCCGGTGCCGTACGGGTGGTGTGGGCGGCCGTGCACACCTCGCTGGCCGAGTACTCCGGCGTGCCCGGCCTCGACGCCACGACGCTGCTGGCCGAAGAGCTCGACGAGGAGACCAGGCGGCGCTTCGCCGACCGGCTGGAGGACCCGTCCGCCTACGTGTGGCTGCCCGTCCACCCCTTCCACTGGGACGAGGCCGTCGAGCCGCTGTTCGCGCCGTACCTCGCCGACGGCCGGATCGTCCGGCTCGGCGAGGCGCCCGACCGCTACCGGCCGCTGCAGTCGGTGCGGACCCTGGCCAATCTCGACCGCCCGGGGCGCAGGAACGTCAAGCTGCCGCTCGCCGTCCGTAACACGCTGGTGTGGCGGGGTCTGTCGACCGAGCCGACGCGGGCCGCGCCCGACGTGTCCGCGTGGCTGCGCGAGATCCGCGACGGGGACCCGTACCTGCGGGACGAGCTGCGCTTCCATCCGCTCGGCGAGGTGGCCGCCGTCGCCGTGCGCCATCCGCTGTACGAGAGCGTCGGCGACGCGCCCTACCGCTACCACGAACTGCTCGGCGCCGTGTGGCGCGAGCCGCTGACCGGCCTGCTGCGCGACGGCGAGCGGGCCAGGACGATGGCCGCGCTGCTGAAGGTCGGCTCCGACGGGCGGGCGCTCGTGAGCGAGTTGGTCGCCCGCTCCGGGCTCGGCGCCCGCGAGTGGATCGCCGCGTTCCTCGCCGCCCTGCTGCCCGGTCTGCTGCACTACCTGTACCGGTACGGCGTCGCCTTCTGCCCGCACGGGGAGAACACCGTCGTCCTGTACGACGCCGGGGAGCGTCCCGTCGGGATCGCCGTCAAGGACTTCGCCGAGGACGTCAACCTGCTGCCTGAGGCCCTGCCCGAGTACGCGGGCCTGTCGGCGCGGGCCGACGCGGTGCTGCTGCGCTGGCCGCCGGGCGAGCTCGCGCACTCGCTGCTCAGCGCCGTGTTCGCGGGGCACTTCCGATTCTTCGCCCCGCTCGCCGACGCGCACCTCGGGCTGCCGGAGGAGGAGTTCTGGAGCCTGGTGCGCGCCGAGATCGAGCGCTACCACGCCCGCTTCCCCGAACTCGCCGGCCGGTTCGCGGCGTTCGGGCTGCTCGCGCCGGAGTTCGACCGGGTCGCGCTCAACCGGGAGCAGTTGCTCGGCGGCGCCTTCCACGACCGGGCCGAGCGCGACGAGGGCTTCGACGTCGTCCACGGCACGGTGCCCAACCCGCTCGCCACCGCGAAGGAACTGCCATGACCTACGACCTGCTGCGCGATCCGGCGGCCGGGATCGAGGAGGTGATCGTCGGCGTCCCCGATCTTCAGGGCCGGGTGCAGGGCAGCCGGCTGGCGGTGCCGTACTTCCTGGAGGAGGTGGCGGAGCGGGGGTTCGGCGCCTGCGTGTACCTGCTGGCCGCCGACGTCGAGATGGGCACCGGTCCGGGGTACGCCATCGACGCGTGGAACACCGGTTTCGGCGACTTCGTGCTGCGCCCCGACCCGGCCACGCTGCGGCCGCTGCCGTGGGATCCCGGCACCGCGCTCGTGCTCGCCGACGCGGTGTGGCCGGGCGGCGAGCCGGTGGAGGTGGCCCCGCGCCGGGTGCTGCGCGCCCAGCTCGACCGGCTGGCCGAGCGCGGGCTGCGCGCGTACGCGGGGACGGAGCTGGAGTTCCTCGTCTTCCGCGACGGCTTCGAGGACGCCTGGGAGCGCCGCTACCACGGGCTGCGTCCCGGCACCCGGTACAACGTGGACTACTCGCTGCAGGGCCTGGCCGGGATCGAGCCGGTCGTGCGGCGGGTCAGGCGGGAGATGGTCCAGGCCGGACTGGTCATGGAGAGCGCCCGCGCGGAGTGCCATCCGGGACAGTACGAGATCGTCTTCAGGTACGACGAGGCCATGGCGACCTGCGACAAGCACGTGTTCTTCAAGAACGGCACCAAGCAGATCGCCGCCCAAGAGGAGGTGGCGCTCACGTTCATGCCCAAGTTCGACGAGGGTGAGGGCAACTCCTGCCACGTTCACCTGTCGCTGCGCGGCACAGACGGCACGCCGGTCTTCGCCGACCCGGGCGCCGGTGACGGCATGTCGGAGCAGATGCGGCACTTCGTCGCCGGGCAGCTGGCCTGCTTGCCGGAGCTGGCGCTGCTCATGGCCCCGAACGTGAACTCGTACAAGCGGCTGCGGCCGGGGGCGTTCGCGCCCACCGGCGTCACCTGGGGAAGGGACAACCGCACCTGCCCCGTCCGGGTGGTCGGCACCGGCGCGTCGCTGCGGATCGAGCACCGGGTGCCGGGCGGCGACGCCAACCCCTATCTGGCCGTCGCCGCGATCCTGGCCGCCGGGCTGCACGGCATGGACAACCGGCTCGCGCTGCCGGAGCCGCACTCGGCCAACGCGCTGGCCGATCCGTCGGTGCCCCGGCTGCCCACGACGCTGGGCGAGGCGCTGCGCCGGTGGGAGCGCAGCGAGGTCGCGGCGAAGGCGTTCGGCGACGCGGTGGTCGGCCATTACGCCCAGGCGGCGCGGACCGAGTTGGCGGCCTTCGAGACGGCTGTCACGGACTGGGAGCGTATGAGGGGGTTCGAGCGTCTGTGACACGCGTCACCCCTGATGGAAAATGGGAGGCGATAGAGCGTGACATATGGCAAGAATCTGGGCCATGGATACACATCGGCTTCGGCGGCCCGTCGTCGAGGACGCCGCCGCCATCCACGGCCTGATCTCCGTCTACGACCGGTCTGTCATCGGATTCGTCGACTCGACGCTGGACGACATCTCCGACGAGCTCACGGAGCCCGACTTCGACCGTGACAACGACGGCTGGATCGCCGAGGACCCGGGCGGCCGGATCGACGGCTGGGCGTGGGCCTGCCGTACGGGTACCGGCTCCAACGTGCGGGTGGAGGTCGTCGTCCGGCCGGGTGTCGAGGGGCTGTCGGGGCGGTTGTGGACCCTCGTGCTGGGCCGCGCCGCCGAGATCGCCGCGGAGCTGGGGCACGGCAGCGTCGTCGCCGACATCGGCATCTACCGCGCCGACGACCACCGCCGGGCCGAGGCGGGCGCCCACGGCTTCGAGCCGGGCACCGCCTTCCACCGGATGCGCATCGACTTCGGCGGCCCGGTCGAGGAGCCGCAGCCACAGCCCGGCGTCACCTTGCACACGTGCGCGGCCGGGCCAGAGGGCGAGGAGGTGCGGCGCCAGGCCTACCGGGTGCACCAGGAGGGCTTCGCCGAGCACTTCGGCTTCGCCTCCGTCGACTACGAGACGTGGTTCGCCCGCCGCGAGGCCGCCTCCACGCACGACTGGTCGCAGCTCGTCGTGGCCCGGGTGGACGGCGAACCGGCCGCGATGGTGCAGAGCACGAACATCTTCGCGGCCGAGGAGGGCTGCGGGTACGTGGCGACGCTCGCCGTACTGCCGCGCTTCCGGGGACAGGGGCTCGGCAGGCACCTGCTGTACCACGCGTTCGCCGGCGACGTGGCGCGCGGGCGCGTCGGCACGATCCTGCACGTCGACTCCAACAACACCACCCCGGCGCTGGGGCTGTACACCTCGGCCGGGATGCGCCCGGTCCTGGTGATCGACGTGTGGCGCAGGGAGTACCCGGCGGTCCAACCGGCCTGAACGGCGCCGGGCGGCCGTGATGGACAGCCGTGATGGACAGCCGTGATGGACAGCCGTGATGGACAGCCGTGATGGACAACGGTCAGGTCTGGTGGGCGGGCTCCTCCGAGGGGGCGGGCTCGGAGCCCCGCAGCGGGATCTCACGGATGAAGACCGCGAGCACCGGCACCGCCACCGCGAACGGGATCGCCCACCAGAACACCGACGACATCGCCGCCGACAGCGACTCCAGCAGCCCCGTGCGCGCCTGCGGCGCCATGGCGGCCATCGCGGCCGGTTCGATTCTCCCGCCCCCACTGGCGATCTGGCCCGCCGACTGCTCGCCGAAGCGTCCCGTCAGCTCCGACAGGAACCGGTTACTGAAGACCGCGCCGAACAGCGAGACCCCGAAGGATCCGCCGATCGAGCGGAAGAACGTCGAGGCGCTGCTGGCCACGCCGAGGTCGCGCGCCTCGACGCTGTTCTGGGCGATGAGCATGGTGAGCTGCATCAGGAAGCCCATCCCGACGCCGAGCACCGCGATGAACACCCCCGTCTGCCAACTCGGCGTCGACACGCCCATCAGCGACAGCAGCCACATGGCCACCGCCATGATGGCGCCGCCGAGGATCGGGTAGACCTTGTACTTCCCGGTGGCCGTGATGGCCTTGCCGACGGCGAGCGAGACCACCATGGCCGCGCCCATCATCGGCAGCAGGAGCAGACCGGAGTCGGTGGCCGAGGAGCCCTGCACGGTCTGCTGGTAGAGCGGCAGGAAGGTGATGGCGCCGAACATCGCGAAGCCCAGCAGGAAGCCCATGATCGAGACGAGCGTGAACTCCCGGTTGCGGAACAGCTGCAGCGGGATGATGGGCTCCTCCGCCCGGCGTTCGACGGGGACGAACAGGGCGAGCGTCACGACGGCGAGGGCGGCGAGCCCGAGGATCTGGGGCGAGTCCCAGTCGTAGTCGTTGCCGCCCCAGGTGGTGATGAGCACCAGGGCGGTGATGCCGACCGACAGCAGCGCCGCGCCGAGCCAGTCGATGCTGACGCGGCGGCGCCGCCTGGGCAGCTTGAGCTGGACGGCGATCAGGACGAGGGCGATGGCGCCGACGGGCAGGTTCACGTAGAAGGCCCAGCGCCAGTCGAGGTGGTCGGTGATGAAGCCGCCGACGAGCGGCCCGGCGATCATCGCGAGAGACATGATCGCGGCCGTGATCCCCTGGTACTGGCCCCGCTCCCGGGGCGGTACGAGGTCGCCGATGATGGCCATCACGTTGACGATGAGGCCGCCCGCGCCGAGCCCCTGGAGCGCGCGGAAGGCGATGAGCTGGGCCATGCCGTTCTCCGGTCCGCCGAGGAAGGCGGTGCCCGACATGCCGCAGAGCGCCGAGCCGACCATGAAGATCACGATCGAGATCAGGAAGATGGACTTGCGTCCGTACAGGTCCCCGATCTTGCCCCAGATGGGGGTGGAGACGGTGGTGCCGAGGACGTAGGCGGTGACGACCCAGGACAGGTGGGTCACCCCGCCGAGCTCGCCGACGATTCGGGGCATCGCCGTACCGACGATCATGTTGTCGAGCATCGCCAGAACCATCGCGAGCATCAGCCCCGGGAGGACGACCATCACCTCGCGGCGTCTTTCCACGTTCTTGCCCCCCTTGGGTGATCGTACTTACTTGCCGACCGGCAAGCTTAGACTAGAGTACGCCATCCCAAAAACATGAAATAGGTGCACATTGCGGGACGACACGCGGAGCCGTATCCAGGACATCGCCTTCCGGCTCTTCACCGAGCAGGGCTACGAGGCGACCTCACTGCGGGAGATCGCGGAGGAACTCGGCGTCACCAAGGCCGCGCTCTACTACCACTTCCGGACGAAGGAGGACATCGTCACGGGAATGGTCGACGACCGGCTCGAAGAGCTGGAGGAGATGCTCGCGTGGCTGCGCACCCAGCCCAAGAGCCCGCAGACCCGCCGCGAGCTGATCCACAGGTACGCCGAGAGCCTCGACTCCCCCCGCCAGTCGCGGATGGCCCGCTTCCTCGAACGCAACCAGACCGCGCTGCGCGACCACCCGAAGATCCTCGCCATGCGGTCGAAGATGCTGGAGATCGTCGAGGAGCTGCTGGCGCCGGAGGACGAGCTGACCACGCGCGTCCGGCGCTCGATGGCGCTGTTCACGCTGCACGCGGGCATGTACATCTCCTCGGACGCAGTCCCGGACGAGAAGAGCAGGCGCGCGGCCACCGTCGAGGTGGCCCTGGAGCTCGTGGACCCGTAGCCCCGCCGGGGTCAGCGGCCCGTCAGGCTGGGCAGGACGTCGAGCCGGCGCAGTATCACGCCCTCGCGCAGCGCCCACGGGCAGACCTCCAGCCGGTCCACCTCGAACAGGTCCATGGTGGCATCGGCCACGACGGCACCCGCCGCGAGCTGCGTCGCCCGCCCCTCCGAGACGCCGGCCAGCTGGGCGCGGGCGGCGGCGGGCATCGTGGTGAGCCGGGCCGCCCACTCGGCGACCGCCTCGCGGCCGAGGGAGCGGGAGACGTACCGGCCGTTGCTCGACGGCGCCGCCCCCGCGATCCTGGCCAGCTGCTTGAACGTCTTGGACGTCGCGACGGCCCGGTTCGGCTGGCCGTACCTGACGATCTGGCCGACCGTACGGGCGATCTCGGTGCGCACGTGCTTGCGCAGCTTGCGTACCTCGGCCGGGGACGGCGGATCGGAGGTGAACCAGTCACGGGTCAGCCGCCCGGCGCCGAGCGGCAGCGAGATCGCCACGTCGGGCTCCTCGTCCACGCCGGAGGCCAGCTCCAGCGAGCCGCCCCCTATGTCGAAGGCGAGCAGCCGCCCCGACGACCAGCCGAACCATCGGCGGACGGCCAGGAAGGTGCGGCGGGCCTCGTCCTGCCCGGACAGGGTGACGATGTCGACGTCGAGGCGGGCGTTGATCTCCGCGAGGACCCGTTCGCCGTTGGCGGCCTCGCGCACGGCCGAGGTGGCGAAGGCGATCAGCTCCTCGACCCCCTTGTCCTCGGCGATCGTCAGCGCCTCCTCGACGAAGGCGGTCAGGCGCTCGACGCCGCGAGCCGACAGCAGGCCGCCGTCGTCGAGGTGCTCGGACAGCCGCAGCTCCTCCTTGTGGGAGTAGGCGGGAATCGGCCTGGCGCCCCGGTGGGCGTCCACGACGAGCAGGTGGACGGTGTTGGAACCGATGTCCAGAACGCCGAGTCGCATGGCTGGAACGCTACCGGACGTCGCATCCGCGCAGCGCGACAGCCATACGGTTGGTCCACGCTGTCAGTCGGTGGGTCAGCCCCTGGCGGAAGCGCTCATCGGCATCATCTCGGAAGGGAGTGCGAGTGGAGGCGTGCTGCGGCCCGGCCCGGGCGGACGACGGGGTGCCGTGCGAGCGGACGGTTCCCGCGCGGCGGCAGGCATCGCGCGGAATGGTCCGTGGGATGGTCCGGGTGCCGGGCGGGACGTTCCTCATGGGCGGCGCCGACCCGGACGCCCACGCCGGTGACGGCGAGGGCCCGATCCGCCCGGTACGGCTGGATCCGTTCCTCATCGACGCGACCTGCGTGACCAACGCGCAGTTCGCCACGTTCGTGAAGGAGACCGGCTACGTCACCGAGGCCGAGTCGATCGGCTGGTCGTACGTCTTCCGGCCGTTCGCCGAAGCCGGGATCATGGACGCGTCGGTGCCGGGAGCCCCCTGGTGGGCGGGCGTCGAAGGGGCGAACTGGCGGGCGCCGGAGGGCGCGGGTTCCTCGGTGGGCGCCCGGCAGAACCACCCGGTCGTCCACGTGTCGTGGCACGACGCGCGGACGTACGCGGGCTGGGCGGGCAAGGCGCTGCCGACGGAGGCGCAGTGGGAGATGGCCGCGCGCGGCGGACTGGAGCAGGCCAGATACCCGTGGGGCGACGAACTGGCGCCGAAGGGACGCACCCGATGCAACGTGTTCGAGGGCCGTTTCCCGCTCGCGCCGAGCCGGGGGACGGTGCCGGTGAAGTCCTTCCAGCCCAACGGCTACGGCCTCTACAACGCCGTCGGCAACGTGTGGGAGTGGACGGCCGACTGGTGGGGCACCTCGTGGCCCGCCGCCGCCGACAACCCACGGGGGCCCGCCGAGGGCACCGCGCGGGTGATCCGGGGCGGCTCGTACCTGTGCCACGACTCCTACTGCACCCGCTACCGGGTGGCCGCGCGCACCGCGAACACCCCGGACTCCGCGACCGGACACACGGGTTTCCGCTGTGCGGCTCTAATCTGATCGCATGCCACGAATCCTGCGACTCCTGATCACCGGCGGCGGCACCGGTGGCCATACGTATCCCGCCCTGACCACCCTGACGGCGGTGCAGCGGCGCAACGTCCCGCACGACGTGCTCTGGGTGGGCACCGCGAACGGCCTGGAGGCCAGGATCACGGCCGAGCACGGCATCCCCTTCAAGGCGATCACCACGGGCAAGCTGCGGCGCCGTCCCAACCTGCGCGAGCTGGGCACGAACCTGGTCGACGTGTTCCGGGTACCGCTGGGCGTGGCGCAGGCGGTCGGCCACGCGGCCAGGTACCTTCCCGACGTGGTGCTGTCCACCGGCGGCTACGTGGCGGTGCCGATCGGGGTGGCGGCCCGGCTGATCCGGCGGCCCCTGGTGATGCACGAGCAGACCACGGTGGTGGGCCTGGCCAACCGCATCCTGTCCCGGCTGGCGACCCGCATCGCGCTCTCGCACGAGTCGTCGCTCGACTACCTGCCCGCCTCCGCCCGGGCGAAGGCGGTCGTGACCGGCAACCCCGTACGCCCCGAGTTGCTGCGCGGCGACCGCGCCGCCGCCTACGACCATTTCGGGCTGACCTTCGAGGTGCCGCTCATCTACGTCACCGGCGGCGCCCAGGGCAGCAAGCAGATCAACACGCTGATCGCCGAGAGCCTGCCGACGCTGCTGCAGCACGCGCAGATCGTCCACCAGTGCGGCCCGGCGTGGATCGAACACATGCGCGCGGTGCCGCTGCCGCCCGGGCTGGCCGGGCGCTACCACCCGGTCCCGTACGTCGGCGCCGAGTTGCCCGACCTGGTGGCCGCCGCCGACGTGGTGGTCTCGCGCGCGGGCGCGGGCACGGTGTCGGAGCTGACCGCGGTCGGCAACCCGTCGGTGCTCATCCCGCTGATCCCCTCGGGCGGCGACGAGCAGCGCAAGAACGCCGCCTACCTGGCCTCGGCCGGTGCGGCGCGGGCGCTGCTCGAACCGCGTCCGACGGCCCAGGACCTGCTCGGCGAGCTGATGCCGCTGCTGGCGGACCCGGCGATGCGCGGCGCGATGGCGCAGGCCGCGCGCAAGCTCGGCCGGGTGGACGCCGCCGACGCGCTGTGCGACGTGCTCCTGGAGGTCGCCCAGGTGCGGTGACGGCTCAGTGCCCGGCATCGTGTTCCGGGGGCTCATCCCAGGCGGGCTCGCGAACCTCCCGCTCGCCTCCCCTGCCGGGCCGTAGGAGTACGGCGAGCGCGGTGAACCACACGCCGGTCAGCACGAAGGCGAAGGTCGTGTAATGGGCGGCGCCCACCAGGGGCAGCGCGAGGACGGTGGCCGAGACGGCGAGCGCGAGCGGCAGGATCGCGGAGAAGACACGGCGGCGTCCGGCCGGGATGCGCTGCAGCGGCTCCGCCGTCCGCTCGGGGTCCGCCCGGGTCGGCGACGGGCTCGCCTGACGGCCTGCCACGGTGGGTTCCCTGGGTCAGCTTTCGAGATAGCGGAAGGCTTCGTGCGCGGAGCTGACGCTGCGGCGCAGCGCCTGCTCCAGGTGGTCGGCGTCCTCGGCGAGCCGGTCGATCTCGGTCACGGCCAGGCGGTCGGCCCCGGCCTCGGCCAGCAGTTCCTCGTAGCGGGGCAGCAGTGCCCGCAGATCCTCGATCTGGCTGCGGGCGTGGTAGGCGCGTTCGGCCTCGGCGACGTGCTCGGCGTAGCGCTCCAGGGCCTCGACGCGAGCGGCGACGGCGGACTCGCTGGTGTGCAGCGCGCGTTCCAGCGGTTCGACGACGGCCTCGACCTCGGGGGCCACTCCCCTCGCCATCAGATCGTGGTGCTCTGAGCGCAGGCGGGAGAGCTTGGCCAGCAGGGTGGCGATCTCCCACTCCTGGGCGGGCAGCAGGATCGCGTTGCGGGCGTCGTCGAGGAGTCCTTCCGCGTTGACGTGCGAGCGCAGTACGCTGCCGATCGCCTCCTGTGTACGGCGCAACAGGGCCGAAGCCCGCTCGTCGTAGTCCTCCGGCAGCAGGTAGCGGCCGCCGTACAGGCGGGCCTGCTCCACGACGCGCCGCTCGTGGGCGTGATTGTCCTCGGTGGGCTCGTCCTCCGCCGAGACCTTCACCAGCACCAGAACGACGAAGGCGCCGAGCACCAGCAGGCCCACCGGGCCGAGGGGGGTGTCGAGCAGCACTCCGGCCAGGGCGATCACCAGCGGGGTGGCGAAGAGCAGCATCAGCCCGGGTGGCCCGGCGCGTCTCGGCCCCGAGGGTTCGGCGGGCGGGCGCCAGCCCTGTCTGATCCGGGACAGAAGATGGGGGTGCGCACGTAAGAGCGCGGCGGTCTCTGAGGCTACGGTCGGATCGACTACCACACGCGCTCTCTGTCCCGGCAACTGGCGCCCCCAACGCTGGTTCTGCCCGAATACTACGGCGATTTCCGGAATCGTGGCAGGGTTCCATGCAAGCCCAGCGCCGCCGCGACACACGCCACGGGTATGGCGGGCAGCGCGTAACGGTGGTCGAAATCGAGCGCCGCGACCGGTGCGACGAGCAGGAAGACCGCCGCCGCCCAGGGCAGCAGCGCCGCCCGGTTGCCGCGTGCCAGCCCGCCGAGCCCGGCCAGCAGCACCGCCGCGAACAGCGGACCGCCGTGCAGCAGCCACGGGTAGCGGTAGAGGTCGAGGACGCTCGCGAACGGCTCGACCGACCGCATGGCCCTGATGTCCGGGTCGTACTCCGCGCGTACCTTGCGCACCAGCGGCTGGTCCTCCGGCAGGCCGCCGCCGGCCCGGTGGAAGACGCCGTCCGGCACGCCGACGCGCTTGGGGTGGGCGATCGGCGTGAAGGCGAAGGCGAGGGAGGTTTCCTTGACGACCGCGCCGAGGTAGTCGAGAGGCTGGGCGAGGATCGCCCGCACGGCGAAGCGCCGGGCCCGGTCGTTGTGCGCGAAGCGGTCGCCGAGAAGGTTCAGCGAGGCCTTGGCGTCCCAGACGTACTCGGAGGCGGCGTCGAGTTTCACGTCGTTGGGGCACAGCGGGGCGAGGTCCGGCGGCGGGGCGATGCGCGCGCAGTCGGCGAAGGTCATCGTCCTGGCCCACAGCGCCACCCCGTCGGAGCCGCTGAGCGCGAACCGGCCGTGGTGCTGGGCGTACCATCCGGCGTACAGGCCGAGGGGGACCAGCCCGGCGACGGCCAGGGCCAGGGTGCGCCGCCACGGTGTACGGCGCAGCAGCAGGTAGAGCACGGCCAGGCCGAGCAGCGGGACGGCCGCCGTACGGGTGAGCCCGGCGAGCGCGAGCAGCACTCCGGCGGCCACGGCGGCGCGGGCCGAGACCTCCTGCCGCCACATCAGCACGGTCAGGCCCGCCACGACGAGGAGGATCACCTGGGTGTCCGAGAGCACCGCGTGCTCCAGGCGCAGGAACCCGGTGTCGAACAGCACGGGCGCGGCGGCCAGCGTCGCCCCCCAGCCTGGCAGTCCCCGCCTGCGCAGCAGCAGGTAGATCAGGACGGCGACGCCGAGCCCCATCAGGTGCTGGACGGCGGCGATCACCCCCATGCTCTCGAAGGGCCGCAGCAGCCACAGCATCCACGAGTACCCGGCCGGGTGGAAGGCCCCCTGGGGGCGCATGTTCACGGCGGTGTCGAGGTAGGTGAACGAGTCGTACCAGTAGAGCCGCGCGGTGTCGTAGCCCAGCATGACGAGCACGCGCAGCGCGGCCCCGGCCGTCAGGACGGCGAGGAACAACGTGTGCCCCCGCGTTGCTGCAACGGGTGGGCGCCGGACGACCGAAACAGACATTCTCTCTCCCTGTCAAAGGGACAGAGAGTGGCCGCCGGGCCATAACCTGGGCGTTTCCCGATCTGGTTACGCCCGCGTTATGCGGGTGCCGGAACAATCCTGCTGGTTTCGGCGGAGGGAGCACGGTGCGGGTACTGGTGGCCGAGGACGAGCGCATGCTCGCCGACTCGATCGTCGAGGGGTTGCGGGCGGAGGCGCTGGCCGTCGACGTCGCCTACGACGGCGAGGCCGCGCTGGAGCGGCTGTCGGTCAACGACTACGACGTGCTGATCCTCGACCGCGACATGCCAGGGGTCCACGGCGACGAGGTCTGCGCGCGGGTGGTCGAGCAGGGGGCGCTGGTGCGCATCCTGATGCTCACGGCGGCCTCCGACATCCGGTCGCGGGTGAGCGGGCTGTCGCTGGGCGCCGACGACTACCTGCCGAAGCCGTTCGCCTTCGAGGAACTCCTCGCCCGGGTGCACGCGCTCGGGCGGCGGTCCCGGCCCGCCGATCCGCCGATGCTGGAGCGCGCGGGGATCCGGCTCGACTGGGCGCACCGGCAGGTCTTCAGGGGCGGGCGGTATGTTCCCCTGGCCCGTAAGGAGTTCGGGGTCCTGGCAGAATTGCTGCGGGCGCGCGGCGCGGTCGTCTCGGCCGAGCAACTGCTGGAGAAGGTGTGGGACGAGCACATCGACCCCTTCACCAACACCGTGCGCACCACCGTGATGAAGCTGCGCAAGAAACTGGGCGAACCACAGGTGATCGAGACCGTACCCGGATCGGGTTATCGCATTCCATGAGCATCCGCATGCGCTTCGCGATCGCGAGCGCCGTCGTCTTCCTCGTGCTGTCGTCGCTGGTGCTGCTGGCGGCCTACCTCATCGTCCAGCAGAGCCTCGGGTATCGCACAGGGCTGATCACGCCCGACTACATGGACCTGCGCTCCTCCTTCCGCCCCTACAACTGGCCGGACGTGGTACGCGTCGAGCGATTCACCTGGCAGTACGAGGCCACCCGCTCCCGCGTGCTGGACGTTCGGACCGTCTACGAGCGCGACACTCTCGCCAACCTCCGCAACCTCGGTGCCCTGGCCGTGCTGCTGGGCACCGCGGGAGCCTTCGGCGTGGGCTACCGGGCGGCCGGCTGGGTCGTGCGGCCGCTCGGCCGGGTGACCGAGACCGCGCGCCGGGTGGCGCAGAGCCACAACCTGTCCGAGCGCATCGAACACAAGGGCCCGCGCGACGAGGTCGGCGAACTCGCCGAGACCTACGACGTCATGCTGGGCCGCCTGGCCCGCGCCTTCGACGGCCAGCGCCGCTTCGTCGCCAACGCCTCCCACGAGCTGCGCACCCCGCTGACGATCAACCGGACGCTCGTGGACGTCGCGGTGCGGCGGCCCGACGCCACCGAGGACGTCAAGCGGCTCGGCGAGTCGCTGCTGCTGGTCAACGCCAGGAACGAGCGGCTCATCGACGGCCTGCTGGCGCTGGCCGAGGGTGAGCAGGCGGTGCTCGACCGGCGCGGCTTCGACCTCGCCGACGTCGCCGAGCACGTGCTCGACCAGGCCTCGGACGAGGCGGTCAAGAGCGAGGTGACCATTCACCGGCTGCTCGACACGGCCCCCACCACGGGCGAGCCGGTGCTGGTGGAACGGCTGGTGCAGAACCTCGTCGAGAACGCCGTCCGGCACAACCACCCGCTCGGCGAGGTCTGGGTGACCACTCGCCAGCGGGCGGGGGTGGCCGAGCTGGTGGTGGCCAACTCCGGGCTGCCCGTGCCCGCGTACGAGCTGGAGTCGATCTTCGAGCCGTTCCGCCGCCTGCACGGCGACCGGCTGCGCTCCGACCGGGGCAGCGGTCTGGGGCTGTCGATCGTCCGGGTCATCGCCGACGCGCACGGCGGCGTCGTCACCGCCCGCCCGCGCGACGAGGGCGGGCTGACGATCAGCGTGGAACTTCCCGGGGAGCAGACTCCCTCCGACCGAACGTGAGCCGCCGCGAGCGCGTGACCGCCACGCCGCCCAGGCACAGCAGCCCGCCGGCGAAGGTGAGCCAGCCGGGCACCTCGCCGAGCACCGCCCAGGACATGAGCACGGTCAGGGCGGGCACCAGGTAGCTGCTGGCGCCGAGGGTGCCCGCCGGAGTGCGGGCCAGCGCGTACGCCCAGGCGGTGAAGGCCAGGGCGGTCGGGAAGACGCCGAGGTAGACGACGTTCAGCGTCGCCGTGAGCGGGGCCTTCGCCAGTTGCTCGACGAGCTGGCCGGCGAACGGCAGGCAGGCGACGGTGCCGACGAGGCAACCGTACGCGGTGACCTGGAGGGCGGAGGCGTGCTGGAGTGCGGGCTTCTGCGCGAGCGTGGCGACGGCCCAGGAGACGGCCGCGAGCACGCAGAGCAGGACGCCCGCCAGGGAGGCGCTGCCGTGGCCGGACATCGACAGGCCGACGACGGCGGCGCCCGTGAAGGAGATCACCACGCCCGCGACCAGCCGACGCGGGAAGCCCTCCTTGAGGATCCAGCCGCCGAGGACCGCGATCAGCACCGGGCCCAGGCCCAGGATCAGGGAGGCGGTTCCGGCGTCGACGGCCTGCTCCCCCGCGTTGAGCGCGACCGTGTACACGCCGAACCACAGGATGCCGGAGATGAGGATCCCGGGCCAGGCCGCGCGCGGCGGCAGGCCCTCGCGGCGAATCAGCAGTATGGCGACCAGGACGAGGGAGCCGGACAGCAGGCGACCGAGCGCGAGCGCGCCCGGCGAGTAGTCCTGGACGGCCACGCGGATCGCCACGAAGGCCGACGCCCACAGCACGAAGGTGGCGACGGCGGCCACCAGCGCCTTGCTGTCGGGGCGCTGCTGGGGGGTTTGTTCCATGCCGGAACTGTACTTTACGGACGTTTCGCCGCCCTAGCGGTCGTCGTCTCGGATGTGCGCGGTAGAGTCGCCTCTCGATGACTGACACGCACGCGATCACGCTCACGACCGGTGGCCTCCTCGGTGAGGCCTACTCGTGTGCGTGCGGGGCCGCGTTCACCGAGCGGACGGCCGCCGAGCTGCACGCGATGGAGACCAACCGGTGCACGAGCTGCCTCGGCACCGGGTCGGAAGAACTCGCGCCGGGTCTGGAACGCGGCTGCTCCACCTGCGCGGGCACCGGCGGGCGCAAGGAGCAGATCGTGTGGCAGCTCGCGCACACCGAGGCCGAGCAGCTGATCACGCTGGCGACGGTGCGGTCGGTGGTGGCCGGGTTCGACGGGCCGTTCCGGCTGTCGGAGATCGCCGACCTCGTCCGCGACGGGTTGCGACTGCCCGCAGGACGGCTCCCGGTGGGGCCCCGGGTGCGCGACCTGCTGCTGGAGTTGCAGGCGGCGGGCGAGATCGCCATGGTGTCCGCCCCCGACGAGCTGATCGACGGCACGGAGGTCGTCCTCTACCGCGATCCGGCCTGGCAGCGGGCCCGCACCCTCGGTCTCTGACCGGTCAGGCGCGGCAGACGATCTCGCCGTGCAGGATCGACATCCAGCCGTCCTCCGCCTCGGCCCATTGCCGCCAGGCGTCCGCGATGCGCCGCAAGCCGGCCTCGGTGGCCAGGCCCGTCGAGAGCGCCTGCGCGGCCATCGCCGAGGCGGTCACCCGGTCCGCCCACATCCCGCCCCACCAGGCGCGGTCGGCGGGCGAGGAGAAACACCAGGTGGACGAGGTGGCCGCGATGCCGGTGAAGCCCGCCCGGCGGGCCCATGACAGCAGCCGCCGTCCGGCGTCGGGCTCGCCGCCGTTGGCACGGGCAGCCTTCTGGTAGAGCGCCATCCACTCATCCAGCGCGGGCAGGCGCGGGTACCAGGCGAAGGCGGCGTAGTCGCTCTCGCGGGCCGCGACGTGCCCGCCGGGCCGGGTGACGCGCCGCATCTCGCGCAACGCCGCCACGGGGTCGCCGACATGCTGGAGCACCTGGTGGACGTGCGTGACGGAGAAGACCCCGTCGGGGTACGGCAGCGCGTGGACGTCCGCCACCGCGAACTCGACGTTGCCGAGGCCGCGCCCGGCCACCTCCGCCCGCGTCAGCTCCAGGGCTTCGGCGCTCACCTCGGTGGCGGTCACGCGGGCGACCCGGGTGGCGAGGTCGGCGGTGATCGTGCCGGGTCCGGCGCCGATGTCGAGCAGTTCCGTGTCCGGCCGCAGGTGCGGCAGCAGGTAGGCGGCGGAGTTCTCGGCGGTGCGCCAGCGGTGGGAGCGGAGAACGGACTCGTGGTGTCCGTGCGTGTAAACGGCACTCATGGCGCGAGCCTAGCTGAAGTCTCACTATTCAAGAGGATATGTCTTATATTTCAAGACGTGATGTCGCGTACACTTGTTGCGAACTGTTCGCACCTGGGGAAGGCACTGCTGTGGGTGAGGTCCATCCGATCGTGTACGTCGGCGATCCGGTGCTGCACACGCCCTGCGAACCGGTCACCCGGTTCGACGGATCGCTCGCGACCCTGGTCGACGACATGTTCGCCAGCATGTACGCCGCCAAGGGGGTCGGCCTGGCCGCCAACCAGATCGGCGTGGCGCTGCGCGTGTTCGTCTACGACTGCCCCGATGCCGACGGCGTCGGGCACGTGGGCGTCGTCGTCAACCCCACCCTCGACCTGCCACCCGTGGGGCAGCGCAGCCTCGACCCCGGCGAGGAGGGCTGCCTGTCGGTGCCCGGCCAGTACGCGCCGCTGCCCAGGGCCGACTTCGCCCGGGTGCACGGCTACGACGCCCAGGGCGAGCCGATCACCGTCGAGGGCACCGGCCTGCTGGCGCGCTGCCTCCAGCACGAGACCGACCACGTCGACGGGTACCTGTACATCGACCGCCTCCCGGCCAAGAAGCGCAAGCAGGTGCTCAGGGCGTACGAGGAGTCTCTGACCTCGGGGTCCTGACCTTCACCCGCGCCCGAGGGCGAAGCGGGGCGGCCGCCGTCGGCCGGGCACAGGAAGGACGACGCCGGATCTCGCCTCGCCGCGATCTGCCGGGGGGCGGCCGGGCTCGGGAAGCCGACGCGGGGTGGCCGGCGTCGACCGGAGCTGGGGAAGCGGCGGGCTTCGGCTGGTTCGCGGCTCTTTGCCCGGGTTTCAGGCGAGGGCTGCGGCGATCCAGTGGTCGGCGGTGCGGGCGAGCGCCGCCTGGGCGTACAACTCGGTGGAGTGCCCGGTGCCGGGGACGACGCGCACGTCCAGTCCGCGCAGCCGCCCCGCCAGCCGGAAGCTGTGACCGGGCGGCACGAAGTCGCCCACCGAGTGAAACAGCAGGGCGGGCGCGTCGCCGGGTCCGGCGTGCTCGGCGACCTCCATGCTCGACCACACCGCCGGGCAGCGCGCCGGACCGCATCCGGCCAGCGCCACCGCCGAGCGGCTCAGCCGCTGCTCCTGCACGCCGTCCCGGCCGTGCGCGTGGGCGAGCTTGGGTGAGACGACCGGCGAGAACCCCACCACCCCGCGCAGCCCGTACGGTCTGCCGCCCATGACCCCCACGGACGCCGCCAGGTGCCCGCCCGCCGAGAAGCCGACGATGACGTACCTGTCGCGGTCGAAACGGTAGCGGGCCGCGTTGCGGCGGGCGTACGCGATGGCGGCCACCACGTCGTCGCGCTGCGCGGGCCAGGTGGCGGCGCCGGTCAGCCGGTAGTTGAGGTTGAAGACGGCGTAGCCCTGCCGGGCGAAGTGCTGGGCCACCGGCGCGAACGTCTTCTTGTCGCCCGCCGACCACCATCCGCCGTGCACGACGAACACCCCGGGCCGCGACGTCGCCGCCCCGGGGATGACGTCCATCTGCTGGACGCCTCCGGCACCGTACCCGACGGTGACCGCCGCCCGTCTCCGCACCGCCGCCCGCTCCTGCGCCGTCATCCGCCCCTGTGCCGTCGCCCGCCGTACCGCCGCCTGGGGGACGGCCCGCGCGGCCGACGCCTTGAGGTCCCCGGCAGCCGGGGACCCGGGAACCGACGACCCGAGCGGCACCGCAGTCCGCCCCCGAGCCACGCCCCGGGCCCCGCCCATGCTCTGAGCCTCGGCCGAACCCTGTGACCTGGCCGCGCCCTGTGACCCGGCTGTGCTCTGCGGCCCGGCTGTGCTCTGCGGTCCGGCTGTGCGGTGGGTTCGGGCTGCCGGCGGGAGCGACTTCACCGCGCCGACCGGGGTCAGGGATTTCGGCCGGAAGAAGACGGACAGGTCGGGGATGACGGCAGGGGCCGGAAGCAGGGTGGGGCCAGGATGCCGGGCGGCGACCGGGGACCGGGCAGGGGCCTCGATCCGGGCAGGGGTATCGACCCGGGCAGGGGTATCGACCCGGGCGGGGGTATCGACCCGGGCGGGGGCGGGGAGCCCGGCGAGGGGTCTGAAGTCGGGCGGGAGCCGGGGAAGAGCGGGCAGCCGGGCGGGTGGATGCTGCCGCACCGGTCCCCCGGGAGGGGAGGGTGTGGCGGAGGCCGCAGGTGTGAGGCTGATCATCGTCGCCAGCGCCAGGGGAGCCACCAGAATGACCTTCACGCCACCCCAGGTCCCCCACCGGCCCCAGGGCCGACGCCTGCGTACGCCCTGCCATGCGGTCAATCGGTAGGCGTGGAGCGCCAAGCGGTCACGTCGGCCCGTCCCGGCGGCGCCAACCGAGGGGCCGTGTCGGCGCCCGTCTCGGCGCCCGTCTCGGCGGCTCACAGGGCGGCGTCACGGCGGGCTGCCGTCGGGAGGAGGGGCGCTTTGGAGGCCGGCGGCCGGGGGCGGCGGGAGGCGGGTGGGGGCGGCTGGGCCGTGACGGCGAAGGACCTCAGGAAAGACGGCGGCCGCCCTCAGGGAGACTGCGCCCGCCGTGACAAAGAGGGGCCCTAAGGATGGCGACGGCGCGTTCGGAGAAACCCGCGCAGACAGAAAGCGTATGGAAAGTGGGGAAATGTGTATGGCGTGAAGCTTTGCGAGGTGGTGGGCATTTCAGGTCGTACATCCGGTAATGGGCCCTGCGGAAGAGGAGGCAGCGCCCATGACCGATATGTCACCATTCTTCGGCGGAGACCCGTTCCGTGGTTTCGAGGAGCTCACCGGCCGTGTGTTCGGCGGTCGCGATCCCTGGCCGCCCAGCCGCCCCAGCGTCCAGCGGGTGGACGTCGGCAAGCTGCTCAGCCAGTCCTCCCGCGAGCTGCTGTCCGCCGCCCTGGCGGGCGCGGCCGAGCGCGGCGCCGCCGACCTCGACGTCCTCGACCTGCTCGACGCCGCCACCCGTATCGATCCCGGCCGCACCCTCCTGCGCACCTCCGGCGTGGACACCGACCGCCTCCACACCCGCATCTCCGACCTCACCTCGGGCGGCGCCCCCTCCGAGGAGCCGCCGTCCACGCTGTCCCCCGCCACCAAGCGGGCCGTCCTCGACGCCCAGCGCATCGCCCGCGCCCTCGGCTCGTCGTACATCGGCCCCGAGCACCTGCTGCTGGCTCTGGCCGCCAACCCCGACTCCAGCGCCTCCAGAGTCCTCGCCGAGCAGGGCGTCTCGGCCAACGAACTGCAGCAGGCCCTCGCCTCCGGCGCCGCCCGCCAGGGCCGGGGCGCAGAGCAGGCCCAGGGGGCGACGCAGGCGCTCGACGAGTACGGCCGGGACCTGACCGAGGAGGCCAGGCAGGGGCGCGTGGACCCGGTCGTCGGCCGCGAGGACGAGATCGAGCAGGCCATCGAGGTGCTCTCGCGCCGCACCAAGAACAACCCGGTGCTCATCGGCGAGCCCGGCGTCGGCAAAACCGCCATCGTGGAGGGCATCGCCCAGCGCATCGTGAACGGCAGCGTCCCCGACACGCTGAAGGACCGGCGGGTGATCGCCCTCGACCTGACCGGGATGGTGGCGGGGACGAAGTACCGGGGCGAGTTCGAGGAGCGCATCAAGAAGGTCATCGACGAGGTCGTCGCCAACTCCGAGAAGATCATCGTGTTCATCGACGAGGTGCACAACCTGGTCGGCGCCGGCTCGGCCGAGGGCGGCATGGACGCGGCCAACATCCTCAAGCCCGCCCTGGCGCGCGGCGAGCTGCACGTCATCGCCGCGACGACCATCGACGAGTACCGCAAGCACATCGAGAAGGACGCCGCGCTCGAACGCCGCCTTCAGCCGATCCTCGTCTCCGAGCCGACGGTGGAGCAGACGGTGGAGATCCTCGCCGGCCTGCGCGACGCCTACGAGGCCCACCACCAGGTACGGCTGACCGACGAATCCCTCGACGCCGCCGCGAACCTGTCGGACCGCTACATCTCCGACCGCTTCCTGCCGGACAAGGCGATCGACCTGATGGACCAGGCCGCAGCCCGGGTACGGCTGCGCTCACGCACCCCCGGCGCGGACGTGCGCGAGCTGGAGGAACGGCTCGGCTCCCTGCGCAGGGAGAAGGACCAGGCGATCTCCTCCGACGACTTCGACCGGGCCAAGGAGCTGACCCGCGAGATCGACAAACTCCGCCCGGAGCTGGAGAACGCGCGCCACGGGCACGAGGCGGTGCCGGACGTGACCGTCGAGGACATCGCCCAGGTGGTCTCCCGCCGAACGGGGATCCCGGTGACGCAGCTGACCGAGCAGGAGCGCGACCGGCTGATGCGCCTGGAGGAGCACCTGCACCGGCGGGTGGTCGGGCAGGACGAGGCGGTGGTCGCGGTGGCCGAGGCGGTGCGCAGGGCGCGCGCGGGCCTGTCGGACCCGAACCGGCCGATCGGCAGCTTCCTGTTCCTCGGCCCGACGGGCGTCGGCAAGACGGAGCTCGCGCGGGCGCTGGCCGAGGCGCTGTTCGGCGGCGCCGACCACATGGTGCGCGCCGACATGAGCGAGTACCAGGAGAAGCACACGGTCTCGCGGCTCATCGGCGCCCCTCCCGGCTACGTCGGCTACGAAGAGGCGGGCCAGCTGACCGAGGCCGTACGGCGCCGCCCGCACAGCGTGGTGCTGCTCGACGAGATCGAGAAGGCGCATCCGGACGTGATGAACATCCTGCTGCAGATGCTGGACGACGGGCGGCTGACCGACGGGCAGGGCCGTACGGTCGACTTCACGAACACCATCGTGATCATGACGAGCAACATCGGCGCCCAGCTCATCCTGGACGCGCCGGACCCGGACTCCGAGGGCGCGCACGAGCAGCTGATGCAGTTGCTGCGCCACTCGCTGCGGCCCGAGCTGCTCAACCGCATCGACGAGACGATCGTGTTCAAGCGGCTGGAGAAGCACGAGTTGCGCCAGATCGTGGACCTGCTGCTGGAGCGGACCAGGCAGCGGCTGCGCGGGCAGGACATCGCGCTGGAGGTCTCCGACGCGGCCAAGGACTGGCTGGCCGAGCGCGGTTACCAGCCGGAGTTCGGTGCGCGGCCGCTGCGCCGCACGGTGCAGCGGGAGCTGGACAACCGGTTGTCGACCATGGTCCTCACCGGCGAGGTGGGCGAGGGCGGCACGGTCCGCGTGGACGCCGGGGACGGCAACCGCCTTTCGCTGGTGGCCTCGACGCCGGAGCCGGTCGCGGGATGACATCCCGTCACCGATGAATGGGTGACCGCCGCGAATCTGGTAGTTATGGCGGAATGCGAATGAAGCCGTGGGTCGCCGTGGCGGCGGCCGTACCCCTCGCGACGGGATGCGCCGTGAGCGAACCGCCGAGGACGCCCGCCGCCGAGCCGCCGCCTCCGTCGAGCACACAGGCCCGGGACGCCGGAGGCGCGCTGGACCGGCCCCGCGCGGCGCGGCCCCCGGCGGTGCCCCCTGGAACCACGGCGGGCTACGTGGTCTTCGACCGGGTGTCGGGGAAGATCGTCGCGCACCGGAACGCGCGCAGGAAGTTCCGCTCGGCGTCCGTCGTCAAGATCCTCATCGCCCTCGACCTCCTGAACAGGACCAAGACCCTGTCCGCCGAGGACGCCCGGCTGCTGAAGGTGATGCTGCGCTCCAGCGACGACGACGCCGCCACGAACCTGTGGAACCGGGGCGGCAAGGGCGCCATCGTCACCCGGATGGCGCGCGAGCTGCGTCTGAGGGAGACCACTCCGCCGCCTGCCTCCAAGCCGGGTTTCTGGGGGTATGTCTCCCTCAGCGCGTACGACGTCGTCACGACCTACCGCCACCTGCTCGATCGCGCCGACCCTCGCGCCCGCGACCTGGTCCTCGGCCACCTGCGCAAGGCGACAAGGTGCGGCACCGACGGCTTCGACCAGTCGTTCGGCATCCCGGCGGCGGTGCCGCGCCCCTGGGCGGTCAAGCAGGGCTGGTCCGGGTTCGGACTGACGCCGCCGGTCAGGTGCGGCGGCGACGTCTCGGCGGGCGGCGGCGCGATCTCGCAGGTCGCCTTCGCCGCGTCGGGCACCGGCGTGCCCGACTACGGCAGGCCGGTGCTCCACACGACGGGCCTGGTCGGCAAGGACGAGCGGTACGCCGTCGCGTTGCTGACCGCGCACCCGGCCGGCGGGTCGTGGAACGCCTCCGTCAAAAGGGTCACCACGCTCGCCCGCGACCTGTACCGCGCGCTGCCGTAGCCGTTCAGTCCTGCTCGGGCCGCCACATCGTCCAGAACACGGTGCCGTCCGGCATGGTGAACCGGCCGCGGTCGCGGTAGCCGTGCCTGGCGTACAGGGCGCGCGCCTTGGGGTTGCCGGTCTCCAGGTAGGCGGCCGTACCGCTGATCAGCGCGTGGTGGTGGTCGAGCAGCATGCTGCCGAGGCCCTGCCCCTGCTCCTCGGGATGCACCGCGAGCAGGGCCAGGTGATGGTGCGGCTCGTCGGGGTGGTGGGCCTCGAAGTTGGCGTCCAGGACCCGGAACCGCTCGACGGCCTCGCCGGTCGCGGCGGCCAGCCGCGCGTCGTAGTCGGCGGGCTCGGGCAGGGGTCCGGTACGCGGGAACCACACGGCCGCCGCCCGTCCCCCGGCCACCGCCTCCACGCTGCCGTGCGCGATCGCGTGCTCGACGATGATGCGGAACTGCCCCGCCATGACCTGCTGTCTGACGGCGGTGTCCGGGACCAGGTACGGCGAGATCTCGTTGTCGAAGAAAGCGGTCGCGACCAGGTCGGCGACCTCTTCCACCTCATCGGGGCCCGCCTGGCGGATCTCTGTCATCATGTCCCCTCGCGTGCCGTGGCCGCCTTGGCGCCCATACCGACCAGTGCGTACACCGACGGCTGCCGGGCGCGCAGAACCAGTGCCCAGGCCACCCCCAGCACAGCGGCCGTCACATACACCAACGGCAGCAGCCATGCCAGCACATTTCCTGGCTCAACGCCCAACAGTACCCCGAAGTTGGTCACTCCCATCACCACCATCACGCCCAGCGCGAGCGCAGCGGGAACGGGCGCCACCACCCTTCTGAGCACGCTCTCTCCGGAGGGCTCGCGGAAGAAGAACACGATGACGGCCAGCGAGGTCGCGAACACCAGCACCAGGACGCCGAAGCCGCCGAACGCGCCCACGTAGAAGAACAGGTGGACCAGCGGGTCGAGGCCGAACACCGCGTACACGACGATCACCAGCAGGCCGAGCGCGCTCTGGGCGAGCGATCCGGCGCGGGGGGCGCCGCTGCGCGCGGCGGTGCGGCCGAACACCGAGGGCAGCACCCGCTCGCGGCCGAGCGCGAAGAAGTACCGGGCGGTGGTGTTGTGGAAGGAGATCATCGCGGCGAAGACGCTGGTCACGAACAGGACCCGGGCGATGTCCACCACCACGCCGCCGAGGTGGGCGGTGGCGAGCGCGAAGATGGTCTCCGCCTGGTCGCGCCGGGCGGTCGCGACGATGTCGCCGGTGGCGACCGTCATCGCCAGCGCCGACAGCGCGTACAGGCCCGCGATGATCGCGACCGAGGAGTAGGTGGCGATCGGCACCGTACGCCGGGGGTCCTTGCTCTCCTCCGAGAAGACCACCGCGGACTCGAAGCCGACGAACCCCAGCGTGGAGATGATGATCATCGCGCCCACGCCCGGCGCGACGAGCGCCGCCGGTGAGAACGCCTCCGCCGCCAGGTTGCCGGGGGCGGGGTTGAGCAGCCCGGCGACGTCGAACAGCAGGATGACGGCGACCTCGGCGGTGAGCAGGACGGCCAGCAGGCGGCCGTTGACGTCCACGCGCGCCATGCCGAGCATCGCCACCAGCGCCCACGTGACGAGCGAGAGCGCCCACCACGGTGGGCTGATGCCCAGCCAGCGTTCGGCGAGCGGCACCGCCGCGGCACCGAACGCGCCGTACAGGCCGACCTGGAGCGCGTTGTAGGCGACCAGCGCGACCCAGGCGGCACCGACGCCCGCCGGACGGCCGAGGCCCCGGCTGACGTAGGTGTAGAACGCGCCCGCGTTGGCCATGTGCCTGGCCATCGCGACATATCCGACGGAGAAGAGTGCGAGCACGGCGCCGACGGCGACGAAGCCGATCGGTAGCCCGGTGATGCCGGTGACGGCGTACGCGGTGGTGAGGACGCCCGCGACCACGGTGAGCGGCGCCGCGGCCGACAGCACGAAGTAGACGACCGAGGGCGCGCCCAGGCGGTCGGCGGCGAGCGCGCTGGCGACCGGATCCGGCCTGCGGCCGGTCAGGGGGACGGTCATGGCGTTCCTTTCGAGGGGGGTGTCAGGCCTTTCGAGGAGTTCTCAGGTGCGGTAGGTGAGGACGGCGTCCCCCGTCGCCGCCTCGACGTGCCGGGCCAGGTCGGCGATGGGCTGCGGGAGCGCGGCGAGCACGGCGGTCAGGTGGCGGCGGGCCGCGCGCCGCTCGGCGGGGTCCTGCACGACGACCGCGGTCATGCCGCAGGCCTCGACGAACGCGACGAGCGCCATGTCGTCGGGGGTGAGCGGCTGCCATCGGGTCAGCGCCATGTGCAACCGGGTTCTGGGCCAGGCGGCCGCACCGGAATCGGTGGCGTGAAATCGGCTCTGCTGGCGTTTGAAGAACTTCGGTTCTTCGCGGGTCAGCAATCCGGCCAGGACCATTCTCCCGCCCACCTCGGCGACCGCGCGGCGGGCGAGGTAAACCAGCCAGGTACGTACGTCGGAGTGCTGCGGCAGCCCGCGCATTTCGGCCAGGATTCGGCTCGTGGCCTCTTCTGCGGCCGGAGTTCCGTCGCGGACGCCGAGGGTGGAGCCTCGGACGGCGACGCACCCGGCGATCACCAGCTCGGCGATCAGGGCACCGGCCAGCCCCAGCTCGATGCCCTGAAGATGCATGCGGGGCTTGCCCGATGCGGTGGTATCCCAGCCGATCAGGAAGAGCTCATCGGCTAACACCCGCAGTTCTCCGCCCTTTGGGATGACCACTATTCGGACATGACCAGCTGATCGGCTAGAGCGAAATTTCTACCAGAAAGCTGATCGTCGTGGGAAGTCCCACTTATCAAAGATTCAGCTTTTTCGAATAATATTTCATAGACGATGGATATTTGCGGAGCAAACCTTCTTCGCCGCAACCATCCATCACCCGACCCCCTCCGAACTCCAGGCCGACTACGGAGCGTAGCGTCATGGATGCGGGGAATACCTCGCCGAACCACCAGCTTCTGACCATGCGTAGTCCCGGCAAAGGAGCCTGAACATGGATTTGGCAGACATCGGCGTCACCGGCCTGGCCACTATGGGTCGTAATCTCGCCCGCAACCTGGCCAGGCACGGCCACGCCGTGGCCGTGCACAACCGGAGCGCCGGGCGCACGGACGACCTCGTGCGGGAGTTCGGTGGCGAGGGGACCTTCCTGCCATCGCATGAGACCGCCGCCTTCGTCGCCTCCCTGAAGCGGCCCCGCCGCGCGATCATCATGGTGAAGGCGGGCGCCGCCACCGACGCGGTGATCGAGGAACTGGCCGAGCTGATGGAGCCGGGCGACATGATCGTCGACGGCGGCAACGCCCATTACGCCGACACCCGCAGGCGTGAGGCGGCGCTGCGCGAGCGCGGCATCCACTTCGTCGGCACCGGCATCTCCGGCGGCGAGGAGGGCGCGCTCAACGGGCCGTCCATCATGCCGGGCGGGTCCAAGGAGTCGTGGGAGGCGCTCGGCCCGATCCTCCAGGACATCGCGGCTAAGGTGGACGGCGTGCCCTGTGCGGTCCACGTGGGCCCGGACGGCGCCGGGCACTTCGTGAAGATGGTGCACAACGGCATCGAGTACTCCGACATGCAACTGATCGCCGAGTCGTACGACCTGCTGCGCCAGGCCCTCGGCGTCACCCCCGCCGAACTCGCCCCGATCTTCCGCGAGTGGAACGAGGGCGAGCTCGGCTCCTACCTCATCGAGATCACCGCCGAGGTGCTCGACCACGTGGACGCCGCCACCGGCACGCCGTTCGTGGACGTGGTGGTCGACCAGGCCGAGCAGAAGGGCACCGGACGGTGGACCGTGCAGAGCGCGCTCGACCTGGGCGTGCCCGTCACCGGCATCGCCGAGGCCACCTTCGCCCGCGCGCTGTCCGGCCACCCCGAGCAGCGCGCCGCCGCCGCCCGCGTGCTGGCGGGCCCCTCGGTCTCCGGCGCCAGTGAGCGCTCACTCATCGAGGACGTGCGCCACGCCCTGTACGCCTCCAAGATCGTCGCGTACGCCCAGGGGTTCGACCAGATGGCCGCCGCCTCCCGCGAGTACGACTGGAACCTCGACCTCGGCGCCCTGGCCACCATCTGGCGCGGCGGCTGCATCATCAGGGCCCGCTTCCTCGACCGGATCCGCGCCGCCTACGACGCCGACCCCGATCTGCCCACCCTGCTCGCCGCCCCGGACTTCGCCGAGGCGCTCAACGCGGCACAGGACGCGTGGCGGCGGGTCGTCACCACGGCCGTCGAGATCGGCGTGCCGACGCCGGGCTTCTCCTCCGCGCTCGCCTACTACGACGGGCTGCGGCGCGAGCGGCTGCCCGCCGCGCTGGTGCAGGGGCTGCGCGACTACTTCGGGGCGCACACCTACCACCGGGTCGATCGGGAGGGCTCCTTCCACACGGACTGGTCGGGGGACCGTACGGAGTCGCAGACGTCCTGACGAGAGGCTCGCGATCCTGATGCGGGAGCTCTGGGGGCAGAAACCCATCGCGGGTACGGGCGCCCGCCTCCTCTGGGGTGAACACGCAAGATGACCACCCACGGGCCCCGGGCGCAGGTGTGCCGATCGCCGGTCGGCGCACCGCCCTGACCGGCGATCCCGACGTCGCCGGCCCGAGAGGTGTCCGAGGGCTGAGCACCGGGTAGGCCACCCGACCGGCGACCTCCGCCGCAATGAACAGCCCCGAACCCCTGCCCCGGAACCACGACCCGAGTCATGAACCCGGCCATGCCCAGCGGCCCGGGGCGGTTGCCTGCGATCTCGAACCCGCCCCGAGGTCACTGCCTGGCCCGATGAACCTGACCGGCCTACGGCCGCGACCTCGCCCGATGCATCCTGGACGGGCCTCGGGTCGCGGCCGGCGCCGGTGTGCCCCGACCGGATTTGCCGCCAAAGTCGAAGAAAGGGCGCTATGCCTCGTACCGTCGTCATCACCGGCACCGCCTCCGGGCCTGGACGTGCCGCCGTCGCCCTGTTCGCCGCCGAGGGGTGGAACGTCGTGGCCACCGTACGGACCCCGGAGGACCTCGACGCGCACCGAGGCTCGCCGTCCGTGCGGACCCTGCTGCTGGACCCGGAGACGCTGAACCCGTACGTGATCGACGGCGGCGGCGCGGCTGACGGAAGTGCGCGTGCGGCCGGAGGCGGGCGCGAGGGCAACGCGCAGGGGGGTCGAGGGCACGCAGGTGGACACCCGCACCCTGGCACAGGCGGAACGCGGGGCGACGGCACCGGCAGTGCTGGAGCCGGTGGCGGAGACCCCACAGGCAGAAGCGGCCCGACCGGAGACGGCACAGGTTGGGGTCGCCCGGCCGGAGACGGCGTGAACTCGGGCACTGTGCGCGCCGGCGATGCCGACGGGAGGCACGTGGGCAGCGGGCGCGGGGCCCGTCCGGGCGGTGGGACGTGCGCGGGCGGCGGTGAGTGCGCGGATGGTGAGGTACTCACAGGCAGGTGCACGAGCCGAGGCGGGCGTGAGCGGCCGGGGGCGGCGTTCGCGGAGCAGGCCCTCGCCGCGTTCGGTGCCGTGGACGTGCTCGTCAACACCGCCGGAAGCCACCCGACCGGGCCGGTGGAGACGGCGAGCACGGCCGGCGTCCAGCGGCACTTCCAGGCCGGGGTGTTCGGGCCGATGGCGCTGGCCCAGGCGTTCCTGCCGTACTTCCGGGCCCGGCGGTCCGGGGTCGTGGTCAATCTGGCCTCGGTCCGTGCGGGACAGGGGTCCGTGCACGCCGCGTCGACGGCGGCCCTCGCCGCCTTCAGCGAGGGGCTCAACGCGGAGTTGGCGCCGTACGGGGTGGTGGTCAAGGTGATTCTGCCCGGCACGCACGCCCCAGGTGTGTTCGGTACGGCGGTGCCGCTGGACGACCTGCCGGGTGTGACGGCGGCGGTCGTCCACCGGGCGGCGACCGACGGGCGGGTCGAGCCGGTCCGGTACTACACGGGTGTGGAGGCGATCCCACGGGCCGGGGCGCTCCTCGGGCCGGAGTGGTACTGGGAGGAGTGCCGCGCCGCCGCCATCGCCGCCGACAAGGCCGCGAGAACCACCGGCGCGCCGACGGGCAGGACCGAGGGCAGGACCACGGGCAGGTCCTCGGGAAACACGCCGAGCAGGACTTCGGGAGGCACCGGCCGCTCCGGCGGCTCGACCGGCGCGTCGGCAGGGAACGCCCTGGGCGGCACGGTCGGGAGTCCCGCAGGCGGTCCACCCGGCGGCGCTCCGCATGGTAGGTCCGGCGCTGCCCCCCATGGACGGCACGGCCGTTCGGCCGCCCCGCACGGGCTTCCCGGCGAGCCCGCCCACGGCCGAGCAGGCGCACCCGGCCCCCTCGCGATGGGCGGCGAGACGGTGGAGCGCGGACTGTGAAGCCAGGCCGTGGCACCTCGGGCGGTAGGGGCGCGGGCCGTGAAACGGTGGGCCGCGTGCATGCGGGTGGAGGCGAGGGCGGGCGGTGAAGACATAGGCTCGCCCTGTGCGTGATCTCGACGAAGACCCCCGCCCGGCACGCGGCGCCGTGCGGGAGGTCTACTCCGTTGACCGGGCCGCGACGCTCGCCTACTCCCCCGACCTGGACGGCCTGGCCGACCCCGGCGAGATCGTCTGGGCGTGGGTGCCGTACGAGGAGGATCCGGCGCGCGGCAAGGACCGCCCGCTGCTCGTGGTCGGCCGCAGCGGCCGCGACCTGCTGGCGCTGATGCTCTCCAGCCGGGGCGACGACGGCCCCGAGTGGCTGGAACTCGGCCCCTGGGGGCGCGACGGAAAGACCTCCCACGTACGGCTGGACCGGGTCTTCGCGCTCGCCGAGGACGGGATCCGCCGCGAGGGCGCGATCCTCGACCCGGAGCGCTTCGCCCGGGTGGCGGCCCGGCTGAGGCGCACGCACGGCTGGGCCGCCGACGGTTAGAACCGGAGCGTCAGACCTGCTGCCATTCGGCGACCGTGCCCGCCTCGTGGCAGCGGTAGTCCGGTGCGCCCTCCAGCGCCTTCTCCTCACCGCCCGGGGTGTAGGTGACGATCAGGCGCAGCGGCCGCCAGGTGCGGTTGAAGGTCGAGTGGTAGGCACCGGCCGGGATGTGGACGGTGTCCCCCTCCTTGATCTGGAACGGCTCCCCGTCGCCGACCATCTGCTCGGCCTCGCCGGAGACCACGTAGATGATCTCCTCGGCGCCGGGGTGGTTGTGCCGGGCGTGGCCCTTGCCGGGGTTGACGATCACCTCGCCGAGCGTCGAGCCCGCGCCCGGCACGAGCGTCGGGGTGACGAACCACTTGATCGACCCCCAGTCGAAGGTCATCGTGGCCACCTTGTCCGGACTCACCAGCATTCAGATCTCCAGATTCTTGAACGCGGCCACCTGCTCGGTGATCGCTCGTTCGGTGGGCAGGCGCTCGACAGAGGACGCGCCGAAGAATCCGGCGACGCCCTCGGCGCGGCGCAGCACGTAGGCCGCGTCGGCGGGTTCGGCGATGGGCCCGCCGTGGCACAGCACCAGCACGTCGGGGCGAACCGCGACGGCGGCCGCGCGCATCGCGGCGACCCGCTCGACGGCCTCGTCCAGGGTGAGGGCGGTGCCCGCGCCGATGGACCCCTTGGTGGTCAGTCCCACGTGCGGGACGAGGACGTCGGCCCCGGCCTCGGTCATGGCGCGGGCCTGGTCCTCGTCGAAGACGTAGGGCGCGGTGACCAGGTCGCGCTCGCGGGCCAGCCGGACCATCTCGACCTCCAGGTCGAAGCCCATGCCGGTCTCCTCCAGGTTCTGCCGGAACACCCCGTCGTACAGGCCGACGGTGGGGAAGTTCTGCACGCCCGCGAAGCCCATGGCCTTGAGCTGGTCCAGGAAGTACGGCATGAGGCGGAACGGGTCGGTGCCGCACACTCCGGCCAGCACCGGTGTGTCGCGCACGACGGGCAGCACCTCGGCGGCCATCTCGACGACGATCTGGTTGGCGTCGCCGTACGGCAGCAGCCCGGCCAGCGAGCCGCGCCCGGCCATGCGGTAGCGGCCGGAGTTGTAGATGATGATCAGGTCGACGCCTCCGGCCTCCGCGCACTTGGCCGACAGGCCGGTGCCCGCGCCCGCGCCGATGATCGGCCTGCCGTCGGCGACGGTACGGCGCAGCCGTTCGAGAACCGTCTGCCTGTTCATCGCTCCCCCTGGATGAGCCGGTGGAGCCGGTCGGCCATGGCGTGTCCGAACTCCGGATCGTTGATGTGCAGGTCGAGCCGTTCGGCCGGGCTGTGGGCGGCGAGGGCGGCGAAGCAGGCCGCGTCGGCCTCCGGGTCGTGGAAGGGCAGGCCCGGCGCGTCCAGCGCGGACACGCCGCGCAGTGGGACGAACAGGACGGCAGGCCCCTTGGCGGCGGCGAGTTTGGCGGCGACGCGGGCGTCGAGTTCGGCCATCTCCTCCGGTGTGGTGCGCATGAGCGTGACCGTCGGGTTGTGCACGTACAGGGTGCGGCCGGCGAACCGCTCGGGCACGTCGGGCCCGAAGTTGACCATGTCGAGGGCGCCGGGCGCGACCACCTGGGGGACGCCGTGGCGGCCTGCCGCGGTGAGCCGGTCGGGGCCCGCCGACAGGACGCCGCCGACCAGGTCGTCGGCGAGTTCGGTGGTGGTGAGGTCGAGGACGCCGGCGAGCATCCCGCTCGCGGCCAGGCCCTCAAGGGCGCGGCCGCCCGCGCCGGTGGCGTGGAAGACGAGGACCTCGTAGCCGAGTCGTTCGAGGCGTTCGCGAGCGGCATCGACGGCGGGGGTGGTGACACCGAACATGGTGGCGCCGACCAGCGGCCTCTCGCCGGGAGAGGGGTCACTCGCGGCCGCCGACACCACCGCCTCGACGTGGCCGGAGTGCATGCCCGGCTCGCCGGGGTGCCGGGCCCGGTGGGCCGCGGCCATGCCGGAGATCGCGGCGGCGGCGTTGCCGAGGATGGCGCGGGAGACGCGGTTGATCCCGGCGATGTCGACGACGCTGTACATGAGCGTGACGTCCTTCGCGCCGACGTAGGGCGAGACGTCGCCGGAGGCCATCGTGGAGACGATCAGTTTCGGCAGCCCGACCGGCAGGTCGCGGACGGCGCGGGCGGCGATCGAGGAACCGCTGCTGCCGCCGACGGCGAGGACCGCGTCCACCTGCCCGTCCTCGTGCAGACCGGCGAGGATCCGCGCGGCGCCCTCGCCCATGGCGGTGACGGCGGAGCCCCGGTCGGCGGCGGCGCGCTCGTCGGCGGCCGNNGCCCGCCGTGGCGACCTGGTCGTTGTCGAGATGCGCGAGGCCCGCCGGGGCGCCGGGATGGGGCGGGCCGACGCCCGCGTCGATGACGATCACCTCGTCGCCGAGTTCGCGCAGCCGGTCGTGCAGCCAGGCGTACTCGGCACCCTTGGTGTCCAGCGTTCCGATCAGGACTACTGCCATGGGCCGACGCTATCCGGTTCCCGATCACTTTCGCACCGGTGGCGTATGCTCGTGTCCTCCCCGTCGTGTTCCGTGCCGGGGAGGTCCGTTGCCACGTCTGCCGTTCGTCCTGCTGCTGGTCACGACCGGGTGTGCCGCCGCCGTCCCCATCCCCGCGCCGCCTGTGCCCACGTTCGCGAGCGCGCCGCCGCCGGCCGCCGCGCCCCGGGCGGGGGTCACCCGCAAGGCCGAGGTCTCGCGCAGGAACGTGCCCGTGCGGGTGCCGTGGCGGGCCTCCGGCCGGTACGCCCTGGTGGCGGGCGACGCGGCGCCGCCGCGCGGGCGGGGGCCGGTGGTCAGGTACACGGTGGAGGTGGAGCGGGGGCTGCCGTTCGAGCGGCGGGCCTTCGCCGAAGAGGTGCACAGCACTCTGAACGACCGCCGTGGCTGGGGGCGTTTCCGGCGTGTGGACGGCGGCCCGGTACGACTGAGCGTGGCGCTGTCGAGTCCCGCTCTCACCGACCGGCAGTGCCTGCCGCTGAACACCGGGGGCGACCTGTCGTGCTGGAACGGGCGGCGCTCGGTGATCAACGCGGTGCGCTGGGCGCGCGGGGTGCCGCAGTACCGGGGCCGGCTGGCGGACTACCGCGACTACGTGATCGGCCACGAGGTCGGTCACGGGCTCGGTCACGGCCATCGTTCCTGCCCCGGCCGGGACCGGCTCGCGCCGGTGATGATGCAGCAGTCGAAGTCCCTGGACGGCTGCCGCCCCAACCCGTGGCCGTACCCGGAGCGCTGACCCACCAGGAATTTCACGAAATTTCGTAACTACACGGAGTGGGTAAACCCGGTCCCGTCAGGGTCGGGCGACGCGGAGAGGCACGGATGGCCGAGACAGTGGAGACCGGCGGCGATCAGGACAGCGCGGCTCCGCGAGCGCTTCGCCATGATCATGTCGGACTCCGGCTACCCCCGCATGGCAGCCCGGGTGTTCGCCGCGGTCCTGGTCTCCGACGAGGGCAGGCGCACCGCCGCCGAACTCGCCGACGAGCTCCGGGTCGGGGCCTCGGCGATCTCCGGTGCGGTGAAGTACCTGATGAGCGTCGGGATGCTCGCCCGCGAGCGGGATCCGAACGAGCGCCGCGACCACTACCGCATCCACGAGTCGGCGTGGGACGGCGCGATGGGACCGGCCGGCGAGATCTTCCGGCGGCTGGAGGAGGGGGCCGGGGAGGGAGTGGCGGTCTTCGGCGCGGGCACTGCGGTGGGTGCACGCCTGGAGGAGATCCAGAGCTTCTTCGCCTACCTCGGCGCCGAGGTGCCGAGACTGCTGACCCGGTGGAGCGAGACCAGGGCCGCCGGGTCGCGGGAACCGGAGGCCACGGCACCCACGTGATCGTATCGCGATATATCTTCGAAAGGGATATCCGATCGAGGAGTGTGAGCATATGGCGGGATGGCGTACGGTGCGGCGGGTGGTCGCCGGCGGCGCGGCGCTTGCGGCCGCGGGATGGGTGCTGCGTGAGATACCCGCCGAACTCGGCGTGCGGCCGCTGGCGTCCGGCCCCGACCGGGCCGAGCGCATCCAGCGCTCCCCCCAGTTCAGGGACGGCTCTTTCTACAACCCGATGCCGGAGCCGACCCACGTGGGCGCGCCGGAGCCCGCCATGCTGCGCGAACTGGCCCGCGACCGGGCACAGCGCCGCCCGGCCGGGATGGTCCCCCTGATGGCCCCGCCGTCCGACCCGCCGCCGCCGGCCGGGCTGCGGGCGGTCTGGTACGGCCATGCCACCACGATGGTGGAGATCGAGGGCAGGCGGGTCATGTTCGACCCGGTGTGGAGCAACAGGGTGTCACCGTCGCGGCTGGTCGGGCCGAGGCGGCACCACCCGCTGCCCGCCGAGCTCGGCGACCTGCCCCAGCTCGACGCGATCGTGATCTCCCACGACCACTACGACCACCTGGACATGGCGACCGTCAGGTCGCTCACCCGCACCCAGCGGGCGCCGTTCCTGGTGCCGCTCGGCATCGGGGCACACCTGGAGCGGTGGGGCGTGCCGCTGTACCGGATCATCGAACTCGACTGGGACGAGGAGGCCGAGGTCGCCGGGCTGCGCTTCGTGTCGACGGCGGCCCGCCACTTCTCCGGCCGGTCGCTGCGGCGCAACGACACACTGTGGGGGTCGTGGGTGGTGGCCGGGCGGACCAAGCGCGTCTTCTACGCGGGCGACTCCGGTTACTTCGAGGGCTACAAGAGCATCGGCGCCGCCCACGGGCCGTTCGACCTCGCGCTGATGCCGATCGGCGCCTACAGCCCGGCCTGGCCCGACATCCACATGAACCCGGAGGAAGCGGTCACCGCCGCGACCGACCTGGGCGCGAGCCTGCTGCTGCCGGTCCACTGGGCGACGTTCTCGCTGGCGCTGCACCCGTGGGTGGAGCCGATCGACCGGCTGTGGCGGGAGGCGCGCGCCCGCCAGGTGCCGATCGTGGTCCCCCGTCCGGGCCAGGGCGTGGACACCGAGGCGGTGCCCGAGGTGGACACCTGGTGGGAACCGCTCGGCGCCACGGCTCCGACCTTCACGGCCGACCGGCTCTGATCGTCTCGGGCGCCCGTAGAGTGCGGGGGTGAGCAACCTTGAGCAGGTGCCGCGGGAACTCGTCTGCGGCGCCTCGGCCCCGGACGGCGGCGAACTGCTGACCGGGCGGGCGGTGCCGCTCGGCGGCCTTCACCCCGATCACCGGGGCGGAGCTCACCGTGGACGGCGTGGCGGAGCCGCCGCTCGACGCCGCCTTCGAGCACGGCCTGCTGCTCCTGGACGGCGAACTGTCCGGCCTGGCGGCGGGCGCCCTGCGCTACCTCCCGCCCGGCCGGGAGACCGTACGGCTGAGCGGCCGGGGGCGGGCCCTGCTCATCGGCGGCGAGCCGTTCGCCGAGGAGATCGTCATGTGGTGGAACTTCGTCGGCCGCGACCACGACGACATCGTCGCCTTCCGCGAGGCGTGGACGCGGGGCGAGGGTTTCGGCACCGTCACCGGCTTCGACGGCGCCGCCCTTCCCGCCCCCGACCTGCCGGGCACCCCGTTGCGCCCCCGGGGCCGCGAGCGCCAGGTCACCGGGTGAAGTGGAGTTCGACGTTGTCGGGGCCCTGCGGGATGTCCGCCAGCACGCGGACGGTGCGCCCCTTGAAGTCGAACACCTCGTAGGCGTTGCGCCGGGATCCGGTGGGACGCTGCGCCCAGCAGGCCAGGTGCTTGTCGTCGTACCAGGTCGGCGGGGCCTTACAGGGCTTCTCCACCCGATCGATCGCACCTCCCGTGAGGTTGAACACGCACTGCGTGTCCTCCGTCGGAGGCGGGCAGGTGGTGGCGAAGCGGTGGCCCGACGGGGAGTACAGGCCGGCGCCGTTGCCCTTGCCCACGTTCGGTATCTCGGTCACCTGCGTCCCAGACGGGTGGTAGACACGCAGCAGGCCCGCGTCGGGCGCCACCGCGACGACCTGCTCGCCGGTCGGGTCGAAGCCGAAGAAGACATCGCCCAGATCTTTCGTGTCCGCCTTGGCGATCGTGGCTTTCCCGACGCCGACGTCCACGACGCCGAAGCCGCGGGGCTGCCATTCGTCCTTCTTGTCGACGACCCCGACCTCCAGGAGGATCCTGCGGCTGTCGCGTGACCAGCCCACGATCTCGGCGACCTCCGGGTCCTTCACCGTCCTCACGGTGACCTGGCGTCCGGTGGCGAGGTCGGTGACGTCGACGCTGTCGTAGTCGTCGTGGGTGTAGTCCATGGAACGCCCGGCCATGTGCCTCCCGTCCGGGGAGAGCATGCTCTCGTAACGGTCGCGGTAGGTCTGGAAGGGACCGTTCAGCGCGGCGCGCGTGTAGACGACCCACTCGTCCTTCACGCTGTCCAGGACGGAGTACGCGGTGAGCCGTACCGGGTCGGAGGGATTCTCGTGGACGACGGCGCCGGGCAGATCCGTGAGCGGGACCTGCTTCTGGCCCGTGGCCGGTACCGCGCCCCCCGCCTGGGCGGACGGGGCGGTGCCCCGCCGTCCTGAGGTGTTGGCGAGCACCACGCCGACCACCGCCAGCGCGACGAGGGCCGTGAATCCGGCGGCCAGGCCCATGATCAGGCGACGCCGCCGCCCCCGGGAGCGCCCGGCCGTCATGGGCGGCGGCCCGTAGCCGGGCTGGCCGGCCCAACGGCCGTCCGGCTGGAGAACAACGGGCTGATGGACCACCGGCTGATGGGCGGTGAGCTGATGGGCGGCGGGCCGGTGGCCGGGGTCCGGCTGGTGCCAGCCGCCCTGGTGCTGGGGCGAGGCCGGGGGCCGGGCGGGTGCGGGCAGCGGCCGGTTGCCGGTGGCGACGGCCGCCGCGTGGCCGAGGTCCGGCGGACTCGACGCCGGGCGGGCCAGCAGTCCGAGGATGACCTGCTCGGCGGTGGGTCGCAGGGCGGGGTCCTTGGCCAGGCAGGCGCCGACGAGCCCGCGCAGCGGCCCGGTGAGCCGCGACAGGTCCGCTTCGGCGTACAGGACCCGGTGAATGGCCGCCGGTACGGTCTCCGCCGCGAACGGCGAGACCCCCGTGGCGGCGAAGACCATCGTGGACGCCCAGGCGAACAGGTCCGCGGCGGGCCCGGCCGGATGCCCGAGGACGATCTCGGGGGCCATGAAGGCGGGCGTGCCGACGGGCGAGGTGGTCAGCGTCGCGGTGGCGTCGAGTGCCCTGGCGATGCCGAAGTCGATGACCCGGGGCCCCTCGGCGTCGAGCAGCACGTTGCTCGGGCTGAAGTCGCGGTGCACGATGCCGGCCCGGTGGATGGCGGCCAGCGCGGTCGCGGTGCCGACGGCCAGCCGGTACAGGGCCAGGTCGCCGTGGGGTCCCTTCTCCGCGACCGACTGCCGCAGCGACGCGCCCTCGACGTACTCGCTGACGATGTAGGGCCGCCCGTCGTGAACTCCGGTGGCGAGGACGGCGGCGGTGCAGAAGGGGGCGACCCGCTGCGCGGCGGCGGCCTCCTTGGCGAAACGGTCGGCGGCGACGGGATCCCCGGCGAGCTGGGGGCGCAGCCACTTGACGGCCGCCTTGTCCCCTTCAGGCCCTTCGCCGAGGTAGACGACCCCCTGGCCGCCTTCGCCGAGCCGTCCGCGTATCTCATGGTCGCCAAGACGCGAAGGGTCTTCGGGTCTCAGCTCGTCGATCGGCGGCATGTCCGAATTATCTAAGATCATCCTTGCAGGACGGTTGCACGACCCCCGGCGCGGCGTGACAGGGCGGGCGACCGGCGTTCCGGCTAGTAGACGGAGATGTGCGGGTGGTCGTAGTGGTTGGCCGTGGTGCCGCCCCGGTCGCTCATGGTGCGCCAGGAGCCGTTCTTCACGTGCCAGATGCGCTGGCGGTAGATCACGTACATGATGCCGAGCCGCTTGCCGTTCTTGACGACCCACTCGCAGATCTCGTTGCCCCGCTGGATCTCCTGCTGTGACGGCATCGCGCCGCCCCGGCTCAGCATGAAGTCGCAGGCACGGCCGAGGGGGTGCTCGCCGCCGTCCTGGATCGAGCGGTAGCAGCCGATGCCGAACGGGACGTCGAAGCGCTCCTGGATGAGGGTCTTGACCAGGCGCATGCGCGGGGTGATGTTGTCGGAGCCGGAGGGCAGTTGCGGCACGAAGGTGCCGTCGGTCCGCGCGCCGGGCACCTCGAACAGCTTGTCGATGCGGTCGCGGATCTTCTCGATCGTCTTCTCCGCCTTGGACTTGCGGTCCTCCAGGTCCTCGACCTTGTCGCGCAGTTCGTCCTCGCGGCCCGCGGCCTCCTTCTGCGCCCGGGAGAAGTCATCGCGCACCTGGGCGTAGCCCTTCAGGCTGGCGTACTGCTGGTCGACCAGGTGCTGGGTGAGCGCGAGGCGCGGCAGCATCCCCTCCAAGCCGTCGGCGGTGCCGCCGCCGAACACGTTGGCGATGTTCGGCCCGCCGTTCATGTACTGCTGGACGGCGATCGAGCGCAGGCGCGTGGACTCGCGGGTGAGGACCTCCTGCGCGCCGTCGAGGCGCTTGCGCGCCTCCTTCTCGCGCTTGTCGGCCTTCTGCAGGGCGATGCGGCTGTTGTAGTAGTCCTCGATGAGCTTGTCGGACTCCTTGGACAGCGACGAGATCTCCTTCTTCAGCTGCTTGACGGACGGCTTGGGGGCGGCCGCCGCCGGGAGCCCGGACGAGAGCGCCAGGCCCAGACCGGCGACGGCGGCCAGCGCCAGTTTCCGTCGCGGCCCACGCCGCATGCCTGCGGGGGACGCAACCGCCACGCTTCTCCTTCGCCCGAGCCGAAGGGCGGTGGCCGCCGATATGCGCAGGCCGGGGGGCGCCCTCTGTCCGATCGACGATAGTAGGGGATCAGCGAGGAAGGAGTGCAATCAGGTCGTTTCGGTCTCTCCGGACCAGGTGTCCTGCGGCGTCCGGCGCCGGCCGCCTCCGGAAGGGCGGTCGCGAAGCCCCGCCCGCCTGCTCGCGCGGCCCGTCCCGCCGACCAGGAGCCGGAGCGCGAGCGCGCATGCGCCGCCCAGCGCGGCCAGGGCCCACCACGCGGCGCCCGACTGCAGGGCGGCGCCGATCGCCGCGTTCCCGATCGCGATCGCGAGCCCGGCCACGGTGCTGTAGAGGCCGTAGTACGTGCCCACGCGGTCGGCGCCGTACGCGGCGACCGCCGCCATCTCGAACGGGTAGACGATCATGGTGCCGAGGGTGAGCAGCCCCGCCGCCACGAGTACGGTCACCGGCCCGGCCGCCACCGCCGGGGGCACGAACGCCAGCCCCATGACGGCCAGCCCGGTGGCCATGGCCCGCTCCGGACTCCAGTGGGCGCTCACCCACGAGGTCACCCGCACCTGCCCGAGCACCGCCATGGCGCCGGACAGCACGAAGATCCACGTCGCCTGCTCCGGCGCGGCCAGCGGCAGGCTCAGGTAGACCTGGAAGCCCAGCGTGTACGAGCCCGCCATGACCAGCGTGAACAGGACGAACCTGCGATCGGCCAGCGCCGCCCGCCAGTCGGTGAGCACGCCGCCCTCGGCTCCGGCCCTGCTCCCCCTGCGCGAGGGCAGCGCCCTGGCCTGGGCGACGGCCAGCACGGCGAACAGCGCCGCTGCCGTCAGACAGGTCACCCGGAAGGCGAGGCCGTTCAGCAGCAGCCCGACGAGCGGGCCCACCAGGATGCCCGTCTGGTAGAAGACGTTGAACAGGGCGAACGCCTCGACCCTGCGCTCGCCCGCCTCCTGGGCGAGGTAGGCGCGGGCGGCCGGGTTGAACAGCGCGCCCGCGAGGCCGGTCAGGGCCGAGGCGGCGAGAAGGACGGGCACCTGCTCGGCGACGCCGAGCAGGGCGAAACCGACGGTCCGCAGGAGCAGTCCGGCGAGGATCATCGGCTTGTAGCCGACCCGGTCGGCCAGCGTGCCGCCGACCAGGAACAGGCCCTGCTGGCACAGGTTGCGCACGCCGAGGACCAGCCCGGCCAGCCACACCGCCAGGCCGAGCCCTCCGGTGAGATGGGCGGCGAGGTACGGCATCAGCATGTAGAAGCCGATGTTGATCGTCAGCTGGTTGACCATCAGCAGCCGGATGGCCCGGTTGTCGCGCAGCTCTCCGGTCATCGCCCCGCCTCCGCCGCCTCGATCGCGCCCCCGCACGCGGCCGGCTCCGGGCGGGTCACGCGGGTGCAGCGGGTCCAGCGGACGGCTTCCGCCGCGCCCGGGTACGGGAGCTCGTCCGGGTCCGGTTCGGGTTTGCCGTCGAGGAGGCCGTGCTCGGCGCAGTAGGCGTCGCCGTACACGGTGTCGAAGTAGCGCTCGGGTCCGTCGGGGAAGACGGCGGCGATCCGGGTGCCCGCCGGTTCGCGGCGGGCCAGCCAGGACGCCACGAGGGCGACCGCGCCGACGCTCCAGCCGCCGCTGGCGTAGCGGGCGGAGGCGAGGCGGCGGCAGGCCCACACGGCCTCGGCGGGCGCGACCCAGTGGACCTCGCTGAACGCCTCGTAGGCGACGTTCGCGGGGTGGATGCTGCTGCCGAGGCCGCGCATGAGGCGGGTGCGGGCGGGCTGGCCGAAGATGGTGGAGCCGACGGTATCCACGCCGACCAGGCGGACACCGGGCGACAGTTCGCGCAGCACGCGGTGGATGCCGGCGCTGTGGCCGCCGGTGCCGACGCTGCAGACGAGCACGTCCACGCGGCCGAGGCGGGCGGCCAGTTCGCGGGCGAGCCCGGCGTAGGCGCCGACGTTGTCCGGGTTGGTGTACTGGTCGGGGCAGTAGGCGCCGGGCAGGCGCGCAAGCAGGTCGCGGACGCGGGCGCGGCGGGCGGCCTGCCATCCGCCTTCGGCGTACGGCTCGGCGACGATCTCCAGGCGGGCTCCGTAGGCGAGCAGGAGCCTGCGCATGAGCGGCTCCATGCCGGGGTCGGCGACGAGGGTGACGGGGTGGCCGTGCACGACTCCGGCCAGCGCGAGGCCGAGCCCGAGGGTGCCGCTGGTGGATTCGACGATGGGGGCGCCGGGGCGCAGGTCACCGCGCTTCCTGGCTTCGCCGACCATGTGGAGGGCGGGGCGGTCCTTGATGCCTCCGGGGTTGCGGCCTTCGAGTTTGGCCCAGAAGCCGCGCTCGCCTCCGGTCCAGAGTTCGGGCACCCAAAGAACGGGCGTGTCGCCCACGAGTCCTGAAATATCCATTTTTGATGTGCTCTCTCGGCTTATGTAGGTGCAGAAGCGCGTGGGGGGACGCGGCCTTCTACACCCGTGCGAGACAGAGGAGAGCGAGCAGGTCCGGCCCTGCGGGTGACACCGGGGCGGGCGCGAGGCCGGCCGGGGACGCGGAGGCGGGGCCGCAGCGGCCCTGGTCGCCGAGCGGCGGCAGGTCGGCCGCCTGCGGCTGGGCGGCGGGCGCGTCACAGGAGGCCGCATGCCGATGGGGGTGCGCGCCGCCGTCGCAGCTCGACACGCCCTCGGGTCGCGGGGTGTCCGCGTGGGCGTGCGGCCCGGCCACGCAGAACAGCGTGAGCAGGACCATGAGCGCCACGAGCGGCCTCCAGGTCATAGCGTGAACGCTACATCACGCAGGGTGACGCCACCTCGAATGCCGGGACAATCTTTACTACTTCCCATAGTAGCTGGGGTGACTCTCACGCGACATCTGCGCCAGTGGCTCGGCGCCTGGCCGCCCACCGGCCCCCTCGACGGGGCGGCACCCCGGCCACCGCACGCCGCACCCGACGCGGACTCGCCCCTCGAACACGCACCCACAGGGGCCGACCCGGTCTTCGCGCGTGTGCCCGCGTTGGTCGGGCACGGCGAGCGGGGGTGGTTCGAGGCCGTCTACCGGTGGTGCGACCGTCCGGCCGAACTGCCGGACGCGGGCGAATGGGTCCCCGCCGCCGACGCGCCCGCATGGCTGCGCCCGTTCGGCGGCGAGGCACTCGTGGCCACGGATCCAGAGACGGGCGCGCACCTGGCGGGCGTCGGCGTGAAGCGGCACGACGTCCACGGCATGGAGTTGTCGGTCGTGACCGCCCCGGAGGCACGCGGACGCGGGCTCGCGCGGCGACTGGTGGCGCAGGCGGCGCGACGGGTGCTGGACGAGGGCGCGGTGCCCACGTACATGCACGACCCCGGCAACCTCCCCTCCGCCGCGGTCGCCGAGGCCGCGGGATTCCCCGACGTCGGATGGCGGGCGTTCGGCGTCACGGAGGGTTTGCGTTAATACCCCTAAGGGGTATAATTACGATTCATGTCTAGGCACCACTCGCACGAACCCCACGACGGACACGCCGCCCACGACCCGCACACGGGTCACGGCGACCACGCGGGACACACCGGTCACGGCGAGCCCGCGACGCACGCGGGCCACACCGGCCACACCGGATCCGGGGCAACCGCCGCCCACGGGGAACACGGCGGCCACGCAGGCCATGGTGCCCACGACGGCCAGCACATCGGACATGACGGCGACGCCGGGCACGGCGCTCACGGGGGACATGGGGCCCACGGCGGGACCTCGTGGGGCATGGCGGCCAAGGCCACCCTGCACTGCCTGACCGGCTGTGCGATCGGCGAGGTGCTCGGCATGGTCATCGGCACCTCGCTCGGCTGGAACAACATCCAGACGATCGCCCTCGCGGTCGGCCTGGCGTTCGTCTTCGGCTACGCGCTCACCATGGTCGGCGTCCTCAAGGCCGGGCTGACCTTCAAGCAGGCGCTGCGCGTCGCGCTCGCCGCCGACACCATCTCGATCCTCGTCATGGAGATCGTCGACAACGGCATCATGGTCATCGTCCCCGGCGCCATGGACGCGGGCGTCGCCTCCTGGCTGTTCTGGGGTGCGCTCGCCTTCGCCTTCCTCATCGCCTTCCTCGTGACGACCCCCGTCAACAAGTGGCTGATCGGCAAGGGCAAGGGCCACGCGGTGGTGCACGCCTACCACTGACCCCCGCCCCTGCGGACCGTGCCGCCGCCTCAGGCGGGGTTCTCGGCGTGGGTGAGGGTCTCCCAGCCGAAGAAGTGGCTCACGCCCGCCGGGCGCCCCTGCTCGACCAGTCGCTGGGTGCGCGGCATGCCGACGCCCAGCCGTCCGGCCAGGGCGTTGAGGCCGACCTCGAACGTCGGCCCGAGCCCCGGCTTGACCGATCCGCCGCACAGCCACGACGGCACCGGCTCGCCGAGCTGGAGCCCCGAGTGGAAGCCCATGGCGTGACGCAACCGGTCCTTGCCCTCGGCGTACAGGTCGAGGCCCTGGTGACGGGCGGTCTCCGCGACGTGGACGGCGGCCGCGATGCCCCAGCCGGTGTGCCCGAAGTCGCGGCACGTCTCCTGGGCCAGGCCGTTGACGAAGGTGGTCTGGCCGTACCAGTAGCCGATCAGCTCGTCACGGGTGTCGTACCTGCTGCCGGGCGCCTGCTTGGGCAGCGCGCCGTCGGCGGTCAGGTACACGTAGGCGGGCAGACGCCCGCGCCAGGTGCGTACGGCCCGGTCGAAGGAGGCGCGGTCGTCGAGGTGCACGGCGATGCCGATCGCCGCGTCGGTCATGATGAGTTCCCAGTTGCCGTTGGTGTTGGGACTGCCCGCGATGACCACCGGCAGGTAGACGGTGCGCAGTTTGTCGGCCATGCGCCCGGCCGAGGCCCAGCCGGGGTAGGTGTGCTTCATGAGCTCGGCGGCGCGGGAGAACGAGGCGCCCGCCCAGCCGGTCTGGAGGCGCGCGTTGTGCCCGGTGTGGGTGGTGATCACGGCCGACCAGGCGTCCATGATCTGGACGGCCTTGCGGGCGTGGCGCTCGTCGCCGGTGAGGTACCACTGCAGGGCGTGGGTGTAGGCGGCCATCGCGTCCTTGCGCTCGTCCGAGCACCCGAGGTCGGGGTTGGACGAGGGCCCGCACTCGACGGTGGCGCGCGGTGCGGCCGTGTACGACAGGGACGCGAAGGCGTGGGCCCGTAAGGCGCTCCAGGCGCTCTTCCACGGCTCGTTGGCGAGGTTGGCCTTGACGTGGTCGAGTTGCGCCCGGCTGACGAGACTCCGGGATGGTTGAAGGCGGCGGCACGGGCGGCCACCGGGGGCTGCGGGACGGTCAGCCCGGCGAGCAGGAGGGCTGCGGCGGTCACCAGAGATCGCAGGCGCACGGGGGACTCCTCTCAGACATCGGGTGTCTGACGTCCATCCAAGCCGGGTGTCGGAACGCCCGTCAACGCCTTCCCGTCAGCGGTTCCCGTACGGTCACCGCCGCCCGCCCGCTATCCCGTCAGCAGTTCCCGTACGGCGAGAGCCGCCGCCCGCCCGGCCCGGTTGGCGCCGACGGTGCTCGCCGACGGGCCGTACCCGACGAGGTGCAGCCGGGGTTCGCGCAGGACGCGGGTGCCGTCCACGCGGATTCCGCCGCCCGGCTCGCGCAGCCGCAGCGGCGCGAGGTGGCCGAGCGCCGAGCGGAACCCGGTCGCCCAGACGATCGCGTCGAGCCGCTCGTGGCGGCCGTCCGCCCAGCTCGCGCCGTCGGGGGTGAGGCGGGTGAACATCTCCTGCCGGTCCAGCGCGCCCTTCGCCAGGGCGGTGCGTACCACGCCGGTGCGGGAGAGGCCGGTCACGCTGACCACGCTGCGCGGCGGCAGCCCGGCGCGTACCCGCCGCTCGACCAGGGCGACGGCGTCGCGCCTCGCCTCCTCGCCGAAGTCGTCGTCGCGCCACTCGACCGGCCTGCGGGTCATCCACAGGGTGGCCGCCGCCACCCCTGCCAGCTCGGACAGCACGTGCGCGGCGGACGCCCCGCCGCCGACGACGGCCACCCGCAGCCCCGCGTACGGCTCCGGCCCCCGGTAGGCGGCGTAGTGCGTCTGGCGGCCGAGGAAGGCGGCGGCGCCCGGGTAGTACGGCCAGTGCGGGCGTGCCCAGGTGCCGCTGGCGTTGACGACGGCCCGCGCGGCCCAGCGCCGCTCCCCCGCCGACACGAGCAGGCGATCATCCGGACCTTCGCTCACCGCTCCGACCTTTACCGGCCGCACGACGTCCAGCCCGGCCTCCCGCTCATACTCGGCGTAGTAGGCGGGCACCACGTCGCGGGCCCGCGCGGTGAAAGCGGGCTCGGCCTCCCTCCGGACGCCGGGGAGGTCGAAGATGCCGTGGATCTTGTCCATGGTCAGGCTGGGCGAGCGGTGCCGCCACGCGCCGCCCGGCCCGTCCTCGGCGTCGAGGACCACGGTGTCCAGCCCGAACCGGCGCAGGAAGTAGGCGCTGGACAGCCCCGCCTGACCCGCGCCGATCACCACGGCGTCGGCCGGACGGGCGTCGAGCGCCAGGGCCGGATCCAGCTGTACGGTGTCCACATCTGTGGTGAACCGCGCGGGCGCCGCGATGCTTCCCGTGCCGACTTCTGGTGGTAGCCGGGTGCTTCCCGGGGCGGGTTTTAATCCCTTGCTCTGGCCTTCGGGGGGCACTACAGTCCCGTCATCATGTCCAGCCCTGAGTCGAACAGACGCTGACCACCGGCTGTCCGGTGGTCGCCTCCACGCACCCGCATGACGTCCGTCGCCGGACGTCCGCCGCACCCTGTCCTGGGACGCCTGGCGCGTGAGGAGTGACCGGGCCGCCGTGCCGGTCCAGTTCCTCTGTCACTCGGGAGTCATCTCGTCATGCCATTGGCCGTCTTCATCCTCGGTCTGGCCGTGTTCGCCCAGGGCACCTCGGAGTTCATGCTCTCCGGGCTGCTGCCCGCCATCTCCGCCGACCTGCACGTCTCCATCGCCCAAGCCGGGCTGCTGACCTCGGCGTTCGCCGCCGGTATGGTCGTCGGCGCGCCCGTGCTCGCCGCCGCCACCCTCCGCTGGCCGAGGCGCCGTGCGCTGGGGCTGTTCCTGCTGGTCTTCGCCGTCTCGCACGTGGTCGCGGCGCTCACGCCCGATTACGGCATGCTGCTCGCGGCGCGGATCGTCTCCGCCCTCGCCAACGCGGGATTCTGGGCCGTCGCGGCGGCCGCCGCCGTCGCGATGGTCCCCGTCGAGGTCAGGGCCAGGGCGCTGGCGATCGTCGTCGGCGGGGTCACGCTCGCGACCGTCGCGGGCGTGCCCCTCGGGGCGCTGGTCGGTCAGCTCTGGGGCTGGCGGGCCGCGTTCTGGGGCGTCGCCGCGCTCTCGGCCCTGTCCGCCGTCGCCGTCTTCGCCGCCCTGCCCGCCGAGGCCGACCGGGCGGCGCCGTCTGCCCGCGACGCGGGCTCCGCGTCCGGGCCGGGCGGCTTCGCGAACAGCGGACCACGGCGGCCGAGTGCGGTGGCCGAGTTGCGGGCGCTGGCCGATCCTCGGCTGGCCGCCACCTACCTGCTGAACGCGTTCGTGCAGGGAGCCACGTTCTGCACCTACACCTTCCTCGCGCCGCTCGCCACCGAGGAGGCCGGGTTCGGGCCGGGGGCGGTTCCGGTGCTGCTGGTGCTGTTCGGAGTGGGCTCGCTGATCGGCATCACGGCCGGTGGGCGGCTGGCCGACGCGCACCCCGTGCGGATCCTCTGGTACGGCGCCGCCGCCCTCATCACCGGCTGGATCGTACTCGCGCTGACCGCCGGAAGCGGCCCCGCCCTCGTGACGCTGATCCTCATCCAGGGGATGCTGGCCTTCGGCCTGGCCCCGGCGCTGACCTCGCGGGCCTATGCGCTGGCGGCGGGTGCGCCGACGCTGGCGGGCGCGTTCGGCACCGCCGCCTTCAACGTGGGCGCCGCCGCCGGACCCGGGCTCGGCGGCCTGGCCATCGACGGCGGTCTCGGCTACCGCTCGCCGGTGTGGGTGAGCGTGGCGTTGATGGCACTGGCCCTGCTCACCCTGGTCTGGGCCCGGCGCCTGGACCGTCGCGCCGTGACGGCGGTCCGGGCGGGCGGGCAGGAGCGTCTCCCTGGAGGCCGCGAGCCGGAGACGGCGGGTGGCGTTTGGGGGCGGGTGACCATACCGATGACCCGGCCTGACACCGGCCGCACGCAAGACAGGCGCCCGTAACGGTCATCCGACCGGACACAGGACGCCGCCCTCCACGGTCGCGCCCGAACACGGGGCGAGCGACCGCGACAATCACCCGGCCGGAGGTGAAGCGGCCCGCCGCGCGTGGGGGTTCGGCGCGCGGCGGGCCCTCGGGAGGCGGGCCTACCTGAGACTGATCCGGTCCAGGTTGGGCCCGCCGTCGGCGGTCGTGGCCACCAGTTTGACGCTGTTGGCCCCGGCCGTCACGCTCACGTCGACGGCCGCGTTGGTCCAGCCGTCCCACGTGGTGGTGCCCGGGAAGTCGCGGACGACGGGCGGGCCGCCGTTGACGGAGACGCTCATGGGCCGCGCGACCGAGGTGCCGTTGGCGTATCTGAGCGTCAGCCGGACGTTGCCCGCCGACGCGGCGTCGACGGGGAACTCGATGCCGCTGCCGACGACGTTGTCGAAGTTGACGAAGCCGGTGCCGGAGTATCCGGCGTGGTTGGACTCGACCGCGCCCTGGGTGATGGCGGCGGACTCGGCCTCGACGCGGGTGAGGGTGCCGCCGGTCGGCCGGGCCCTGATCAGGCGGGTCTCGCCGGGCCGCAGGGTGGCGCTGTACCCGGAGGCGGCGCTGCCCTCGGCCGCGCCGGACCACAGGTTCGTGACCTCGGCGGGGCCGGTGAAGCCGACCTGCGGCCAGGTGACGCTCACCGTGGAGTTGCCGGAGGTGCCGGTGTTGAACAGGGCGACGATGTGGTCGCCGCCCGCCTGGCGTTTGCGCCACACCTGGTTGACGCCGCTGCTGATGATGCGCTGGGCAGCGACGCCGTCCTGGTTGACGGCGATGAGCCGGTCGTTGGTGAGCATGGCGAGGTCGGTGGCGGTGAGTGCGGTCAGGTCGCTGCCGAGCAGCAGCGGCGAGGCCGCCATCGCCCACAGTGTCAGGTGGGAGCGGCGCTGGTCGGCGTTGATGCCCATCTGGTCGCCGTTGCCGATCTGCAGCGAGTCGAGGTCGTTCCAGCCACCGGGCGCCGCGTACTGCTGCCAGGACGCGGCCGAGTTGAAGCGCCCGCTGACCTTGGCCCAGGTGGTGAGCGGGAAGCCGCTGCCGTTGGGTCCCGGCCCGCAGTAGCATTCGACGTCGCCCTGGGTGCGCCAGCTGTTGGCCAGGCGTTTCCACGTGGTGGCGTGGGAGATGGGCAGGTTGTTGGACAGGGCGAAGTTGATGGGCCGCCCGGTCTGGCGCAGGGCACGGTCCCAGGCTTCGACGTCGGCGACGGTGGTGGCGTCCACACCGTCGATCTTGAGATGGTCGACGCCCCACGAGGCCATCTGATCGGCCCACGAGTTGATGAACGCCTGCGTGCCCGGGTGGTCGAAACGCAGCCGGTACATGTTCCTGCAGTTGTAGTTCTTGTGCGTGGCGCTCGTGTCGGCGATGTCGGCGGCCCGGTACGCGGTGCCCTCGACGCGGGTGTTGCGGGTGACCGCGTTCTTGGCGATGCCGGGCGTGACGTAGAAGCCGAACTTCAGTCCCTTGGAGTGGACGTAGTCGGCCAGGGCCTTGATCCCGCTGGGGAACTTCGCGGCGTCGATCGCCCAGCGGCCGTACTCGTCGACCAGGAAGCCGTTGGCGTCGCACTTCTGGAAGAAGTCGTCGAGGTTGACGTAGACGTAGCCCTTGGCGGCCAGGCCACTGCTGACCAGGGCGTCGGCCTGGGCGCGCAGCTTGGCCTCGTCCGGCCAGCGGCGAACGAAGCTCCAGCTGCTCCAGCCCATGGCGGGCCGGATGGACTGTCCGTTGTCCGAGGCTCGGGCGGCGGGCTGCTGGGTCACGGTCAGTGCCGCTGCCACCAGCGCGAGTGCCGCGAGGATCCTTCTCACCGCTTCCTCCTTCAGCCGACGCTGAGCCGGTCCAGGTTGGGGCCGCCGTTGGCGGTCGTCGCGGTGGCCCTGACGGTGTTGGCGCCCGCCGCCAGCGGGACGGTGACCGTCCGGGTCGTCCAGGTGGGCCAGGCGCCTGTCGGGTCGAAGGCGAGGCCGCCCGCCGCGAGGGTGCCGTTGACCGTGATGTCCATCGGGCGGCCGACGGCGGTGCCGTTGGCGTACCTGAAGGTGAGGGTGGCGGTGCCCGCCTGGGCGGCGGTCACGGTGAACTCCACGTAGGAGCCGACGAGGTTGTCGTAGTTGACGAAGCCGGTGCCGGTGAAGCCGGCGTGGTTGGACTCGATCACGCCCTGCCCGATGACGGCGTTCTCCGCCTCCAGGAGAGTGGGCGGCGGGCCGTCCGACGGGGTGAAGGCGGGGTCGCTGGAGACGGCGATCCGGTCGAGGAGCGCGCCGTCCTCGCGGTAGGCGAAGGTGAGCGTGTGGGTGCCCGCCGCCAGGTCGTAGGTGACCGGGAACTGCGCCCAGTGCCAGGACGCGCCGAGCGGGATGTTGTTCCAGTTGGTCCAGGCGCCGCCGTCGGCGCGCACCCAGAAGGAGTCGTCGCTGTCGGTGGGGGCGATCACCCGCCCCCACACCGTGAACGCCCCCGGGTCCGGGACGTCGAACGACACGGTGGCGTGGCCCGTGGCCGGGGCCGACGCCTGGCTGTTGCTGCCGGGGGCGACGGCGACGTAGGAGCCGCCGGAGGCGGCCGGGTCCTGGAGGGTCTGCATGGGGGCGGTCACGGTGCCGGACTCGGCCTCGGCGTACCTGGTGACGGGGGTACCGGGGACGGGGGTGGAGTTCGTGGCCCGCACCCGCAGCGCGCCGCCCGAGGTGTTGGCGCCGGCCACCGTGTAGCCGCTGACGCCGCTGACGCCGACGTCGTAGGCGCTGCCGGAGCCGCGCTGGGCGGTCACGTCCAGGCGCAGGTCGGAGCCGTCGTCGACGATGAAGGCGGGCCGGTTGTCGTTGGCGTCGAGCCGGAAGGCCGAGCCGTTGCCGATGCTGAGCCCCCGCACGTGGCGGGCCCACACGCCGAACGCGGGCCGGGTGCCGTAGTCGCGGGGCGGGTAGCTGGTGAGGAACTCGCCCGGTACCCGATTGGCGTCGGAGGCCGGGTGGCCGCCCGGGACGGTCAGCCTGACGTTGTCGAAGGTGATGCCGGGGCCGATGTCGACCGAGGGGGTGCCGGTGACGGTGCTGGTCAGCTCGGAGCCGCCGGTCGTTCCGGACGGTTCGGGCGCGGTCAGGTTGACGCCGGTCACGTTCGTCACGCTGATGTTCCTGATGCGGCCCGCAGGCGGTGAGCCGGGGCAGCGGCGGCGTTCGCCGATCTTCATGAAGATGGGCGTGGTCGTCTTGGTGAGCGAGATGTTGCGGTAGTGGACGTCCTCGATGATCGCGCCGTCCATGGAGACCATGCCGATCCCGGCCTTGCCGCCGCCGAGCACGGTGATGTCGTCGAAGCGGATGTCGCGGAAGTTGCCGCACGTCTCGGAGCCGAACTGCAGCGCGTTGTTCTCGTGGGAGTAGACGACCGTGTTGCGGACGCGGATGTTCTGGCTGGTGTGGGTGCGGCCGAGGGCGTAGTCGCTCTTGAGCCCGATGGCGTCGTCGCTGGCCTCGATGCGGCTGTTCTGCAGCACGACGTTCCAGCTGTTGATGAGGTTGATGCCGTCGCGGACGTTGTCGCGCGCGTACACGGTCTTGAGGTTGTCGATGAGGACGTCGTGGCAGCCGTTCAGCAGGGCCATGAAGTGGCCGCCGCGCCTGATCGTGATGTCCTTGATGCTGACGTCCGCGCAGTCGGTGAGGGCGATGGCCTTGTTGCCCGCGCCGCCCGGCGGGGAGTTGCTGGTGGACAGGTTGCCGTCGCCGTCGATGGAGCCGGTGCCCGCGAAGTGCACGTTGCTGACGCCCCTGCCGACGAACAGCGAGTTGTCGAAGTGGCTGTGGCCGAAGTCCTGGTAGGCGTCGTAGGGGTTGTTCTCGGGGGCGTCCATGCCGCTCGCGGCGGCCCGTACGGTCGAGCCCGCGTCCAGGCGGATGGTGACGTTGCTCTTCAGGTGGATGGTGCGGGCCCGGTAGTTGCCGGAGGGGAAGACGACGACGCCGCCGGGGGCCGCGCTGGCGGCGTCGATGGCCCGGTCGATCGCGTCGTCGTCGTTGGTGGAACCGTTGCCGGTGGCGCCGTAGTCGCGGACGTCGAACTCCGCGACCGCGGCCGCCGGTGGCGCCGTCAGCAGCGGTAACGCCAGCACCAGGGCGGGGAGCCAGGCCAGGCGGGTCATTGCGCCACCTCGATGTAGTCCAGGTTGGGGTTGCCGTTGGCGGTGTTCGCGGTGATCCGTACGGTGTTGTTGCCGGCGTTGAGCGTGACCGGCAGGGTGAGCGTGGTCCAGGTGGTCCAGGCGCCGGTTCCGGGGAAGTCGCGCACGACGGTCGCGCCGTTGACGGCGATCGTGGCCTGGCGGTTGGCGGTGGTGCCGTTGGCGTAGCGGACGCGCAGGGTGGCAGCGCCCGCCAAGCCGCCCGCCGACCCCGTGACGGTCCACTCGATGTAGCTGCCCGCGACGTTGTCGCCGTTGACGAAGCCGGTGCCGGAGTGCCCGGCGTGGTTGGACTCGACCGCGCCCTGCGAGATCGTCGCGTTCTCCGCCTCGTAGCGGGTGCCGGTGCCCGGCTGGGTGTTGGAGATGTCCCTGCCGTTGTGGAAGACGTTGACCAGCCGGAGGCCGTCGACGAAGTTCGCGGTGTTGCCCGCGTCGGTCATCCCGGTGAACGTGCTGTTGGTGATCGTCACGTTCTGGATGTGGCGGGCCGAGCGGCCGTCGATGTTGTACGCCGAGCGCGCGCCCGTGATCGTCATCCCGTCCACGGTGATGTCGCGGACGGTGGGCGGGAGGTTGCCCGAGGTCTCGTAGTTCATCGTGACGTACAGGGCGTCGCGTTCGAGGTTGCGGCCGGTGAAGCGGCGCAGGTGCACGTCCTCGACGAAGCCGCCCCGGTTGAAGCTGGTCTTGACGTACAAGGCGTACTTCACGGGGTAGCGGCCGGGGAAGTCGGCGGCGTTGCAGGCGCAGTCCTCGGCGAAGACCTTGCGGACCCCGCCGGACATCTCCGAGCCGACCGTGATGCCGCCCCAGCGCCCGGAGAACCGGCAGTCGCGCACGACGATGTTCTGCGAGGGCCGGTTGACGCGGCGGCCGTCACGGTCGCGGCCCGACTTGACCGGGATGCAGTCGTCGTTGGTGTTGAAGCGGCAGCCGGAGATCAGCACGTCCGTCGAGGAGTCCGGGTTGCAGCCGTCGCCCTGGGAGTTGGTGCTGTAGAAGGTGACGTTCCTGACGGTGACGTTGGTGCAGTAGACCGGGTGCAGCGTCCACATCGCCGGGTTGCGCAGGTCGAGGCCCTCGACCAGCACGTTCGTGCAGTTGTACAGGCCGATCAGGTTCGGCCGCAGCCTGCTTCCCGCGCCGAATCTGCGCTGCTCGACCGGGTGGTCGTTCGCCCCCCAGCCCCACAGCCGGTCGCGGTCGGCTCCGCCGTTGCCCCACGAGGACCACTCCCCCGCCGGGGCGTTGCCGTCGATGGTGCCCGCGCCGGTGAGCGCGATGTCGGTCTGGCCGTTGGCGTACACGAAGGGCGAGTAGTTGTAGCACTCGATGCCCTCCCACCGGGTGAACACGGCGGGCAGGTAGGAGGCGGGGTCGGTACGGAAGCGGATGGTGCCGCCGCTGGCCACGTGCAGTTCCACGTTCGACAGCAGGTGGATCTTGCCGGTGCGGAAGGTGCCCTGCGGCACCAGCACGCGCCCGCCGCCCGCCGCGTTGCAGGCGGCGATGGCCGCGCGGAAGGCGTTCGTGCAGTCGGTGCTGTTGTCGCCGACCGCGCCGTAATCGGTGACGGGGAAGGTGCGGTCGGGGAAGACCGGCGCGACGATGCGGGCCAGGATGGACGGCACCTCGTCCCACGGGGAGGCGACGGCGGGCGCGGCCGCCCTTGCGGGCCGCGCCTGGCCCGCCGCGAGTGGCCCGGAGAGAGGCCCCGAGAGAGGTACAGAGAGGGCCGCGGCGCCGGTCGTGAGGACGGCCGCGCGTAGGAATCCGCGCCGCGACGTACCGCTCATTGGGTCACCTCTAGGTAGTCCAGGTTGGGGTTGCCGTTCGCGGTGTTCGCGGTGATCCGTACGGTGTTGGCGCCCGCGTTGAGGGTGACCGGCAGCGTCGCCGTCGTCCACCCCGTCCAGGTGCCGGTGCCGGGGAAGTTCTGGGTGATCGGGCTGCCGTTGACGGTGATCGTGGCGGGCCGGTCGGCGGTGGTGCCGTTGGCGAAGCGGACGCCGAGGGTGGCGGCGCCGGCCGTACCGGTGACGGTCCACTCGGTGTAGCAGCCTGCGACGTTGTCGCTGTTGACGAAACCGGTGCCGGAGTGCCCGGCGTGGTTGGACTCGACCGCGCCCTGCGAGATCGTCGCGGCCTCGGCCTCGTAGCGGGTGGTCCCGCCGCCGTTGCCCGCGACCGCCTTGTACGAGCGCAGGTTCGTGAGCAGGAGGTGGCAGTTCTGCAACGAGCCGGAGGAGTCGCCGAGCGAGCGGTAGATGCCCCATTTGGGACGCACCCGGTCGCCGAGGAAGGTGTCGATCCCGGTCCTGGTGGCGTCCACCACGGTGGTGGCGCCGTCGCGCAGCACCCAGCGGACCGCGCCGGCCGAACCGTCGCCGATCCTGATCTCGTAGTCGATGTCGATCCACTTGTCGTGCAGCGGTTCCAGGTTCGTCCGCCCGACCAGGATGTTCGGCTCGAAGATCTTGTGCTCGATGGTCTGCGTGCCGCCGGAGCGGCGCAGCGAGGTCACGGTGATCGGGCCGGTTCCGGTGCCGGGCATCTTGGTCTGGAAGATGTGGGTGAAGGTGGTGGTGGCCTTCAGCGTGCTCGGGATGAACATCGAGTACGTCACCCGCCACAGCTCGCCGGTCCGCCACTGCAGGAAGCCCGAGGGCGTACGGTTGCCCGTCACCTCGTGCCGCTGCCGGTCGGTGCTGGTGTCGCGGTCGACGGTGTGCATGGTGAAGCGGAAGTTGTCGCCCTCGGGGAAGATGTGCGGGGCCGCCGAGGTGTGGGAGTCCGCGCGGTCGTCCTCGATCGACTCCCAGGCCCGCATGCCGTCGGTGCGGGCCGACGGCGACCACATGAGCTGCCAGCTCTGGCCGGGCGGCAGCAGGGTGGGGGCGGCGGCGAAGGCGGGGCGCCCGGTCAGGAGCGGAGCGGCGGCGACCGCGCCGGCGAGAAGGCCGAACTGGCGGCGTGACAGTTCCATGGTGTCCTATCCGATGGTGATCGTGTCGGGGTCCTCCGCCTGGTCGCCGGTGCCCGCGGCGGCGCCGACGTCCAGGTAGTCGAGGTTGGGTCCGCCCTCGGCGGACAGCGAGACGAGCCGGACCCGGCTGCCGAGCGTCGCCCGCAGGGACAGGGTCCGCCAGGTGGTCCAGGCGCCCGTCGGCGGGAAGTCGAGCGTGCCCACGCGGACGTCGTCCACGCTGACCTCCATCGACCGGACGGCCGCGGTGCCGTTGGCGTAGCCGAAGGTGAGATCGCGGGTCCCGGTCTCGACCACGGTGAACTCCAGCGCCGACCCGGGCACGTTGTCCAGGTTGACGAACCCGGTGCCGGAGAATCCCGCGTGGTTGGACTCCACCGCGCCCTGCGTGATGCGGGCCTGCTCCGCCTCGTATCTTCCGGGGCGGGGCGGGCTGCCCGGCAGGCCCCAGCGGGTGCCCGGGGTGGCGATCGGCACCCGGTCCACGACCAGCGGCGGCCGTTCGCCGGTGTGCACGAGCACCTCGCGGTCCTTCGGCAGGGCGATCTGCACGGTGCCGCCGCCGAGGTCGGTGACCTGCGCCGGGGTGCCGTCGTCGAGCACGGCGGTGAGCGGGCCGGTCAGTCCGTGCCGCAGCCGCAGCGGCTCACCGGCCAGGCTGCGCACCCGGACGAAGCGGGTCGTGCCCGCCCGGCGTACGGCCGTGACCAGGAAGGCGCCCTGGGTGCGGAAGTCGTGCAGGGTGACGTCCGGCCAGGCCGACGGCACGGCGGGGAAGATCCGGATCACGCCGCCCCAGCTCTGGCACAGCAGGTCGTGGATGCTCTGCGAGGCCGACAGCGGCGTCTCGATGACCGGCCCGGCCTCGGTGTAGTGGGTGTTGGCGCGGCACGGGAAGGAGGTCGCGGGGTCGAAGAACCTGCGCAGGTACGACAGGGCGGTGTCGCCCCGGCCCATCGAGGCGTAGACGGAGGCGGCTCCGGTGTAGCTGTAGCCCCGGTGGGCGCCGGTGAGGGCCTGCCAGCGGGTGAGGGAGCGCTCGATGATCACACGGCTGCCGGTCTGGTCCCAGTTCACCAGGTAGAGCGGGTAGATCATGAGCAGGTGGGAGTAGTGCCGGTGCGACTGGGCGTACGGCGTGCTCGCGCCGATCATGTAGCCGTTGCCGTCGGCCGGGTACGGCGTCAGGTCGGCCAGGGTCGCACGCCAGCGCGGCTTGAGCGGGTCGTCGACGCCGAGCCGGTCGGCGGCCTCCAGCAGCGTCTGGCAGCCCCAGCGGATGAGGGACAGGTCGTAGTTGCAGTCCTTCGGCGGCACCACCGGGTACTCCGGTGACAGCGTCGAGGGCAGGTGCAGCCTGCCGTCGGTCTCGGTGCGCAGGAAGTGCAGGTAGTAGTTGACGGCCCGCCGCAGCAGCGGGAAGAGCGTGTCGCGCAGCAGCGCGTCGTCCATGGTGTGCCGGTAGGACAGCCACACGTTGTGCAGCGCCCAGGCCAGGTCGCCGACCTCGGCGCCGCTGCCCGGGGTGCCGACGCTCCTGGTCGCGAACATGTCCGAGCTGCGGCCCACGCCCGCCGAGTCCCCGCGGTAGGCGCTCGGGACGTTGGCGACGAGCTGCTGCCTGTTCTGGCTGAGCGTGGTCGTCAGCGAGTCGAGTTCCAGGTGGTTGGAACCGTGGATCAGCCAGTATTCGAGCTGGACGTTGAGGTTCCACCACACGGCGGGCCACGGGGTCGGCTCCAGCCACGGCCCGGTCGTGGCCATGACCGGGCCGCCCGCGCGGGTCGCGCTCGCGACCTTGTAGAGCTGGATCCAGTGGAAGCCCTGCAGCCGCTCGTCGGGGATCGACAGGAAACTCTTCGGGTAGAAGGCGTGCCACCAGGCCCGATGGGCGGCCCGCAGTTCCTCGTACGGCCTGGCGTCCCTGACCCGGGCCAGCGCCTGCCCTTCGGCGGCGGTGCCGGAGGGGAAGCTGTGGGCGACGCTGAGCAGCAGCAGCCCGCCGCTCCTGCGGTAGGCGGTCGCGGTCTGGCCGCCGCCCGCGAGCGGCTGCAGCACCAGTTCGACCCCGCCGGTGCTCTTCGTGCTCCAGGTGGGGTTGCGCACGTACCCGGCCGGAGGCGCCTCCGACGCCTCGCGCGGGCTGTCGGCCGCCGCCGGGTGGAAGGTCCAGCGGACCTGCTCGGTGCCGGTGGCCGAGGCGTCGGCGACCAGCGTCTCGCCGTGGACGAAGACGGTGAGCGAGATCCGGCCCGCGCTGGTGGTGATCGTTCCGGTGAGCTCGGCGTCCCACAGGCTGAGCCGCCAGTCGACCCCGGTGATCGTACCGACCGGGTCGAGGGTGAGGTGGCCGACGGGCAGCCTGCAGGTGCCGAACCCGCTGCCGAACTGCGGCCGGTGGTCCTGGACCCGGCCGTGCTGCGTGGTGAAGCGGATCTTGTTGGCGCCCGGTTCCTTGTACACCATGCTGCCCAGCAGGCCGTCGCCGAGAAAGGGCCCCTCGTGCCAGACGGTGGGCAGGCGGGCCCACAGCAGGTCCTGGTCGCGCAGGAACGCCGCCCAGTCCACCCGGTCGTCGAGCCGCCAGGGGGCGGTGGCGGCGTGGGCGGCTCCGGACGGGAGGGCCGTCGCGGCCAGCCCCCCGGCGGCGGTGCCGAGCAGGGCCCGCCGCGACAGCTCCGTCATGCGCCCACCTCCAGGTAGTCGAGGTTCGGTCCGCCGTTCGCGGTCGTCGCCGTCAGCCTGACGGTGTTGGTCCCCGCCTCCAGCCGGGCGGACACGGTGGTGGTCTGCCAGGTGGTCCACGCGCCCGTGCCGTTGAACGCCTTGCCGGCGGCGACGACGGAGCCGTTGACCGCGACGTCCATCGGGCGGTTGGCGGTGGTGCCGTTGGCGAAACGGAAGGCCAGCGTCGCGGTGCCCGCCGACGCGGCGGTGAGCGTGAACTCGATGCCGCTGCCGGCGACGTTGTCGAAGTTCACGAAGCCGGTCCCGGAGTGGCCCGCGTGGTTGGACTCGACCACGCCCAGGGTGATCGCCGCGTTCTCCGCCTCGTGGCGGGTGGCGGCGGGCGGGGAACCGTACAGGGTGCCGTTGATCCGTACGTTGTGCAGCCGCACGCCGACGGTGTTGCTGAGCTGCGGCGCGGGAGTGTCGATCGCGGTGAAGACGCAGTTGGAGATCGTCACGTTCGTGACGGGACTGGCCGAGGAGCCGGACAGCTTGATCGCGAACGGCGAGTCCGCGATCGTCATCCCGTCCACGGTCAGGTTCCTGATCGTCGGGTTGGCGATCGGGCCGTGGCCGGGGCCGGTCAGGCTGTAGTTCATGTCGATGTAGAAGCCGCCCCTGTCGCACGGTCCGCCGGACAGGCCGCGCACGTGCACGCCGTCGACGACCCCGCCGCGCCGGTTGTTCGTCTTGAGGTAGAGCGCGTAGAAGGAGCGGTAGCCGGAACCAGAGAAGATCTGGTTGTTCTCGGCGAAGACGTTGCGGACGCCGCCCGACATCTCGCTGCCGACGGTGATCGCGCCCCACCGGCCGTAGTACTTGTTGCCCCGGATGACAATGTTCTCCGACGGCACGTTCACCCGGCGGCCGTCGATGTCGCGGCCGGACTTGATGACGGTGCCGTCGTCTCCGGTGTCGAAGGAGCAGTTCTCGATCAGGACGTCCGCGCAGCTCTCCGGGTCCACGCCGTCCACCATGGCGCCTCGGCTGTAGATCTTGACCCGCCTGACGGTGACGTTGCGCGACAGGACCGGGTGGACCGCCCACATGGCCGGGTTCCTGATGTCGAGGTCCTCGATGAGGACGTTCCGGCACTCGTAGAGCTGGATCATGTTCGGTTTGAGGAAGTGGCCGTCGCCGAAGCGGCGCTGGTCGACGGGCAGGCCGTCCACCGCCGTCTGCTGCAGCCGGTCCCAGTCGGGGCCGCGCTGCCCGTCGAAGCCGAACCACGGCCCGGCCGCCGCGTTGCCGTCGATGGTGCCGGAGCCGGTGAGCGCGATGTCGGTCTGGCCTCTGGCGTAGATGAACGGGGAGAAGTTGTGGCACTCGATGCCCTGCCAGCGGGTGAAGACCATCGGCAGGAAGGCGGCCGCGTCCGACCGGAAGCGGATGGTGCCGCCCGCCGCCACGTGCAGTCGCACCTTCGACAGCAGGTGGATGGCGCCCGTGCGGAATCTGCCGGTTCCCGGCACCAGCACCGTGCCGCCGCCTGCCGCGTTGCAGGCGGCGATGGCCGCGCGGAAGGCCGGGGTGCAGTCGGTGGAGTTGTCCGGCAGGGCGCCGTAGTCGGTGATGTCGAAGGTGCGGTCGGGGAAGGTCGGCGGCACGATCCGGGCCAGGATGCCGGGGACCGCGTCCCACGGGGAGTCCGCCGCCGTCGCGGCGACGGCCGGGGCGGCCGTCGTGGGCAGCAGCGCCGCGCCGCCGCCCGCGAGTCCCGCGACCCGGAACAGGTCGCGTCGAGAGGCTCTCATCGCCAAGTCTCCGCTCGGGGGTGTGACCCGCCCGGCGGCCGGGGCCGCCGGGCGGGTCGGGGCGGTCACTGGATGTCGGAGCGGCGGATCGTGTCGGCCGCGCCGCTGCCGTTGTTGTCGGAGTTGGTGGAGCCGAACCAGATCGCGCCGGCGCCCGGCACCTTCTCGACGGCGCGCAGGCGGCCGTAGGTGCCGTTGAAGTAGCTGTTGACGGTGCCGACGTTCTCGCCGTTCAGCACGATCCGCCACAGGCGCTGGCCCTTCAGCGTGGCCATGAAGACCGTGTTGTTGACGATCGCGATGCCGGACGGCGACGCCTCTCCGACGCTCCAGGTGCGCTTCGGGTTGGTCATGCCGGAGACGCTGCAGTTGCCCTCGCACTGGGGCCAGCCGTAGTTGCGGCCGGACTGGATCAGGTTGAGCTCGTCGCGCGAGGAGTTGCCGAGTTCCGACGACCACAGGCGACCGGCCGAGTCCCACGCCAGGCCCTGCGGGTTGCGGTGGCCGTAGGAGTAGACGCGGCTGTTGAACGGGTTGCCGGGGGCCGCGGCGCCGGTCTTGGTGATGCGCAGGATCTTGCCGTTGAGGGAGCCGAGGTTCTGCGAGTGGCTGGTCTGCTGCGCGTCACCGGTGGCCACGTACAGGTGGCCGTCGGGGCCGAACTTCATCCGGCCGCCGTTGTGGAACCTGCTCTTGGCGATGCCCTGCAGAACCGTCGTGTAGCCCGACAGCGCGGTGCCGTTGAAGGTCATCCGGGCCACCCGGTTGCCCTCCGAGGAGGTGTGCATGAAGAACACGTCCTGGTCGGAGGATCCGTTCCAGGTCGGCGACAGCGCGACGCCCATGAGGCCGCCCTCACCGCCGGTGGTCTGACTGTTCGGTACGGTCCCCACCTGCGTCTTGGTGCCGGAGGCGGTCACCTTGAACACCCGGAAGGTGTCGCGCTCGGTCACCAGGGCGAAACCGCCGCCGGGGGCCCAGCCGATGTCCCACGGGATGTCCCAGCCGCTCGCCACGGTGGTCGGGGTCTGCGGCACGCTGCCGCAGCTTCCGGTGGTGAACGAGGCACTGGCCGCGCTCGGGGCCGACAACTGGCCGGTGGTGTCGCGGGCGACGATCCGCACCTGGTACGTCGTGCCGCACTCCAGCGGCACGGTCGAGGTGGTCGCCGGCGGGGTGCCGGTGACGGTCTGCAGGACCGTGTTGTTCTGGTCGCGGACGAGGTAGGCGGTGACGCCGTTGTCGTCGGTCGAGGCGCCCCAGCTCACGGTGGCCTGCGTCGGCTGGACGCCGGTGACCGTCGGCTGGCCCGGCTGGGTGGGCGGGTCGTCGGCCGGCGCGGGCAGCGTCCGGCAGAGCACCTCGGGGCTGGACGGCGAGACGTTGCCGGAGCCGTCTCGGGCGAAGACGGAGATCTGGTACTGGGTGTTCGGGCTCAGTCCGGTGACGGTCGCGGGCGAGGCCGGCGCGGTGCCGATCTGGGTGCCGAGGTGGAAGATGTCATAAGCGACGACGCCGATGTTGTCGCTGGCCGGCGCGAAGTTCACCTTGAGGCTGTTGTGCGTGACCTCGGTGCACGAGGGCTGGCCCGGAGTGGTGGGCCGCTCGGTGTCGCCGGGGCCGGTGACGTTCAGCCGGTCCAGGTTCGGGCCGCCGTTGGCCGTGGTGGAGGTGGCCTTGACCGAGTTGGCGCCCGCGCGCAGCGTGGCGTTGACGGTGACCTCGGTCCAGGTGGTCCAGGCGCCGGTGCCGGTGAAGTCCTGGTTCACGGCGGTGCCGCCGTTGACGGAGATCGCCATGGGCCGGTTGTCGGCGGTGCCGTTGGCGAAACGGAAGACCAGGCTCTGCGGCCCGGCGACGGCCGCGCTCACGGTGAACTCGATGCCGGAGCCGACCACGTTGTCGAAGTTGACGAACCCGGAGCCGGTGAAGCCGGTGTGGTTGGACTCCACCGCGCCCTGGGTGATGACGGCGCTCTCCGCCTGGTACTCCGTGCTCGGCCCGGCGATCTCGACGTCGAGGTAGTCCCAGTTGGGGTTGCCGCCGACGGCGGAGGCCGTGGCGCGGATCTTGTTCTCACCGGCGACCAGCGGGGCGGTCAACGTGCTCGTGACCCAGGTGGGCCAGCCGCCGGTCGGCTCGAAGGCGCGGTCGTCGGCGACCAGGGTGCCGTTGACGCTGATGTCGCTCGGCCGGTTGGCCGTGGTGCCGTTCGCGTATCTGAACGCGAGGGTGGCGGTACCCGCCGAGGGGGCGTTGACCGTCCACTCGACGTACGGCCCGGCGATGTTCTCGCCGTTGACGAACCCGGTGCCGGAGAAGCCGGCGTGGTTGGACTCCACCGCGCCCTGCGCGATGGTGGCGTTCTCCGCCTCGTATCGGGTGGGGGCCGCCGAGACCGCGGCGGCGGGTGCGATCACCGCCAGTCCGCCTGCGGCGAGCAACAGGGCCAAGGTTCCTCGGAACCCGCGTAACTTCATGGTGCTCCTTGAGAGGATGGCGAAAGATTGGAGCTTTTCATCGTGTTCCCACAAAGAGTCACACTCGTCAACAGATATCGGATCTTGGAACGCTCCATTCTTGGCGAGGATTGATGTTTTGTCGAAGAAAAGATCCGATGTACTAGACGCAACAACCGGTTGGAGGTACGAATGATGGAGATCTCATCCGGCGAAAGATTGGATCTGTCTCCCGGACCGAACAAACCTCCAGCCGGTCCGGGAGACTCCACCTTGCCGCGATACATGGGATGTATCACGTGTGAGGAGCCGTGCACTCCCCCATCTCCACGACGCTCACCCTCGCCGCAGCAGCCGCCGACGGCCTCAGCCCCCGCGCTCCTCGAAGCCGAGCACGCCGCGATCTCCCAGAGTGCCGCCGCCCGCCCTCGCGACACCTCCCGGGCGACCGGCCTCGCCCCGGTGATACGGGCGAGGCCGGTCGTCGGTTCCCGGGCCGTCTGTCGGCCGTCGTCAGCGGAACGCGCCGAACGCGACGGCGGTCGTCGAGGAGATGGCCGTCGCCAGAACCACGAGGATCAGGACCGTGGCCAGGGGGTTCTTTCGGGGCTTCGGCGGGCCGTCGTCCCGCGCGTAGGCCCGCTTGAGCGTCGGCGTCGGGGTGGGCGTGGGTGTGGGCGTCGGGCGCGCCTGCGGTGTCACCCGCGCGACCACCCGGGGTGGCGGCGCCTGAGAACGGCCGGGCGTCGGCTTCGGGGTCGGTTCAGGCGTGGGCGTGGGAGTTGGTGTGGGGGTCGGGGGTGTCGGGGTCGGGGGTGTCGGGGTCGGGGGTGTCGGGGTCGGGGGTGTCGGGGTCGGGGGTGTCGGGGGTGGTTCAGGCGTGGGCTTCGGGGTCGGCGCGGGCGCGCACCGAAGCGCGCACGGGGGCAGGCAGTCTCCGACGTGCACGCTGACGATGCCCGCGTCCAGACAGACCGTCACGTCCACGGGCCCGATCACCGTCACGCCGACCGCCTCGTCGGTCTCAGGATCCCGGACCTCCACCTTCACGCGATCGGCCCCCGTCTCAACGGCGACAGACCGACCGGCCTCCGTCTCGGCGGCGTGCTCCGGGGCTGACTCGCCAGCCCCCTCGGGAACCGGTTGCGGAGCCCTCTCCGAACCCGATTCGACAGCCTTCTCTGGGGCCGGCTCGGCGGCCCGCTCGAAATCCGGCCGGGCGGCCTGGTCAGAGGCCGTCCCACCCCCCGAGTCAGAGGCCGTCCCTCCCTCCCGGGCAGAGGCCGGCCCACCCTCCGGATCAGAGGCCGTCCCTCCCTCCCGGTCGGAGACTGTGCCACCCGCCCGGTCGGAGGTAGTGTCCACGGCGTCGCCCGGGGTGCCGGGGACGGCGGCGCCGGGAGTGCCGGGGGTCGCGTGGGTCTCCGCCGTGACGGGGGGCGCACCGGCCCGGCCTTCGTCGCCGTCGGCTGCCGAACTGCGCCCAGGGGCGTCGGCCGCGCTCCGAGACGCGGCCTCCGCGCCAGCGGGCCGGCCCGGCGTCGCGGACGGGCCAGAAGACGTCGCGGTACGCCCGCCGAGGGCCGGGCCGTCCCCTTCGGGTGTCTCTTCTGCGGACGGCCCCGACGCCGAAAGTCGTCCGGAGTCCGCGGACGGGCGGGCCCCCGAACGGTGCCCGGAGTCCGGGGACGACCGGAACCCCGAAACGCGCCCGGAGTCCGCAGACGACCGGAACCCCGAGACGTGCCCAGAGTCCGCAGACGACCGGAACCCCGAGACGTGCCCAGAGTCTGGGGATGGCCGGGACACGGAAGGGTGTCCAGAACCTGCGGACGATCGGGACCCCGGGGAGTGTTCGGAGTCCACGTGGGACGACGAAAGGTGTTCGAGGTCTGCGAGAGGGCGACTGGCCGAGAGAGCGCCGGCGTCTGCGGCGGGGGTGAGCGCGGACGGGCCGGAGTTGCCGAGGGCGGCCGCGCCCCACGGGATGATCGCGCACAACGCCAGGAGGGCGGCCGCGACCAGCAGCGGCGTTCGCGGGACGGCCATGGTCACACGCCCGAGGAGATCCGCGCGAACTCCTGCAACGCCGCCCTGAACGCCTCCGGCCCGACAGCCAGCGGCCCGTCGAAGACGCGCATGATGTCCCACGTGAGGTAGATGCCGAAGCCCAGCATTCCGGCCAGCGCCAGCAGCGGCACCACGGCGGCGCCGCGCGGCCTGGCACCGGCCATGAACGGGAACAGCACCACCACCACGCCGGTCAGCGCCGTGAGGACGAGCAGGCCGGGAGGCGGCGTCGTGGCCGCGTCGGCGGCGCGCTGGGCGCGGGCGGCCGCGAGGTCGCCGATGTGGTCGAGGACCTTGCCCTGCGTGTCGGCGACGGCGTCGACCGTGGCCCTGACCTGGGCGACCTGGGTGCGGAGCGCGTCGAGGCGCTCGCCGCCGACCGGGTCGAGGCGGCCCTGGGCCATGAGCGCCCACTCGTCGTCGACGACCGCGCGGACGTAGTCGCGCAGGCCGTCCCTGACGAGGTCGCGGCTGGACTCGGGGAGCCCGGCCGCGGCCCAGTACGCCTCGACGGCGGCGCTGCTCTCGGCCTGCGTGTTCTGCCTGGCCGAGTCGGAGGAGGTCCACGGCACGATGATGGCGATGGCGAAGGCGAGCAGGAACAACGCCGACAGCATCGCCCCCGCGTGGGACACCGAGGGGCCGCCAGGGTCACGGTCCTCGCTGCCGAGCTTCCTGAACAGGATGGCTGCGAGCGCCACCACGCCCACCGCCGCCGCCACCGCGAGCGCGTAAGCCACCATTGAGTCTTCTCTCCAGAGGATCGTCGGATACTGTGTGTCACGTAGCTATCACAGTCCGCATGGGCTCGTACATGGATCAGAAGGACTGGCCTGCGTGCAAGGCGGGATCTCGTGACAGAACCCGCACATCTCCCCGCAGAACGCACAGACCCCCCGGAACTACGCAGAACCCTCCCGAACGTCCGGGAGACGAATAGGGCCCGGAAGAGGCGAGCGCGGACGTCGCGGGGCCGACATGGGCACTGCGGAGGCGAGCGCGGACGTCGTGGAGCCGCCTCGGCGCGGTGGAAGCGATGGCGGTTCGCAAGACGGCGGCTCACCGGCCGGGCCGGAAAATCAGCTGCTTCGGTCACCTGGCGTTGACTAGCATGGGCGCCGCCCGCCCGGCAGGGGGCGGACATCGGCCGGGGCGGGCGCGTGGCGGGCGCCGTGGCCGTGGACAGGCGCCCACGGAGCCGGGAGGCGGCCGGAGCGGCGTGTACCCGACGACCCTCGGCCGGACGAGCGGGTGTCCGGCCGTCGAGGAGTGACGTTCATGCAGGACCGTCCCGAAGACCTCACCGACCGTGAGCTCGCCGGAGTGCTACGCGAGCATTGGGACATCACGGACGGCTTGCGCTACGCACCGGTGGGGTTCGGCGATCATCACTGGACCGCCGGCGAGCGCTGGTTCGTGACGGTGGTGAGGCTGGCGAAGGACGATCCCGGCGCCGCCTTCGACCGCCTGTGCGCCGCGATGGACACGGCCGCGACGCTGGCGGCGCCGTTCGTGGTGGCCCCGATGCCGTCGCGGTCGGGCCGCAGCGTGGTCAGGCTGGGCGACGGCTTCGCCGTCACGGTGTTCCCGAAGGTGGACGGCACGTCCGGCGAGTTCGGCGAGGATCCGGGCCCCGAGGCCCGGGTGGCGATGGCCGAACTGCTGGCCGAGCTGCACCGGGCCGACCCGGCGGGGGCGCCGCCGTTCGATCCGGTGCTGGGCGCCAGGGGCGAACTCGAGGCGGCGCTGGAGGAGCTCGACCGGCCGTGGAGCGGCGGGCCGTACTCCGAACCGGCCCGCGCGTGGCTGCGCGGCCACGGCGCCGACGCGGTGCGCGAGGTGCTGGCCGCGTACGACGAGTGGTCGGCGCGACCGGCGGGACCCCGGGTGATCACGCACGGCGAGCCGCACCCGGGCAACGTGCTGCGTTCGGCCGGGCGGCTGCTGCTGGTCGACTGGGACACGGTGGCCGTCGCGGCGCCCGAGCGCGACCTGTGGCTGGCGCTCGGCGACGACCGGGCCGCCCAGGACGTCTACACGCGGGCGAGCGGGCACGAGGTGTCGCAGGAGCGGCTGGCGCTGTTCCGGCTGCGCTGGGACCTCGACGACCTGTCGATCTACGTGGGTGAGTTCCGCGCGCCGCACGGTGACACGGCGGACCTGCGCACCGCGTGGGAGGGAGTGCGGGGCTCGCTGGCGCGAGCCGTCTCCATACTCGGATAAACGCTGAAAGTTCACCATGCCTGGGGGATTGTCCCGCTTTGACGTGCGGAGTTTCAACGTCGGTTCAGAGTATTGGGCGCTCCCCCGGCCGGTGCCCTTGTTGCCTGTGACGCGCCTGTTGCACCGTACGCAGCGAAACAGCCTCCAGGTAGCAAGGAGACCCATTCATGAGGCATCGCTTACCCGGCATTCTGGCGTCCGTCGCGCTGGCCGCCGCCGCCTCTGTCGCCGCCACCCCCGTGTCCGCAGCCGCCGCCCCGTCGCTCGACGAGGTGGTGGTCGGCGCGATGACCGAGCGCAGCACCGCAGAGGGTTCCCGGCTGGCCTCGGCGGGCGCCGGCACCGAGGTGAACGTCCAGCGCAAGAGCCGTGACGGCGCCTGGGTGTTCGGCTCCTCGGTGATCAAGGCCCCGCAGATCGAGGGCGCCTATCCGGAGAGCTGGCTGTTCGTGGCCAAGCGCGAGGCGTCGGGCTGGCGCGTCGGCCTGGACGGCAGCCCCGCCTTCGCCGAACTCGCCCAGGGCGCACCGCGCGAGGTCGTCAGCGCCGGCGAGAAGACCACGTTCGCGGCCAACGTCGGGACGCAGGCCACGGCCACCGGGCTGTCGCTGCCGTACCCGGTGGGCGCCTCCTGGAGGATCATCGGCGGCCCGCACGGCTGGTCGGGCCAGCCCCGGCCGTGGAGTTCGCTCGACCTGGACAGCCGGGCCGCCAACCGCGACGTGCTGGCGGCGCAGTCGGGCCGGGCGTACTCGATGTGCTCCAACGGCGGGCACATCCGCGTCATCCACGACAACGGCTGGACGACGGAGTACTACCACCTGCTCAACGAGATCCAGCCCGCGCCGGGCACCCAGGTGCGGATGGGCCAGTACCTCGGGCAGACGAGCACCCGCATCCCGTGCGGCGGCTCGGCGGGCAGCAACCACGTGCACTTCGCGCTGAAGAAGGGCTCGGCGTGGGAGCCGCTGCAGGACAAGACGATCGGCGGCTGGACGTACTTCGAGGGCTCCAGCGCGTACGGCGGCGGCGCCCGCAGGGGCACCGCGACCCGGTACGTGGGCGACTGGCTGGAGAACTTCGGCCCGGAAACCCCCGGCGGCCGTACCTTCGAGAACCTCGACGACGTGCAGGTGCCGGACCTCGGCCAGGGCGAGTCGTCGATCACGGTGAGCGGTGTCGCGGGCAACGCGCCGAGCGCGCTGAGCGTCTTCGTGGACGTCCACCACGGCTGGCGCGGTGACGTGCGGATCGATCTGGTGGGGCCGACGGGCCAGACCTACCGGCTGAAGGATCCGGCGCCGAACGACAACGGCACGATCCTCCACGAGACGTACACCAAGGACGCCTCCGGCTCCCCCGCCAACGGGACGTGGAAGTTGCGGGTCACCGACGTCGACACCAACCATTCCGGATACATCGACGCATGGAGCCTGACTTTCTGACTAAACAACTGTAAAGTCAGGTGATCACTCCTGCCCCTCGGGAGGGTCGCCCATGACGCAGCAGTTCGACCGGGTTCTTCGCGAAGCCATCCATGCGCGCGGCCTGAGTCTGGAACGCCTGCACGCCCATCTGTCCCAGCGAGGCATCAGGGTCAGCCTGGCCAGCCTCAGCAACTGGCAGCGGGGCAAGTGCCGCCCGGAGCGATCGCACTCGCTCCGGGCGTTGCACGCCCTGGAGGAGATCCTGGCGCTGCCGGACGACACGCTCATCTCCAGCCTGGGCCCGCCGCGCCCGCGCGGCCGGTGGGTGCGCCAGCCGAGGGGGTCGCTCGCCTACCGCGACCTGTGCCCGGTGCCGGCGAGCCTGCAGCGGCTGTTCGGCGAGATCGACCATGTCACGGACGGCCAGCTGGAGCCGGTCGCCTATCACGACCATTTCACGGCGGGCCCCTCCCGCGACGAGCGCGCGGTGCGCACGCACGCGGTCTTCCGCGCCCGGAAGAGCGGCGTGGACCGGCACGTGGCCATCCACTACAACGAGCACGGGCGACTGCCCGACCGGTGGTCCACCTCGTTCTGCCGCCCCGGCCGGGTGCGCACCGACGAGAGCGCCGGGCTCACCGCGATGGAGCTGCTGTTCGACCGGCCGCTGGAGCAGGATGAGACGTACGTCGTCGAGTACACCTTCGGCTACAGCGGCGGCGGCCCCGAGAGCAGCCACTACAACCGCTGGTTCCGCTTCCCCTCGCACTCCTACCTGCTGACGGTGCAGTTCGAGCCGACGGCGCGGCCGGTGCGCTGCTTCCGGACGAGGGACGCGGGCGACGTGGCGGAGCTGCGGCTGAGCGGCTGGAACGCGGTCCACCTGGCCCAGGCGGGGGTGGCGCCCGGCGTGCACGGGATCCGCTGGGAGTGGGCGTGACCGTAGCCATCCAACCAAGCGCTTGCTACGCTCGGAAATGATCCACTCGCCGGAGCACGGGCGCCGCCCGCCTTGGGCAGACTGGATCATGTGCCGGGACCCCGGACCTTCGGGCGCTCCGCCCGGCCGTGCGGTCCCCCACGACCTCGCACGGCCGCCCGCGCGGGCGGCGCACCCGATGTGGAAGGACCTGTCATGAGCCGAGCGGGCATCTCACGGCGTGGATTCATCGCGGGCACCGGCACCCTGTTAGGCGCCGCCGCCCTGAACGCACCCACTGCCTCGGCCACCGCCAGGGCCGCCGCTCCGATCGCCGCCGGCGCCCACGTGGCCGCCCTGGTCGTCGGCAGCGGGTACGGCGGGTCGGTCGCGGCGCTGCGCCTGGCGCAGGCAGGGGTGCACGTGCACCTGGTGGAGATGGGCATGGCCTGGGACACCCCCGGCCCCGACGGCAAGATCTTCTGCAACACCCTGCGGCCCGACCACCGCTCGTACTGGCTGCGTGAGCGGACGAAGGCGCCGCTCAACTTCTTCCTCGGCTTCCCCATCGACCGCGACATCACCCGGTACACCGGCGTCCTGGACGCGGAGGACTTCGCGGGCATCACCGTCTACCAGGGGCGCGGCGTCGGCGGCGGGTCGCTGGTCAACGGCGGCATGGCGGTCACGCCGCGCCGGGAGAACTTCGCCGACATCCTGCCGGGCGTGAACGCCGCCGAGATGTACGCGACCTACTACCCGCGCGCCAACACCGAACTCGGGGTCGGCACGGTGAACCCGGCCTGGTTCGACTCCACCGACTACTACCAGTACGCCCGCGTCGGCCGTAAGCACGCGCAGCGCTCCGGGTTCCCGTTCGTGTTCGTGCCCGACGTCTACGACTGGGACTACATGGAGCGGGAGGCGGCGGGGACCGTACCGAAGTCGGCGCTGGCCGGTGAGATCCTCTACGGCAACAACCACGGCAAGAAGACGCTCCAGCACACCTACCTCGCGCGGGCGAAGGCGACGGGCCGGGTCACCGTGTCGGCGCTGCACCGGGTGGCCTCGGTCAGCCCGGCCTCCGGGGGCGGCCACGGCGGCTACACGGTGGTCATCGAGCAGCTCGACACCGGCGGCGCGGTCGTCGCCACCAAGACGGTGACCGCCGACCGGGTGTTCTTCGCCGCGGGCAGCGTCGGCACCAGCAAGCTGCTGGTCAAATTGAAGGCGACCGGCGCGCTTCCGGCGCTGAACGACGAGGTCGGCAAGGGCTGGGGCGACAACGGCAACGTGATGTGCGGCCGGGCCAACCACGTGTGGGACGCGACGGGCAGCCTGCAGTCGACGATCCCGTGCGCGGGCATCGACAACTGGGCGGCGGGCGGCGCCTTCGCCGAGGTGGCGCCGCTGCCGACGGGCATCGAGACGTTCGCCTCGTTCTACCTGGCGATCACCCGCAACCCGAACCGGGCGAGTTTCCGCTGGAATTCGGCGGCCGGGCGGGCCGAGCTGGACTGGCAGACCGCGTGGAAGCAACCGTCGATCGACATGGCGAAGACGATCTTCGACAAGATCAACGCCAAGGAGGGGACGATCTACCGCTCCGACCTGTTCGGCGTGTACAAGATCTGGGGTGACCACCTCACCTACCACCCGCTCGGCGGCGCGGTGCTCGGCCGGGCGACCGACGGTTACGGGCGGCTGGCCGCCTACCCCGGCCTGTACGTCATCGACGGCGCGCTGATCCCGGGCAACACCAGCGTCAACCCGTTCGTCACGATCACCGCGCTGGCCGAGCGCAACATCGAGGCGATCATCGCCGCCGACCTCTGAGCGGCGGGCCGCCCGGCCGGTCACCGAAACCGGTGGGGCCGCCCAGCCGGTGCCCGATAGCGGCGGGTCCGCTCGAACCGGTCACCGGTCCGGGCGGCCCGCGACCAGGTCCTGCAGAGCGTGCTTGGCGCGCTCGATCGGCCGGCGCAGCCGGGCCTCCCGCCAGGTGGCGCGGCGGAGCTTGCGCGAGCCCTCCTTGTAGCGCCACCGCGCCCACGGCGAGCCGGGCCGCGCCAGGCGGACGGCGCCGATCACGGCCAGCGGGGCAGTAGACGTCGTCGAGGTGCAGCACCAGCGCGAACTCGTCGAGCACCAGCGCGGCGCCGACGCCGAACAGGCCGGCGGCCAGCGCGGCGATCCACGACCGGGTGTCCTCCACGGCGAGGCCGCCGATGCCGCCCAGGCACATGAGGACCAGCCCGAAGACCACGTGGTGGATGTGCAGCCCGCCGGGTGTCACGTTGCCCGGCCACCAGCGCACCTGCCTGCGGATCAGCCGGACGCTGAACCTGATGAACAGGAAGGTCACCAGGAACATCACGAAGAAGCAGAACATCCGCAGTCTCCCGGCGGCCATGACCTCCCGGGCGAACCACTCCTGCATGCACCCGACCCTGCCACGCGCCCGGCCAGCGCCGGGTCAAGCGGGGGTCAGTCCTTGCGCAGGGCGGCACGGCCCTCGGCGGCGCCGACGAAGCGCATCTTGCCGAGCGGCACGTCGGCGGGCGCCGACTCCTGGGGCTGGCGCCTGGGGCGGGGGCGCTGGTCGGAGGGCAGCACGTACGGCCGCCGCATGACCTCGTCCAGGATGAAGACGGTCTCGGTGGCCTTGACGGCGGGGATGTTGGCCAGGCGGTCGGTGACGAGGGTGTGCACCTCGGAGACGTCCGACACCCTGACCTGGATCATGGCGTCGTGCTGGCCGGTGGTGATGGCGCAGTACTCGACCTCGGGCATGCGCGCGAGTTCGGCCCTGAACTGGCGCCACATGACCTGGCGGACGGTGACGAAGATGAGTGCGGTGATACCGAGCCCGGCCCGGCCGTGGTCGATCTCGGCGGTGAAGCGCTTGATGGCGCCGTCGGCGCGCAGCGCCTCGAAGCGGGTGTAGGCGTTGGCGCGCGAGATGCCGACGCGTTCGGCCAGCGCCGCGACGGAGATGCGGCCGTTCTCGCGCAGGACCTCAAGGATCTTCAGATGGGTGGAGTCCAGCTCAAGGCCGATCCCGATCCGTCCAGGTGGAGCACCGCGCCCACCATGATCTCTGGATATATCGCTCATATCGTGTCATATCCTCCGGCTATCAGTCTCGCCAAGATAGCGCGATCTGGACATTCTGCCCCACAATCCCGGACAGCTTTCACGAACATCTGGAGGACTCACCATGGCGACCCGCTCGCAGACGGCGGCTGTGCTGCTCGTCGGTGCACTCGCTCTCGCCGCCTGCGGAAGCGGCGGCGCATCCAAGACCCCCTCCGCCCAGGGCGGCGCGCAGGGTGGGAAGACCCTGGTCATCGACACCTCCTTCGACCTGAAGACCGGCGACCCGGGCCGGACGTACGAGCCGACGGGCCTCTTCGTGGGCAAGGCGACCTACGAGACGCTGCTCACCTTCGACGGCGCCGACGTGACCAAGCCGGTGCCCGCGCTGGCCGAGTCGTACGAGCTGTCGAAGGACGGCAAGACCCTCACCCTCAAGCTCAAGCAGGGCGCGGTCTTCTCCGACGGCTCCCCGGTGACCGCCGACGACGTGGTGTTCTCCCTCAGCCGCGTGCGCGACCTGAAGGGCACCCCGTCGTTCCTGCTCGACGGCGTGGAGGTGGCCAAGGAGGACGACTCGACGATCAAGCTGACGTCGAAGGCGGCCAACCCGGCGCTGCCGTTCATCCTGCCGAACCCGGCGCTCGGCATCATCAACAGCAAGGTCGCCAAGCAGAACGGCGCCACCACCGACGCGCAGGACAAGGCCGAGCAGTACCTGAACGCCAACTCGCTCGGCTCCGGGCCGTACACGATCGAGACCTTCAACGTCAGCAGCCAGGTCGTGCTCAAGGCGAACCCGAAGTACTACGGCGCCAAGCCCGCCTACGAGAAGGTCGTCATCCGCAACGTCGAGGCCGCCACGCAGAAGCTGAACGTCCAGCGCGGCGACAGCCAGATCGCGCTGAACCTGTCCGGCGACCAGGTCACCGGCATGCCGAACACCCTCCAGGTGAAGAAGACCGCCTCGGCCAACGTCATCTTCCTGCTCGCCAACCAGGACGAGGCGATCAGCAAGACCACGCCGAACGCCAAGTTCGTCGAGGCCGTCCGCAAGGGTGTCGACTACGCGGGCCTGCTGGAACTGGCCGGTGAGGGCGCGACCCAGGCCCCCGGCGTGATCCCGTCGCAGATCCTCGGCGCGCTGCCCGTCGACCAGGGCGCCAAGCGCGACGTCGAGGGCGCCAAGGCGGCGCTGGCGGCCAGCGGGCTGTCCGACCCGACGGTCAAGCTGGAGTACCCGAGCGAGCTGACCGTCAACGGCCTGTCCTTCCAGCCGTTGGCCGAGCGGATCCAGGCCAACCTCAAGGAGGTCGGCATCACCGTCGACCTGGCGCCCGCGCCGGTCACGACCGCGCTCGACAACTACCGCAAGGGCAAGGAGGAGATGGGTCTCTGGTACTGGGGCCCCGACTACCCGGACCCCAGCGACTACCTGGCCTTCCTGCCCGGCAAGACCGTCGGCCTGCGGGCCGGCTGGAAGCCCGGCGCCGCCAAGGAGATCGAGGCCGCCGGCGACAAGGCCGCCGCCACCATCGGCGACGAGGCCCGTACCGCCGCCTACCACGACGTGCAGACCAAGCTCAACGCGGGCGGCCCGTTCATCCCGCTGATCCAGCCCAGCCAGAACATCGTCACCGCCGCGTCGGTGACCGGGCTGGAGTACCACCCGGTCTGGACGGTCGACCTCGCCGACCTCGGTGTGAAGTAACGCCCGGTGAGCGAAACGACCAAGCGGCGGCGTACCGGACGCTTCCCGCTGGCCCGCTTCCTGGTCAGGAGGATCCTCATCGCGATCCTCCTGGCCTGGGGCATCACGCTGGTGACGTTCGTGCTGACGAACCTGGTGCCCGGTGACCCGGTGGCGGCCAACCTGGGCCAGCGGGCGCTGGGCGACCCGGCGATCGTGGCACAGTGGCGGGCCGAGCACGGCCTCGACAAGCCGCTGCCCGAGCAGTACCTGATGCACCTGCAGGGCCTGCTGCAGGGCGACTTCGGCACCAGTCAGCAGAGCCACCGCCCGGTCAGTGAGGACCTCGCCGAGTTCGTCCCGGCGACGCTGGAACTGGCGGGCGCCGCCATCCTCATCTCGCTGGTGCTGGGCGTGGCCTTCGGCGTGGTCGCGGCGCTGCGCCGCGACCGGCTGCCCGACCACGTGCTGCGCGTGGTCAGCCTGGTCGGTATCTCGGTGCCGACGTTCTGGCTGGCGCTGGTGGCCTTCTACGTGTTCTTCTACCGGCTGCAGCTCACGCCGGGCAGCGGCCGGCTCGATCCGAGCCTGTCGGCGCCCGAGCCGATCACCGGGCTGCACACCGTGGACGCGGCCCTGACCGGGCAGTGGGACGTCTTCGCCAGCGCGGCGGGCCACCTGGTGACGCCCGCGCTGGTGCTGGCGCTGTACACGATCGGGTTGCTGACCCGATTCACCCGCAGCGCGGTGCTGGAGGTGCTCGGCCAGGACTACGTGCGGGCCGCGCGCGCCAAGGGACTGCCCGGCCGCACGATCCTGTTCAGGTACGTGCTGCGCTCGGCCCTGGTGCCCATCATCACCGTGGCGGGCCTGGCGTTCGGGTCACTGCTGTCGGGGACCGTACTGGTCGAGGCGATCTTCGCCTGGCCCGGCATCGGTCAGTACGCCTACAAGAGCGCGACCACCCTCGACCTGCCCGCCATCATGGGCGTCGGGCTCGTGGTCGGCGTCGTCTACCTCGTCATCAACCTGATCGTGGACGTCCTCTACGGCGTCATCGATCCCCGAGTGAGGCTGCAGTGAGACGCGATCCCCTGGCGCCGCGCAAGCGGCGCATCCCACGGGCGTGGCGGCAGCCGCTCGCGGTCACCGGAGCCGTCGTCGCCGTCGCCTGGCTGGTCGTCGCGCTGGCCGCGCCGCTGCTGGCGCCGTACGACCCACTCGCGCAGGAGCTGCCGCGCCTGGCGCCGCCCGGTCCAGACCACTGGCTCGGGACCGACCAGCTCGGGCGCGACATCCTGAGCCGGATCATGTACGGCGCGCGGGTGTCGATCCCGCTCACGCTGCTGCTGGTGGTGCTGAGCGTGCTGATCGGCGGCCTGCTCGGCGCCTGCGCCGGATATCTCGGCAAATGGGTGGACGAAACGGTGATGCGACTGGCCGACCTGGTCTTCGCCTTCCCGACGATCATCCTGGCGATGGTGGTCGCCGCGGCGCTCGGAGCCAGCCTCGGCAACGCGGTACTCGCCGTCCTCGTCGTCGCCTGGCCCGCCTACGCCCGCGTCACCCGCGGCCTGGTGCTCGGCGTGCGCGGGCGCGAGTTCGTGCTGAGCGGGCGCCTGCTCGGCTTCTCCGCCTGGCGCTCGCTGCGCGTGGACGTGCTGCCGAACGTGACCGGCCCGGTGCTCGTGCTGGCCACCCTCGACATCGGTACGGCGCTGCTGCTGCTGTCCGGCCTCAGCTTCCTCGGCCTGGGCGCCAAGCCGCCCTCCCCCGAGTGGGGCGCGATGGTCGCCTCCGGCGTCGAGGTGTTCGACAGCTGGTGGGTGGCGACCTTCCCCGGCCTCGCCATCCTCACGGTGGTGCTGGCCTTCAACTTCCTGGGAGACACGCTGCGCGACGCCCTCGACCCCCGCACGGCCCGCGCCATCAAGGAGCGTGCCCTGTGAGCCTGCGGATCACCGATCTGAAGGTCGACATCCACGGCCGGCCGATCCTCAAGGGCGTCTCGCTCGACCTGCGCGCGGGCCAGGTGCACGGCCTGGCGGGCGAGTCCGGCTCCGGCAAGACCATGACCGGCCTCGCCGTACTCGGCCTGCTGCCCCACGGCGCCAGGACCTCGGGCGCGATCGACTTCGACGGCCGCAATCTGCTGGACCTGCCGCCCAAGGAGCTCAACCGGGTGCGCGGCGGCCAGATCGCCATGGTCTTCCAGGACCCGGCCACCAGCCTGCACCCGATGCTCACCGTCGGCAGGCAGCTCACCGAGCACATGCGCCACCATCTCGGCCTCGGCCGGGCCGAGGCGCGCGAGCGTGCGGTCGAACTGCTCGGCAAGGTGCGCATCCCGGGCGCGGCAGAGGCGTTCGGCCGCTACCCGCACCAGTTCTCCGGCGGTATGCGCCAGCGCATCGCCATCGCCGTCGCGCTCGCCTGCTCGCCCAAGGTGCTCATCGCCGACGAGCCCACGACCGCGCTCGACGTGACCGTGCAGGCGGGCATCCTGCGGCTGCTGCGCGGGCTGTGCGACGAACTCGGCCTCGCGGTGCTGCTGGTCACGCACGACCTCGGCGTCATGTCGGCGGTCGCCGACGAGGTGAGCGTGATGAAGGACGGCCTGGTCGTGGAGACCGGGCCGCGCGGGCGCGTGCTGCGCGAGCCCGAGCATCCGTACACCCGGGCGCTGCTCGACTCCCTGCCCGAGTCCGTCCGTGAGGAGAGGACATGAGCCTGCTCACCGTCGACGACCTGGTCGTCGAGCACCGCACGCCGGGACGGCCCGTGGTCCGGGCCGTCGCGGGCGCGAGCCTCACCGTCGCGGCGGGCGAGGTCGTCGGGCTGGTCGGCGAGTCGGGCTGCGGCAAGTCCACGCTGGCCCGCGCGGTCTGCGGGCTGAACCCCGTCACACAGGGCGCGATCCGTTTCGAGGGGCAGCCGGTCACCCCGCTCGGCCTGCGGCGGCGCAAGCTGACGGGGATCCAGATGGTCTTCCAGGACCCGTACTCCTCGCTCAACCCGCGCCGTCGCGTCGGCGACCAGATCGCCGACGGGCTGCGCGTCGCGGGCGACACCGCCTCCGTGCCGGAGGACCTGCTGGAGCGGGTCGGGCTGCCGCGCGACTTCGCGGGACGGCACCCGCACGAGTTCTCCGGCGGCCAGCGGCAGCGCATCGCCATCGCCCGCGCGCTCGCGGCCCGGCCGAGGCTGCTGATCGGCGACGAGCCCATCTCCGCGCTGGACGCCTCCGCGCAGGCGCAGGTGGCCACGCTCATGCGCGACCTCGCCGTGGAGTCGGGGGCCGGGCTGCTGTTCATCAGCCACGACCTGTCCGTGGTCCGGCTCATCGCCGACCGGATCGCGGTCATGTACCTCGGCAAGATCGTCGAAGTGGGGCCGACCGCCGAGGTGTGGGACGCGCCCCGGCACCCGTACACGCAGGCGCTGCTGCGGGCCATCCCCGCGCCGGACGGCCTGGGCGTACTGCCCGCAGAGCTCGCCGGAGACGTGCCGGACCCGGCCGACCCGCCGCCCGGCTGCCGGTTCAACCCGCGCTGCCCGCAGGTCATGGACATCTGCCGGGACAAGGAACCGGACTTCGGCCCGGTCGCCTGCTGGCTCCACGAACCGGCGTGAACGCGACCGGCCGCCCCGGCGGCTCACCCCCCGCCGACGTGCTCGCCCAGGTGCGGGCGGCCATGCGGCGAGCCGAGATCGACGCGCTGGTGCTGCGGCCCTCCCCCGACTTCCGCTTCCTCGGGGGAGGCGGCGAGGACTTCCTCGTTCTCACGCACGACGAGGTCCGGGAGACCCAGGACCCGCGCGGCTGCGTGCCGGAAGGGGCACGCCGGGTCGGGGTCGACGCGGAGATGCGGGTGCGCGAGCTGTTCGGGCTCGGCATCGACGCCGAACTCGTCCCGGCCTCCGCCGTCCTGTCGCCACTGCGGCTGCGCAAGCGGCCCGACGAGATCGAGGCGCTGGCCCGCGCCGCCGCCTCGGCGCAGGCGGTGCTGCGGCAGGCGCGGGAGATGATCTGGTTCGGCGCCAGCGAGCGGACGATGGCGGCGAGCCTGCGGGTGCTGATGGTGGAGTCCGGCTGCGAGGAGGTGCTGGACCTGCGGGTGGCCGCCGGTGAGCACACCGCGCTGCCCGCCCACCGGCCCACCGGGCGGGTGATCAACCCCGGTGACGCGGTGCAGGTGGCCGTGTGCGGGCGCTGGGACGGCTACTGCGCCGAGGTGGCCAGGGTCTTCGCCGTCGCCGAGCCGCCGGAGGACTTCGAGGCGATGTACTCCGTCGTGCACTCCGCGCACGCCTCGGCCATGGCGGCGGTGCGCCCCGCCGTACCGGTGGCGGGGCTCGCGGCGACCGTCGCGGGCGTGATCGACTCCTCCGGGTACGGGCGCTTCGCCGGAGCCCACTGCGGGCGCGGCGTCGGGCGCGGGCACGACGAGCCGCCGCGCGTGTCCGAGGCGGACGACGCGGTGCTCGCCGACGGGATGGCGCTGTGCCTGGAGCCCGCCATCTACGTCCCCGAACTGTTCGGCGCCCGGCTCGCCGACGTCGTGGTGTGCGCGCCCGGTGGCGCGCTGGCGCTCAGCACGCCACCGGCCACGGTGCACGTACTCGACCGCTGAGCGGAACGGCTGTGGGGCGGCGCTCCCTCCGCCCCACAGCCTCCTCGCCGCGGCGGGTCCACGAGCCGCGGCGGTACGGCGCCGCGGCGGTGGGCATGCCGCGGCTTGTGGAACAGACTCCCTTCGGGCTGGTCGGGGTTCACCAGGTGACGGGCAGGGAGCGCAGGCGGCGGAAGGCCGCCGCGCGCTGCCAGGTGAGTTCCTCGGCCGGAACCGCGGGCCGCAGTTCCGGCGTGTGCTCGGCCACCGCGCGCACGGCGGCCGTGATCTGCATCCGGGCGAGCTGGTTGCCCGGGCAGTAGTGCTTGCCGAACCCGAAGGCCACGTGCTGGCGTTCCGGCCGGGTGGGGTCGAAGGCGTCGGGGTCGGCGAAGACCCGGGGGTCATGGTTGGCCCCCTCCAGCGCGACCAGGATGCCCTGCCCGCGTCCGATGGTCATGCCGCCCACCTCGACGTCGGCGACGGCCAGCCGTTTGACGCCGCCCGTGGCCATCGGCGTGTGGCGCAGCAGTTCCTCCACCACGAGCCCGGTCACTCCCGGATCCTCCCGTACGGCCCGCATGACGTCCGGCCGCCGCAGCAGCGTCACCAGCGCGTTGCCGAGGAAGGCGCTCGTCGTCCGGTACCCGGCGATGAACAGCATCATCGCCACCACGGCCAGGTCGGCGGGAGGCAGCGCCCCGGCCCGCGCCACCCGGCCGAGCAGGTGCGGCCCCGGCGCGGCGGCGAGTTCGGGCAGGCGTTCCAGGAAGAACGTGTACGCCTTCCCGCCCGCGGCCGTGAGCTCGTCGTGGGTGTGCTCGCCGAACGGCGGCCCCCAGGAGAGCATGACGTCGCCCCATTCGTTGAGCAGGTCGCGGTCGGCGTCGTCGAGCGGGCCGACCAGCACGCGGCACAGCATCGCGAAAGGCAGCGGCCGCACCAGCCCGGTCACCAGGTCGGCGCACCCGCCGGGGCCGGTCAGCTCGGCGACCATGGCGCCGGCCTGCCGCCGCGTCCAGTCGCGGTGGCGGCGGACCGAGCCCGCCCCGAGGGCGTCGGCCAGGAGCCGGTGCAGTCCCGCCTCCCGCAGGGCGGTCAGCGCGTCGTTGGTGCCGTCGGGGCCGCGTTGCGGGACCGGCTCCTGGCGGGGGGCGTCGGGGGCGAGCGCGGCCGTCGCGCTGACCAGCGGGTCGGTGAGGATCTTCCGGGCCAGCTCGTGCCTGGTGACCAGCCACATGCGGTCGCCGGTGACGGTGGTGACCTGGTGGGCGGGTTCGGGGTCGGTGCACAGTTCGGCGTACCTGGGCGACAGGTCCGTGCCCCAGTCGCCGAACGGGAACGTCGGGCCGTTCACAGGACCCCCACGGTCTCTGCGGCCGGACGTACCACGGCGAAGCCCTGCTGGGGCGAGACCCGCAGGTACTGGGAGCCGAGCATCACCGGGACGGTGGGCAGCACCTGGTGGTAGATGTTGACCGAGGTCGGCACGCCGAGGATGCCGGGGGCGTCCATGCACAGCGGCACCTCCGAGGTGAGGTAGCGGACGCCCTCCTCAATCTGCGCGAGGCTGGGTTCGGCGCCGTGCAGACGGGTGGACAGCGCCCTGCCGGTGGCCTCGAACAGCGCCTGGCGGAAGACCGGTTCCTGGGCGAGCGCGGCGTCGACCTCCGCGCGCAGCCGCCGGTAGCCGGGGTGGTCGATGAAGTCGGACAGCAGGTGGATGCGCTGGCGCCGCTCGGGTACGCCACCGGCGGCCCAGGCGCGGCTGATCCGGCGGCAGGTGCGCCTGGACTGCCGCCTGGCCTCCTTCCAGGCGCTCGCCTCGTCGCTGCCGAGGGCCTGGTAGGTGTGGACCAGCGACGCGTCGGGGACGATCGCCTCCACGTCGGCGAAGACGGAGCCCGCCCACGTCAACAGGTCGGTGAGGCGCTGTTCGGTGAAGTAGCCGTTCCCGGGGCTGACGCCGACGAGGACGTGGTCGGCCCGGCCGCAGATCTCCCGGCAGTTGGCGGTGTAGGGCTCCATGACGAAGGCCGTCGTTGTGCGCGTCGTTGAGAAACCGCACATCGCACACCTCCCTAATTACCTACTCTTTGCTTGCGATTCATAACTCCTTGTAACACGTCCGGAGGTGGCGTCCTAGAGGGGAAACAAGGGTGTGAGCTTTTCGGTAACAGGCTCTGATCAGCGAGAACATGGTCAACAGCAGTTCGGGGCGCGGCTACGGGATGATCGATTTCCACCGTGCTCCCAGCCTTCGGCGGGCGGTTTTGGGTCAGGCGGGAAATCCCGTGCCAGGACCGCCGAGGCGGCTCGGCACGCGGGTGGGGCCTCGCCCGCGGGCCGCCGTGACTTCTGGTGTGGGCGACGAAGAGGGGGTCGCTGTTGGTGTGGTGGCACGAATCGGGACGTCGGCCTCATGGCATACCGTCGCCGTGACATCGGACGACTCGGAGGACAGACGTTGGTCGAGATCAGGGAACTGCACGAGATCGCCGAGATGGAACGGGTCACCGGCCTGTTCGGCGGCATCTGGCGGTTCGATCCCGGCAGCGAGCCGATCAACGTGGAGCTGATGCGGGCCCTCTCGCACGCGGGCAACTACGTCGCCGGGGCCTTCGACGGCGACCGGCTCGTGGGCGCCTCCGTCGGGTTCCTCGCCGCGAACGCCGCCCTGCACTCGCACATCACCGGCGCCACGGGCGGCCACGGCGCGGGGTTCGCGCTCAAGGCGCACCAGCGCACCTGGGCGCTGGCACGCGGGCTTGCGCGGGTGACCTGGACCTACGACCCGCTCGTGCGCCGCAACGCGCACTTCAACCTGGCCAAGCTCGGCGCCCGCCCCCTTGAGTACCTGCCGGACTTCTACGGGACGATGGACGATGCCATCAACCGGGGGGAAGCCTCCGACCGGGTGCTCGCCGCGTGGGAGCTGACCGAGCCGCGCGTCGAGGCCGCCGTACGTCATCGGCCGCACGTGCCGGACGTGACCGGCGCCGAGGTGGCGCTGGCCGACGACGGCGGGCGTCCCCTGCTCAGGCCGACGCGGGCGAGGCGGGTGCTGGTGGCGGTGCCGGAGGACGTCGAGGGGTTGCGCCGGGTCGATCCGGGAACGGCCAAGTCATGGCGGCTGGCCGTACGGGAGGTTCTGGGCGGCCTGCTGGCCGCCGGGGGCACTGTCACAGGATTTCGTGACAAGTCGTACTACGTAGTGGAGACAGCGTGAAGATCACTGGAGTAGAACTGCGGCGGATCGCGATGCCGCTCGTAGCGCCGTTCCGCACCTCGTTCGGCACCGAGACGGCCCGCGACGTGCTGCTCGTCCGCGTCGTGACCCCGGACTCCGAGGGCTGGGGCGAGTGCGTGGCGATGTCGGAGCCGCTCTACTCCTCCGAGTACGTGGACGGCGCCGCCGAGGTCATCAAGCGCTTCCTGCTGCCGTCGCTGCCCGCCGAGGTGGACGCCTACGGCGTCGGCCGGGCCTTCGAACCGGTCAAGGGCCACCGCATGGCCAAGGCCGCCGTCGAGACCGCCGTGCTCGACGCCCAGTTGCGGGCCGCCGGCGAGTCCTTCGGGCAGTTCCTCGGCGCGGCGCGTGAGCGGGTGCCGTGCGGGGTGTCCGTCGGCATCATGGACTCGATCCCCGAACTCCTCGACGCCGTCGAGGGCTACCTCGCCGAGGGGTACGTCCGGATCAAGCTGAAGATCGAGCCCGGCTGGGACGTCGAGCCGGTGCGCGCGGTCCGCGAGCGCTTCGGCGACGAGCTGCTGCTCCAAGTGGACGCCAACGCCGCCTACACCCTCGTCGACGCCCCGCACCTGGCCAAGCTCGACGCGTTCGACCTGCTGCTGATCGAGCAGCCGCTGGCCAACGACGACCTCGTCCAGCACGCGCAGCTCGCCAAGCGGCTGCGCACCCCGCTCTGCCTGGATGAGTCCATCGAGTCCGCCGAGCACGCCGCTGCGGCGATCTCGCTGGGCGCCTGCTCGATCGTCAACATCAAGCCGGGGCGGATCGGCGGCTACCTGGAGGCCCGCCGCATCCACGACCTGTGCCGGGCGCACGGGGTCGCGGTGTGGTGCGGCGGCATGCTGGAGACGGGGCTCGGCCGGGCGGCGAACGTGGCGCTGGCGGCTCTGCCCGGCTTCACGCTGCCGGGCGACACGTCGGGGTCGCGGCGCTACTACGCGACGGACATCACCGAGCCGTTCGAACTGCGCGACGGCCACCTGGACGTACCCGCCGGACCCGGCCTGGGCGTCGAACCCGTCCCCGCCGTCCTGGACGAGGTCACGACCGCCACCGAGTGGATCAACCTGTCCTGAGCCGCGCCTTCGAGGAGAACGCCCGTCCCCGTCACCGACGCCCCGGCGGCGGGAGGGGGACGGACTGCGCGCCCTCAGCGGACGAGGCGCGGGACGGAGGCCAGCAGCGTCCGCGTGTACGGATCACGCGGGTCCGCGACGACCTCCTCCGTCGGGCCGTGCTCGACCAGCCGCCCCTTGTTCATGACCGCCACCGTGTCGCACACGTACCTGACCACGGCCAGATTGTGCGAGATGAACAGCATCGACAGCCCCAGCGTGTCCCGCAGCGAGCGGACCAGGTTGAGCACCGCCCCCTGCACCGACACGTCCAGCGCGCTGGTGATCTCGTCGGCCACCAGCAGCCCGGGCGAGGCCCCGAGCGCGCGGGCGATGGCCACCCGCTGCCGCATCCCGCCCGACAGCTCGCGCGGATAGCGCCCGGCCAGCTCGGCCGGCAGCGCGACGAGTTCGAGCAGCCGCGCCACCTCCCCCGCCCGCTCCCGCTTCGGCATCCGGGGCAGCCCTTCCGCGACCGACTCCCCGATCCGCATGCGCGGGTCGAGCGAGGCGTACGGGTCCTGGAAGACCATCTGCACCCGTCCCGCCCCGGTGACGCTCCCCGTGTACGGCACCAGCCCGCTGACCGCCTTGGCGAGGGACGACTTGCCCGACCCGGACTCCCCGACCAGCCCGACGATCCGGCCGGGCCCGATCTCCAGGGAGACCTCGTCCACGGCGGTGAAGGCGCCGAAGCGCACACTCAGGCGAGAGATGTTCACGGTGCCTCCCAGCAGGCGACCTCGTGCGCCTTGCCGTAGGGGGTGAGCGGGGGTCGTTCCTGCGCGCATCCGGCGGTCGCGAGCGCGCAGCGGGGCGCGAACGCGCAGCCGGGTCCGACGTCCGCGGGCGCGGGCTGGGTGCCGGGGATGCTGGCCAGCGGCAGCGACCGGTCGGTCTCCATGTCCGGCAGCGAGGCGACCAGCGCCCGCGTGTACGGATGGACCGCCCCGTCGGCCAGCCTCTCGACGGGCAGTTCCTCGACCACCCGCCCGGCGTACATGACGACGACGCGGTCGCACAGTTCGCTGACGACGGCGATGTCGTGGGAGATGAACAGCGCGGCGGCGCCGCTGTCGTCGACGACCTCGCGCAGCAGCCGCAGGATCTGCCGCTGCACGGTGACGTCGAGCGCGGTCGTGGGCTCGTCGGCGACGATCAGCTGGGGGGTGCCCATGAGGCCCATGGCGATGACGGCCCGCTGGCGCATGCCGCCGGACAGTTCGTGCGGGTGCCGCCCGGCCTGCTTCTCGGGTTCGGGCAGGTGGACGTGTCCGAGACGGTCGACCGCACGGCGGCGGGCCTCCTTCCGGCCGGCGCCCTGGTGGACGCGGGCGACCTCGGCGAGCTGGCCGCCGACGCGCAGCGCGGGGTTGAGTGAGGCCATGGGGTCCTGGAAGACCATGGCGAGCCCGGTTCCCACCTCTTTCCGCGACATTTCGGCGATGTCGCGGCCGCCCAGCCGGAGACCGGCGTACCCCACCGTCCCCGGGTACGGCACCAGCCCCCCGATCGCCGCCGCCGTCAGGCTCTTGCCGCTGCCCGACTCCCCCACCAGCCCGACGATCTCGCCGGGCCGTACCGTCAGCGACACCCCGCGCACCGGTGTGACCCCGCCGGGGAAGGCAACCGTGAGGTCGCGCACCTCCAGGACCGCCCCCTCCACCGGCTCGGACGCCTCGGCGGCGGGCGGCGGGGCCACGGGCGCGCCGGGTGCGGCGGTGCGCGCCGCACGGCGGGCCAGCGTGTCCCCGAGCAGGTTGAAGCCGATGCCCGCGAGCGCGACGGCCAGCGCGGGCCCGATCGCGACCTCGGGCGTGAGGTAGATGCGGGCGAAGCCGTCGAACAGCAGCCGTCCCCAGTCGTAGTCGGGCGGCTGCACGCCCAGTCCGAGGAACGACATTCCGGCCAGCCCGAGCAGGGCGCCGCCGAGTGCCTGGGTCAGGTGGAGGATGAGCGGCTCGGCGATGTTGGGCAGCACGTGCCGCGACAGGATCCTCGGCCGGGACACGCCGAGCATCCGGGCCGCCTTGACGTAGTCGGCCCCGGCGACGGAGGCGGCCAGCGTCTGGGTCAGGCGGGCGAAGCCGGGCGCGATGGCCACCCCGATGCCGAGGACGGCGCCGCGCGCCCCCATCCCGGTGACCACGGCGGTGAACATGGCCAGCAGCAGCCCGGGGAAGGCCACCAGTGCGTTGACCAGGCCGGTGACCAGGCGCGCCCCCCGGCGGGGCAGCACGGACGGCAGCGCGCCGAGCACGATGCCGATCCCGGCGCCGACGGCCGTGGCGGCGAGGGCGAGCAGCAGGGAGTAGCGTCCGGCCACGAGCACCCGGGCCAGCAGGTCGCGGCCGAGGTTGTCGGTGCCGAGCAGGTGCCCTGGCGAGGATCCCTGCATGATCGCGGCGGCGTCGATGCGCTCGGCCGCCTCGCCCCACAGCGGCGGGCCGATGAGCGCCAGCACGACCATGAGCGCGACGAGGACGGCGGAGACGATCGCGGAGGGGGTGCGCGGCATCAGGTCTCCTTGATCGCGGAGGTCGGGTCGAGCAGGCCGAGCACGACGTCCACGACGAAGTTCACGAGCAGGACGATGGCCCCGTACACGAGGATCACGCCCTGGGCCACCGGGTAGTCCTTCTGGGTGATCGATTCGACGATCTTCAGGCCGAGGCCGGGCCAGGCGAAGACGTACTCGACGAGCACGCTGCTGGCGATCAGCGCGGTCAGGAGCAGGCCGCCCATCGTGAGGGTGGCGGTGAGGGTGTTGGGCAGCACGTGCCTGAGGTACAGGCGGGTGGCGGGCAACCGTTTCGCCTTGGCCAGGCGCACGTAGTCGGTGCCGAGCTCGCGCAGCGTCTCCACGCGGGAGATGCGGGCGATGGTGGCGATCGGGCCGACGGCGAGGGCCACGATCGGCAGCACGAACGACTCCGGTCCCGCCTTGCCGGCGGGCGGGAACATGCCGAGCCCGATGGCGAAGACGGTGACGAGGGCGATCGAGTAGAGGAACTCGGGCACGGCGACGGCGGTGCCGGTGATCGAGCCGAACGCGGCCTCGGTGCCCCGGCCGCGCCCGTTCTCGGTGCGGATCGCCGCCCACATGCCGATGGGCACGGCCGCCAGCAGCGCGACCACGGTGGCGAGGACCGCCAGCGTGAGCGTGTTCGGCAGCCGCGTGGCGATGACCTCGGACACGGGCTCGCCGGTGAGGAAGGAGGTGCCGAGGTCGCCGGTGAGCAGGTTGCCGGTGTAGACGAGGAACTGCTCCAGCACGGGCCGGTCCAGGCCGAGCGCCGCCGTCCGGGCCGCGACGAGTTCGACGGGCGCGGCCGGGCCCAGCGCGGCCCGCACCGGGTCGCCGGGGATGAGGTGGATCATCGCGAACGAGGCCACCAGCAGCGCGGCCAGCGACAGGACGAACCGCACCAGATGCCGCAGCACTCAGCCTCCCTGGGTGAGCCGGAAGGTGCTGGGGTTGAGCAGCCCCATGCTCATGTCGTAGGTGGCGCCCTTGGCGGCCTGGAGCACGGTCATGTCGGCGACCGGGACCAGGTCGGCATTGTCGAACAGCGCGGACTCCGCCTGCAGCCAGCGCGCGCAGCCGTCCGGGCCCGGTGTGCGCATGGCCTCGGTCACCAGGTCCGTGTACGCGGTGTTGGACAGGTGGGCGAAGTTGCCGCCCTTGGGCGCGGCGGGGCCGCTCAGGAAGCCGATGAGCTGCGAGGGCAGGTTGACGCCGATCGGCAGGTAGACGACGTCCCAGTCCTGGGTGGCGTTGAGCGACTCGGCCAGCTTGGTGTCGAGGACGCCCTTCAGCTCGATCTCGACGCCCGCCTTCTTCCAGGCGGCGGCCAGGTACTCGGCCCCGGCCTGGACGCCGGCGCCCCGGGTGGTGACGTACAGGTAGCGCAGTTTGAGGCGCTTGCCGTCCTTCGTCCGGACGCCGTCGGCGCCCGGCTTCCATCCTGCGGCGTCGAGCGCGGCCGTGGCGGCGGCGAGGTCGAAGGCGGGGACGTGCCCGGCGACGCTGTCGCCCTTGCACGGCCGGGGCTCGGTGACCATGCCGGTGGCCGGGCCGCCGGTGTTGCCGGTGACGATGCCGCCGAGTTCCTTGAGGTTGACGGCCTGGGTGAGCGCCTTGCGCAGGGCTGGGTCCTTGGTCGGCCGGTCGTCGCCCTGGTGGTAGAAGAACTGGGCCTGGCCGTTCGGCAGCTTGGTCGCGGTGACGCCGGGGGTCTGCTCCATCCGGACGCGGTCCGCTCCGTAGAAGACGGCGCCGTTGATCGTGCCCGCCACCAGCATGTTCGCGGCGGTCTGCTCGTTCGGGACGACCTTGAGCACCACCTTGTCCGGCAGGTCCTTCGCGGTGGCGCCGCCGGGCCCCCAGGCGTGCTCCCGCCGGACGGCGAAGGTGTAGTGGTCGCCCGGCACGGCCTCGGTCAGCGTGTACGGCCCGGTGCCCGAGGTGGCGCGGGCGATGGAGGCCCGGTCCTTGACGCCCTTGCCGCAGACGATGAAGATCGAGCGGGCGCTCTCCAGGATGAAGGAGAACGGCTTGGGCGTCGTGAAGGTCACGGTCCCGGCGGCGTCGTCGGCGGTGGCCTTCATCCCGGCCGGGACGAGCACGCCGTTGACCGGCGACTTGGTGGCCGGGTCGGTGATGTGGTTGACGTTCGCCGCCACGTCGGCCGGGGTGAGTTCGGAACCGTCCGAGCAGGTGACGTCCTTGCGGAGGGTGAAGGTCACCGCGTCGGGCCGGACCTCCCACTTCTCGGCCAGCCAGGGTGCGATGGCCCCGTTCGCGTCCACGGTGACGAGCGACTCGTAGGCGACCGAGAGCACCAGGTTGGTGGCCGTGAGCACGCCGGTCGCGGGGTCGAGGACGCCCGGGTCGGCGCCGAGGGCGTGGGTGAACGTGCCGCCGGTGACAGGACTGCCCGAGGGGGTCCGCGTGTCCGAGCCGCCGCAAGCGGCGGCGGCCAGGGCGAGCGCGGCGAGCACCGCTGCTTTCTTCATGGACGAACACTCCCGGCAAGGCGCCGCCGGTTCTTCGTGTCATTACACGAAATGTGCGGACAGGCTCGTCCTAGGGGCCGAAGATGCGCATCTGCAGCATCACGGTGAGCCGGGCGTCCGGGTCGGACAGGTCCAGCCCGCTGATCTCCAGCAGCCGCTTGAGCCGGTAGCGGAAGGTGTTGGCGTGCACGTGCACCCGCGCGCAGGCGAGGTTCACGTCGCCGAAGGCGTCCAGGTAGGCACCCAGGGTGGCGACCAGGTCGCTGCCGTGTTCGGCGTCGTAGGCGAGCAGCTTGTGGTACGGCCCGGTCGGTGCCTGCTCCTCCGCGGTGACCACGTCGGCGACCTGCATGAGCAGCGACTCGAAGTGGACGTCCGGGTAGCCCGCGGCCTGCCCGGAGGCCGAACGCGAGCGCAGGACGCGCAGCGCCCGGTCGGCGTCGGCGCGCGAGCGCGCCACCTCGCCGAGGTGGGCCGCGAGGCGCCCGACGCCGACGTTGGCCGGGTGCCTGGGCCCGATCCTGGCCAGGAAGCTCTGCGCCACCCGGACCGCGCGCTCCTCCTCGTCGCCGCCCGCCGTCAGCGGCAGCACCGCGTAGGCGACCGAGCCGACGAGCGCGGCGGCGGCCTTCGGGTGGATGGCGCCGACGTGCAGCGCGAAGGCGTCGCAGAAACGCTGCCTGTCGCTCTCGCCCCTGGCGGGGTCGTCGTCGGGCTGCCCGGTGAGCTGGGCGGCCAGCACGCACAGCCGGGTGGTGGCGACGCCGAGCCGGCCCGCCGCCTCCGCGGCGTCGCTGCCGCCCGCGAGGACGGTGGACAGCAGGTCGGCCCGCAGCCGCCGCTGGGTGTCGGCCCCGGCGCGTTCGCGCAGCAACTGCAAGGCGACGATCTTGGCGGCGTCCGCGAGGGCGCGCTGACGCTGCTCGCTGAGCGGTTCGCGCACCGCCACCCAGATCGAGCCGAGGATCTCGTCGCCGGAGCGCACGGCGACGGCTACCCGGTTGATGTTGCCGTCGCCCAACTCCAGGTAGACGGGGTCGCGGCTCTGGTAGAGCCGTTTGAAGAAGCCGAGGTCGTCGAGCATGCGCTGAAAGCGCTCCGGAACCCGGCGGCCGAGGACGGTCTCCACACGCCCGGCGTCGGCCTCCTCCTGCCTGCCGGAGAAGGCCAGTACCCGGGTGGAGCGGTCCTCGATCGTGACCGGCGCGTCCAGCAGCGCGCACACGGCGTTGGCCAGCGCGAACAGGTCGCCCTGCGGGCCCTCGCCGGGCTCCTCGATACCGCCTTCGGCCAGCAGCGAGCGCAGCAGCGCCGCCACCTGCGCCCACGAGGCGGCCCTGGTCAGGCCGAGCACGGCGACGCCGGTTTCGAGGACGGTGGCCCGTACGTGCTCGTCGATCTCCACCGGCACCTTGACCACGATCGCCGCCGCCTCCCGCGCCGAGCGCAGCAGCCGCCCGATCTCGGCGGCGGTGTGGACGCCGACGGCCAGCACGATCGCGCCCGGCGGGACCAGGAGCTCGTCGAGGGGGTCGTATATGTGCACGCCGCTCACCTCGGTGCCGAGGTCGCCGGGCGAGGCGGCCACGTCCATGACGGTGGTGCCGAGGTCCTGCAGGATCCGCCCCACGCTGGCGAGCGGACGGTCGTTCATCCGCTCACCATATGCGACGTCCATCGACATCAGGCGCGCAGCCTGTCGACCGCCGCCCTGGCCGCCCTTCCGATGGCCGCGTCGGCTGCCGGGTGGCGCAGCCCCAGATGGGCGGTGCGCAGGAAGACGCCGACGGCGTAGCGTGCCCCGTCGGGGTACTCGACGACTCCGGCCTCGTTGCGCACCCCCCACAGGGTGCCGGTCTTGCCGGAGACCTTCACCTCGTCGCCGAAGCCCGAGGCCAGCCGGTGCGGCCACACCTGCCTGCCCATGACCGCGCGGACCTCCGCGCACGCCTCGGCGGGGCCCGCCTCGTCGCGCCAGATCCGGGTCAGCAACGTGGTGATCTCGCGCGGGGTGCCGGAGGTGGTGCGCTCCGGGTCGCGCACGGCCAGCCCGCTGATCTGCGCGCCGGTGAGGGCTTCCAGGTCGATGTCGCCCAGCTCCTGCCTGACCTGGTCGAACAGTTCGGCGCAGCCGCCGACCAGGCGCGTACGGCCGAGCCCGAGGCGGGCCAGGGTGGCGTGCACCCGGTCGAGGCCGACCTTGCGCAGCAGCACGTCCGTGGCGGCGTTGTCGCTCATCGTCATCATGAAGTGGGCCAGGTCGCGCAGGGTGAGCGAGACGTCGTCCGCGCAGCCCGAGGTGCCGATGCCGCCGTCCTTGTCGGCCGAGGTGACGCTCAGGCGCTCGGTCCTGTCGATCTCGCCCGCCGCCGCCTGCAGCGCGTACTCCAGCATGATCGGGATCTTGAACACCGAGGCGAGGACGACGGGCTCGTCGCCGTCGAAGCTCACTTCGCCCTCGCCGTCCACTTCGCGGGCGTGCACGAAGCCGCGCGCGCCCGCGCTGTCGAAGATGTCAAGCACGGGGATGTCAAACACGGGGCACCGCCCGGCTGTTGTGCAGGTAGGCGGCCACGCCGTCCTGCATGACGAAGGTGAGCGTGGAGTGGGCGCCGCCCTCCTTCTCGACGGTGACGAAGTGGTCGCGCTCCAGGTGGGTGTAGAGGACGGTGGTCTCGGTGGCGCCCGCCTCCCGCAGGAAGTCCTCCGGCCGGGTCGTCACCGAGAGGCCGCCGTCGGCGGAGGCGGCGACCTCGATCGACATCGCGGGCACCCGGTAGGTCCCGGCGTACGGACCGGCGTCCACGCGGGTGCGCGGGGCGGGCGGCTCGGGCAGGCCGGGGACGGGCAGGCCGGTCGTCTCGCGCAGGAGCGGCAGCACCAGGTCCTCGACGAGCCCGAGGAAGGCGCCGCCGTTGCCGCTGATCGCGACGACCACGTCGTGGCCGGGCACGATGCGCCACATGGTGCTCTGGCCCGGGGTGCCGCCGTCGTGGCCGTAGGCGCCCCAGTCGAACAGCTCCAGGCCGAGCCCCCACGCGTTGGCCAGCAGCCCGGGGGCGGTCGGCACCGCGGTCTGCTCGGTGCGCATGGCGGCCACGGCGGACTCGGGCAGCACGCGGGTGCCGTCCTGGGCGCGGCCGCCGTCGAGGAGCATGCGGCCGAAGCGCACCAGTTCGCGCGGCGCCAGGCACAGCGTGGACCCGGCGGGGGCGTTGGAGCGCGGCATCTGCCACTTCGGGTAGACGGCCAGGTCGGGGCCGAGGTGCCCGGCGGAGGTGCGGAACAGCACCGCCTCCTCGGCCAGCAGCGCGGCGTGGGTGACGCCCAGCGGGTCCATCAGGTGTTCGCGGACGGCCTGCTCCCAGGTGGTGCCGCGCAGCCGGGCCACCAGGGCGCCGAGCACGACGTAGCCGGAGTTGCAGTAGGAGAACAGCGCGCCCGGCTCGTGCACCCGGCCCGCGCCGCCCAGGAAGGAGAGGTACCGGTCGAGGCAGTCGTCGCCCCGTCCGGTGTCCTCGAACAGGTCGCCGTCGAAGCCGCCGGTGTGCGCCAGAAGCTGCCGCACGGTGACGGCCGCGTCGTAGCCCAGCCCGAAGTCGGGCAGGTGGGCGCGGACCGGGTCGTCGAGCCCGATCCTGCCCTCTCCGACGAGTTGCATGACCAGTGCGGCCGTCCACACCTTGGTCGTGGAGCCGACCTGGAAGAGGCTGTCGGGGGTGGTCTCGACGCCGGTGTTCACGTTGACGACGCCGGTGGCGGCCTCGTGGAGTTCGCCGCCCGCCCACACGGCGATCGCCGCGCCCGGGATCCCGTGCGCGGAGGCGGCCGCGTCGAGGCGTTCCCGCAGGTCCATGTTCAGCTCACCTTCGGCGTGGCGCGAGCGCCCGCGTGCATGTAGGGGGTGCCGTCGGCCAGGGTGAAGAAGACGACGGAGGTCCATGCCGGGTCACCGTGACGGCGGCCGACGAAGGTGGTCTCGTCCACGGCGACCAGCGCGAACTCCTGCGGCTCCTGGAGCTCGGCGAGGGCGCCGAGCGCCTCGATCCGCAGGGTCAGCGTGCCGTCCGGTGCCCGTCCGACGGTCTGCCTGGCGCCCGCCCGCTGGTAGACGCCCAGGTACGGCGTGGCGTCCACCTCCACCGGGGTCGGCGGCGGGCCCAGCGACGGCGGCACCTCCAGGCCGTCGAGCTCGCCGAACAACTCGGTGGCGACGGCATGTGTGAAGGCGCCGCTGTGGCCGCCGTTCGCGGTGACGCACACGACCGTCCCGGTGTCGGGCACGGCCCACAGCATGGCGTGCTGGCCGATCGTGTTGCCGCCGTGCGAGATGACCTTGCGGCCGCTCCACGTGCCGAGGATCCAGCCGACTCCCCAGTGGGAGCCGAGCGTGTACGGGTTCGGGATCGCGACCTGCTCCTCCCACATGACCCGCGGATCCTTCAGCAGGCCGCCCTCCAGGTGGGCGCGGGCGAAGGCCACCACGTCGGCGGGGCGGGCGCAGATGAGCCCGGCAGGACCGGCCGAGCGCATCAGCCCCCACACCGGCGCGGGGGCGCCGCCGTCGAGGTGTCCCATGGCGGCGCGGAAGCGCAATGCCTCCTCGGGCAGCGTCACCGTGTGCGTCAGGCCCAGCGGCTCGACGACCAGTTCGCGCAGCGCGGCGTCCCAGACCTTGCCGGTCAGCCGCTCCACGATGCGCCCGGCGACGGTGAAGCCCGAGTTGCAGTACGACTGGGTGGCGCCCAGCGGGTGGTTCTGCGCCAGGCCCGCGCACGCCTCGACGTACTTCTCGACGCAGTCGTCGCCCCTGCCGGTGTCGAGGAACAGGTCGCCGTCGATGCCGCTGGTGTGCGACAGCAGGTGGCGGACCGTCACCGTCTTCGTGACCTCCGTGTCCGCCACCCGGAACTCGGGCAGCAGTTCCGCGACGGGCGTGTCCAGGGTCAGCAGGCCGCGCTCAGCGAGCTGGACCAGCATCGTGGCCGTCCACACCTTCGTGACCGAGCCGATCTGGAAGAGCGAGTCCGTGGTGGCCGCCACGCCGGTGCCCGTGTGCAGGACCCCAGCGGCGTACTCGTGGACCCGGCCGTCGTGCAGGTAGGCCAGCGCGGCCCCCGGCACCTCGTACCGCTCGATCAGCTCGGCGAGCCGCTGACCCATTGCTCCAGCCACGCGATGATCCTCTCGTTGTAGTCGTACCGGTGTGAGGGCCGCCCGGAGACGATGAACAGGTGGGAGCCGCCCGGGTAGCGCACCAGCCTGACGGGCACCTCCCGTTCGCGCAGCGCCGCGAACCACTGCTCGGCCTGGCCGACCGGGCAGCGTTCGTCCGCGTCGCCGTGCAGGAGGAGGGTGGGGGTGGTGACCTCGCCGACCCGGGTGTACGGCGACTGCGCGGCCGTGTCGCCCGGGTACTCGTAGGTCTTGAGCAGCAGCCCGGCGTCCGAGGTGCCGGACAGGCTGGTCAGGTCGCTCACGCAGCCGCCGGGGATCGCCGCCCTGAACCTGCCGGTGCGCGAGGTCAGCCAGCAGGTCATGTAGCCGCCGTAGCTGTAGCCGGTCACGGCCAGCCGGTCGGGGTCCGCGGTGCCGTCGGCGACGAGTTCGTCGACGGCGGTCAGGAAGTCCTGCTCGTCGGCCAAGCCCCAGGCGCCGCGCGTCGCGGTGTAGAAGTCCTCGCCGTAGCCGTCGCTGGCGCGCGGGTTGAGGGTGAGGACCGTCCAGCCTCGCGCGGCCAGCACGTGGTGGTAGAGGTGGACGCCGTCGAAGACGGGGGCCCAGGCGTTGTGCGGGCCGCCGTGGATGTCGAGCAGCAGCGGCCCCGGGCCGCTGCCGCCCCGCAGGAGGAAACCCTCGACCTCGGTGCCGTCTGGGGCGGTGAAGACGCGGGTCTGCGGAGCGGGCAGGTCCAGCCCGGCGGGCATGTGCGCGGTCAGCCGGGCGCCGTCCAGGAAGACCTCCCCCGGGCTGTACGGCGTCGCCGCCACGTAGGCGTAGTGGCCGGGCGCGGTGGACACGCCGGAGACCGAGACCTCCTCGGTGCCGCCGCCGACCAGTTTGGCGGTGCCGTCCGGGCCGAACCGGTAGAGGTGGGTGCGGCCCCGGTCGCGGGCGCAGAACAGCAGCCCGTCCCCGTACGCCCGGGGCGGCGCGCCCGGGTAGCCCGGGCCTCCGGTCATCACGTTGCGGTCCAGGCCGGTGCGCAGTTCCTCGTGCCCGTCCGGGCCGACGGCGTACAGGCGGGTGTGCCCGGTGGCGCCGGTGGACATCCCGGCGGCGACCAGCCGCCCGCCCACCTGCCACACCGCGAGGAACAGCACGTCGCCGCCGGTCAGCCGCTTGGGCTCGCCACCGTCCGCGTCCACCTCGTAGACGGAGCCGGACGGGGCGAGGTCGCGGTCGGCCTCCATGGACGCGGTGAAGGCCAGGCGCCCGCCGTCCGGGGACCAGGCGGGGGCGGAGGCGTGGAGGTCGCCGCCGGTCAGCGCCGTCGTCTCGCCCGAAGCGGCGTCCACCACGAACACCTGGGTGGTGATGCCGCGCAGCGGCCCCGGGCCGTCGGCCTTGTAGTCGAGCCGGTCGGCGACGATCGGGGCGGCCGGGTCGAGCGGATGGGGCAGGTACGGGCCCGCGAAGGCGATGCGGGTGCCGTCCGGGGACCAGACGGGGGCTCCGGCGCCGAGCGGGGCGGCGGTCAGCGTGCGGGGCTCGCCGCCGTCCATAGGGAGCAGGTGGATCTGCGGCCTGCCGTCCACGGCGCGGACGTAGGCGAGGGTCCGGCCGTCCGGCGACCAGCGAGGGAGGGAGCCGGTCGCCAGACGGCGCGGTTCCTGGCCCGGGGCGGCGAGCCAGATCTCGTCGAGGTTCTCGTCGGTCTCTCTGTCGGCCCTGGTCAGCGTGTAGGCGACGGAGGTGCCGTCCGGGCGGAGCCGTGGGTCGGAGGGTAGTCGCAGGCGGTAGAGGTCGTCCAGGGTGAGACGAGGCATGCGCGAACGCTAGGCGAACATCGGCCGGGCGGGCTTCGTGCTGGCGCCCGAAGCCCGCCCGGTCGTGTTGTGCGTCACACCAATCGCCCAGGCGGGCGATCGGTGTGACGCCTCGGCGGCGGCCGTCAGTCAGTGACCTCGGGGACCTCGGTGACCGTGCCCGCGCCGACGGTGAGGCCGCCTTCGCGGATGGCGAAGCCGAGACCGGCCTCCACCGCCACCTCCCGGCCGAGCTGCACGGCGACCTCGACCGTGTCGCCCGGACGGGCGGGCCCGGCCAGGTCGATGCGGCCCGGGACGTCGGTCGTGCGCAGGTAGAACTGCGGCCGGTAGCCGTCGGCGATCGGCTTGCGCCGTCCGCCTTCCTCGGGGGTGAGCAGGTAGACGCGGGCGGTGAACGAGCCGCTGGCCCGCTGGCTGCCGGGGGCGGCCAGCACCATGCCGCGACGCACCTGCTCGCGGCGCACGCCGCGCAGCAGGACGGCCGCGTTGTCTCCGGCCTCGCCCCGCTCCATCGTCTTGCCGAACGTCTCCACGCCGGTGACGACCGCGCTGTAGGTGTCGCCGAAGCCGACGACGTCCACGGTGTCGCCGACGCGCACGACGCCCCGCTCGATCGCCCCGGTGACGACCGTGCCCCGGCCGGTGACCGTGATCACGTTCTCCACCGGGAGCAGGAACGGCGCGTCCACGTAACGGACCGGGACCGGGACGTGGTCGTCGACCGCCTGCAGCAGCGCCACCACGGAGGCGGTCCACTGCGGGTCGCCTTCGAGCGCCCTCAGCCCGGAGACCCTGACCATCGGCACGTCGGGGTAGCCGTGCTCGGCCAGCAGCTCCGACAGCTCCAGCTCGACCAGGTCGGCGAGCTCGGGGTCGGCGCCGTCGGCCTTGTTGAGCGCGACGACCAGGTGCTCGACCCCGACCCGCCGGGCGAGCAGGACGTGCTCGCGGGTCTGCGGCATGATGCCGTCCTGCGCGGAGACCACGAGGATGGCGCCGTCGAGCTGCGCCGCACCGGTGATCATGTTCTTGACGTAATCGGCGTGGCCGGGCATGTCCACGTGCGCGTAGTGGCGGGTGGCGGTTTCGTACTCGACGTGCGAGATGTTGATCGTGATGCCGCGCCGCGCCTCCTCGGGGGTGCGGTCGATCCGCTCGAACGGCGTGTACGTCGCCCCGCCGCGCTCGGCGAGCACCTTGGTGATCGCCGCGGTCAGCGTGGTCTTCCCGTGGTCGACGTGCCCCATCGTGCCGATGTTGAGGTGGGGCTTGTTGCGGACGTACGCCTGCTTGGCCATGATTCCTTCCCTTGGGACGTCCTGGTGAGTGAGTGACCCGCCGAGGGGTCTTCCACCCCTCCCCGCCGGGTCACATCAGGACATACGGGAAGGGGTCAGCGCTCCAGGCCGTCGCAGGCACGCTCGAAGACGCCCGCGGCGGCGGGCGTGATCGGCTGAGCGTGCAGGAACATGAGCGTCATAGTGCCGCATCACAGCGTCGCGGGACAATCGGTTATTCCCTCCTGCGGGTGAGCAGGGCGAGGGCCAGGGCCGCGACGGCGAGTGCGGCGCCGGTGCCGTACGTCGGCGCGGGCCCGCAGATGAGGGTCAGGCCGCCGGCCAGCGTCCCGGCGCCGATCCCCGCGTAGATCGCCGACGAGTTCAGGGAGACCACCAGCGACGCCTCCTCCGGGGCGGCCGCGATGAGGCGGTGCTGCTGCGGCGGGGTCTGGCACCAGCTGCTCGCCCCCCAGCCCGCCACCAGGACGGCGACGGCCACCGGCGAGGCCGACCCGGTGGCGGCCATCACCCCCAGCAGCCCCAGACTGGCCGCCATCACGACATATCCGGTCAGGAGGACGCGGGTGGCGCCCCACCGGTCCGTGGCGTACCCGGCGGTCAGGCTCCCGGCGACGGCGCCGAGGCCGTACCCGAAGAGCATCGGGGCCGGATCGGCCACGCCGACGGCCTGCAGCGCGGGGACGCTGTACGCGTACACGGTGTATCCGGCCGCCATGCCCAGCACCGACAGCGGCAGCACCGCCCGGACGGCGGGTCGGCGCAACACGCCGAGCCGTTGCCGCAGCGGCACCCTCGGCCCGCCGGGCAGGTCCGGCAGACTCGCGAGCACGCCCGCGCCGACCGCCAGGCAGGCGAGCGCGACCAGCACGAGCGCGGCCCGCCAGCCGAGCCACTCACCGATCAGCCCGCCGAGCGGCACCCCGACGGCCGTGGCGACGGACAGCCCGCCGATCACGGTGGCCAGCGCGCGGCCCCGCGCTTCGGGGGTCGCGAGGGCGGCGGCGACCGCGCCCGCGTTGGGCGTGAACGCCGCCGCCCCTGCGGCGGCCACCACCCGGGTGGCCAGCAGGAGGGGGAAGGTCGGGGCCAGCGCCGAGCCGAGGTTGGCGAGTGTGAGCACCGCCAGCGCCGCGACCAGCAGGGTGCGCCGGGGCAGCCGCGCCGTCATGGTGGCGAGGACGGGCGCCAGCACGGCGTAGGCCACCGCGAACACGGTGACCGACCACCCGGCGACGCTCTCGCCGACACCCAGGGACTCCGCCATCGCGGGCAGGAACCCGGCGACGACGAACGCGTCGGTTCCGACGGCGAAGGTCCCGAGGGCCAGGACCGCCGTCGGCAGTGATCCGCCCCTGACAACAATCGGGACATTTGACATCCCGTTTCTCCTCGCACTTCGGCGACACTCGGCATACTCAGGTCGAGCGGAGACAGCGCGCCCGCTCGTCGCGGTGGCGCCTCAGGCGCCGTGGCGTTCGTAGTGGCGGCGGATGCGGCCGGGGGCGCCGGGCGGAGCCTCCGCGAGCAGGTCGGCGAGGGTCTGGCCGGCCAGCTCACGGCGCCAGGCGAGCTCGGCCCTGCGCATGGCGGTCGCCACACCGCACGGACGGGCGAACTCCCGCGCCGAAGCCTCGGCGCCCGCCCCCTTCTGCCGGATCTCCGCGCACCGGAACGCCTCGCTCGGCCCCTCGACCGCCGCGACGACGTCCATGAGGGTGATCTCGGCAGGCGCCCTGGCCAGCCGGAACCCGCCACGGACCCCTGGCACGGACTGAAGGATGCCCGCCCTGACCAGCGCCTGGAGCTGCTTCTTCAGGTAGACCGGCGGCAGCTCGAACAGCCCCGCCAGCCGCCCGGTCGGCACCGGAGCCTCATCCTCCAGCCACGCCAGTGCCAGGCAGCAGTGCAGGCCCCATTCGACCCCTTCACCCATCCGCATAAAGGGGATATTACCCGTCCCCTTTGAGTTCCGTCATGTTCCGCTTCATCCACGGGTAGCTCCGGTCGCCCCGCAGCCGCGTGAGCGGCACCTCGATCCGGCTGCCCGGCCGCTCGTCGCCGGTCAGCCCGAGGCCGCGCACCAACGCCCGGCCCCCTCTCCCGCGCGGCATCGTGAAGACCACCGTGTCGATGCCCTCGGCGCGTAGTTCGTGCCAGAGCCGCAGCGCCGTCCGCACGCCGTGGTGCCTGCCCCGACGGTCCGGGTGGATCACGAAGGCGCGCACGTCGCACGTGCCCGGCCGCTGGCCAGCTTGCCGAGCGGCCCTTCGTACCAGCAGCGATAGACGAAATACACCCACATCACACCCTCGATCGGCTGGCACGATCATGGCAGAGGGCCGCTACGAGGTCGTCCAGCGGCCGTCGGCCTGGGCGCGTTCGACCTCGGCCAGCCCGGCGGCCCGCATGCGGCCGCCCGCCCGGAGGCGTTCGACACGGGCGACGTTGCTCGCCGACCAGGTGCTACGAGGGCGGCGCGGGGTGTAGCGCTGGAGGTAGGTCGCGCCGTCGCGGCGGCGGGTGAGGCCGTCGATCCACCCGAAGCACAGCGCCTCTTCGACGGCCTGCTCGTAGGTGAGGCTGGTCGGCTCCGTCGTGCCCTTCTTGGCCAGGACCACCCACGCCTCCTCCGTGGAGGCGTGGTGGTCGGCCAGCCAGTTCCGCCAGGCGGCGGCGTCGGCGAGAACGATCACGGCTGGTCCTTCAGCGAGGCGAGGACCTCCAGGTAGTGCGGGTTGTACATGAAGCCCAGCACGTTGCCCCAGGGGTCGGTGACGGTGGCGGTGATGAAGCCGGTACCCCGGTCGCGCGGCGCGTCCAGTTCCTTCGCCCCCATCGTCAGGAGCTTGTCCAGCACAGCCTGTACGTCGTCGACGTGCCAGAAGACCACGGCCCCCGCAGGCCCGCCGATCGTGTCGGGCGAGGGCACCTTGGCCATCTCGCTACCGGCGTATGCGCTGTTGATGATGCCGAACTCGTGCCGGTAGTCGCCGATCCGCCACTCCATGTACCCCGGGGTGTCCATGTACGGCGGGATCCCGAACAGCTCGGTGTACCAGGCCCTCGCGGCGTCGAAGTCGGAGGCGTAGAAGCTGGTGGTGGTGAGTCCTCGCAACATGTGCGTTTCCCTTTCTCGCAGGCGTTGGTTCGATAATCCACGGTAAAGTGCTCACCGAATGAGCACTTTTTCAGAAAAGATGGGGACATGCGCGCTGATCGTCTCGTCGCCACCCTCCTGCTGCTCCAGGCCCGTGGGCGGGTGACCGCGTCCGAGCTGGCCGAAGAGCTGGAGATCTCCGTGGCCACCGCCCGCCGCGACCTGGAGGCCCTGTCGACCGCCGGGATCCCGGTCTATCCGCAGCCGGGACGCGGCGGCGGCTGGTCACTCGTGGGCGGGGCCCGTACCGACCTGAGCGGGCTCAACGCGGCCGAGTCCCGGGCCCTGTTCCTGCTGCTCGGCCCGGCCAGCGCCGCCACGCCCGAGCTGACCTCCGCGCTGCGCAAGCTGGTGCGGGCGCTGCCCGCCACCTTCCGGGCCGACGCCGACGCCGCCGCGCGGGCGGTCGTGTCCGACCCCTCGGGCTGGGGTGAGCAGGGGCGCGAGCGGCCCGCGCTGGTCGAACCGCTGCAGACCGCCGTGGTGCGCCGGTCCAAGGTACGGCTGGCCTACGGAGGCAAGGAACGACTGGTCGATCCGCTGGGCCTGGCGGACAAGGACGGCCTCTGGTACCTGATCGCGGGCACGCCCGACGGCAGGCGCACCTTCCGGGTCGACCGGATCACCGAGGCCGAGGTCACCGGGCTGCCCGCCGAACGCCCCGACGACTTCGACCTGCCCTCGGAGTGGGCGCGGGTCGTGGCGGACATGGAGCGGCTGCGCTCGCTCGTCACGGCGGAGGTGCTGATCGAGGGCAGGTACCTGCCGGTGCTGCGCACTCATTTCGGACGGCACTGCGAACCCGTCGGCCCCGAGGACGACGGCCGGGTCCGCGTCCGGGTGTCCGCCCACATGCCGCGTTCGATAGCCGAGCAACTGGCCGGGTGGGGCGCCATGGTGGAGGTGGTCGCGCCGGAGACCGTCCGCGCCGAACTCGCCAGGATCGGCCGGGAACTCACCGAGCGCTACACCGGCCCCTGACCCCGCGCGGGCACCGCACCGCAGCCCCCACGGGAGGCGGCATACGTCATCCCGTCATCCCGTCGAGAGGGCCGCCGCCTCATGGAAACGGCGTCCGTCATCCCCGCGAAGGGCTCCGCCGACGGACCATCGGCCCGCGCGGGGGAAGGCGCGCGGGCCGAAGGCGGGGTCAGGCGGCCGCGCGGGCGGCGAGGGTGACCGTGGCCTCCTTCCGGACTCCGGCGACCTCGACGGCGACCACGATCTGGCCCTTGCGCAGGGCGGTCAGCTCGCCGGTCGCCGGGTCGAGGACGGCGGTGTGCCATGGCTTGGCCCCGGAGCGGGCGCCGAGGTGCAGGCCGGGCGAGCCACTCCATCGTGCCGAGACCGGGTGGGCGACGGGCACCTGGCGGGTTCCCTGGGTGAGGGTGGCGCTCACCTTGCCCGGCGTGCCGACGGCGACGGTGGCGGGCGCGGTCAGGGTCAGGGCGTCCACGTGCGGCCGGGTCTGCGTGGCGAGCCAGGCGGGCGCGTCGACGAACCAGTTGCGCCGCACGTGCGCGGCCTCCCGCTCGCTGACGGGGTCGACGCCCCACAGCGACCAGCCGGTGAAGCCGCCGTCGTCCGGGGCGGTCGCCGGGTTCTTGCCCGCGTTCCCGTTGATGAAGTATGGCACCGCGTCCACCCGCGAGGCGTGGAAGGTGCCGACGTGCGCGCCGATGTAGGCGGCGCCCTTGCCCGTGGTGCGCTGGAAGTCGGCCAGCCACCGCTCGACCAGCGCGGCCTCCTTGCGGTCGCCGAGCTGGCTGCCCTTGCCCGGCGTGGGGTCGCGCGGCGGCACGTGGAACAGGACCGCGACCGAGCCGACGGCCTCGTCCCGGGCGGCCGCGTCGAGCTGGGCGCGCAGCATGGCGACCTGGTCGAAGCCGCCGCCGCGCAGGTTGAGGCGGGAGGTGTCGAGGGTGACGAACCGGGTGCCCTTGTGGTCGAAACTGCCGTAGGTGTCCCCGAAGACGGCCCGGAAGTTGTCGATCTTGCCGCCCATCACCTCATGATTACCCGGGATGTAGTGATATTTCACCGTTCCGCCGAGCTCTTCATCCAGGATCCGTTTCGCCAGCGCGAAGTCCTCCGGCGACGCCTCGTCCACGAGATCCCCGTTGATCAGCAGGAAGTCCGGCCCGGCCGCCTTGATCTCGCGCAGCGTCCGGCGCGTGTTGCGGACGATGTCGCTGTCCGGGTCGCGGGCCACGAACTGCGCGTCCGACATCACCGCGAACCGCCACGGCATGCCGTCCACGGACGGCTGGACGACCGGGTCCGCGGTCTTGGCCGCCGGCGGCGACTGGACGGCGGGCGGCACCTTCGCCACGAGCCCGTCGATGGCGATCTCGCCCGTGTACTTGGCGTCCGACCTGGTCTCGGCCACGTAGAAGCGCCGCAGCCGCAGCGGGTAGCTCACCCCGGCGGGGACGGTGAACTCGACGTACTTCCATCCGGTCCAGGTGAGGTACGGCCCGCGCAGGATCTGCGACTGCCCCAGGCCGTCGTAGAACTCCAGCGACGGCCACTCGCCCTTGCCCGTCGAGTGGATCCACAGGCCGAACGCCTGCGGCTGCCCCGGCACGACGAGCTGGCCGGGCGGGCTGGCGTAGGCGGCACGGGTGGCGGTCGACTGGGTGAAGTCGTAGGACAGCTTCAGCCCGCCACCGCTCTGGCCGGGCGCGGCCGACAGGGAGCCGGTGGCGCGGGCGGCGGCGAAGGTCCAGGAGGCGGCGTTCTCGAAGTCGGCGACGGCCTGCTCGTCCATACCCACGGTCACCGGCACGGCGACCTCGGTTCTGCCGGTCCTCACGGTGATCAGGCCGGAGCCCTTGTCCTGCTTGGCCTTGACCGTGAACGCGCCCTGCGCGGTGGGCGTGACCTCGAACATCGCCCGGTCGTAGTCGAGTTCCAGGTCGGCGGGCTCGATCGGGGCCGAGTTGCCGTTGCGGTCGTAGCCGACGACGCCGAACGCGCCGGTGGCCTCGGCCGTGGCCAGGCCGACGCGGTCGGTGGTGGCTCCGAGCCGGGTGAGCGGCTGCAGCACGGTCAGCCCGAGCGTGCCCTTGGCGCCGCCGCGCGAGGCGGTGACGGTGGTCTGGCCGGGCACGAGGGCGTGGAAGACGCCCTTGCGGTCCACGGTGCCGTGCACGGCCGGGTTGGCCCGCCACGACGGGGTGCCCTCGGCCGGGCCGTACGTCTCGTCGTGTCCGGCGGCGCTGAGCCGCCGCGAGAGCCCGGGGAAGACGCGGTCGGGGCGGCCACCGGCGACGGGGGCGGCGCCGGGCGCCCGCCTGGGGTCGGTCGCGGTCTCCAGCCAGAAGCCCTTGAGCCTGCCGCTGCCCTCGGGGGCGTACAGCGCCAGGCCGTTGGGGACCGGGCGTTCGCCGCCGTCGGACGGGCTGTTCTCCACCTGCGGCTCGGCCGAGCCGGGCTCGCGGGCGAGCAGGGTGGAGGAGCCGCCGCCGTCGAGGTTGAGCGCGTTGTGCGCGCCGAGTTCGACCATCAGGGCGGCCAGTTCGCTGAGGGTGACGCCCCGGCTGTCGGCCTGGCGGCCGTCCACGGTGAGGAGGTACATCTTGCGGCCGTCGGCGGAGAAGCCGACGGCGGTGCGCGGGTGGGCGGCCGGGTCCGAGGACGGCTGCGCGGCGCCGTCCTTGACGAGCACGTGGTTGCCGCCGATGGCGGTCTTCACCTCGCCGCCGTCCGACGGCTTGGGCCGGTAGGCGACCTCGACGCGGTCGCCCGGCTTGAGCGCGGCCAGCGCGGCGGCTCCGGCGTCGCGGCCGAGCAGGATCGTGGTGCCGGCGGGGATGGGGCCGCTGCCCGCCGTGTCGCGGACCTCGGTGACGGCGCCGCCGGTCAGGACGACCTCGGTCACCTTGGCGGCGCCCTCGACGGCGCGGGCGCGCGGGTAGGAGCCCCACAACGGGGTGAACAGGCCGACGCCGTCGGCCTGGACGAGCTGGTTGAACTGGGTGAGCGCGATCGAAGCGGCGCCCTGCGGAGTGGCGGTGCCCTCGAAATGCATCTTGAGCACGCGGCCGACGCCGTCGCCGGTGATCGCGACCGCCTGGTTCCAGCCGCTGGTCGGGGACTGGACGAGGGCGCCGTCGCGCACGCCGATGCCGAGGGCGGCCCCGGAGCGGTTGATGTCGAAGAAGTCGCCGTTGACCGCGGCGACCGCGCGGGCGCGCCCGGCCGGGCCGGACAGCGGCTCGGTCTTGCTGACCTCGCCGGAGTTCAGGTAGCCCGCCTCCGCGCCGCCGCCGAGGTCGGCGGACAGCGCGTCGGCGCGCAGCCAGCCGGCGGCGTCGTAGCGGTCGAAGGAGGTGAGCGTGATGCCGGGGGCGACCGGCCGGCTCTGCCGGTCCGTCTCCAGGTGCTTGGGGGCGGGGGCGGCGAGGAGGGTGGAGGGCGGGGGGTAGGAGGAGGCGGGGGGTGCGTCCTCGACCGGAGGCCGGGGGTCGGCCACCGCGGTTAACACCAGTGCCGCGGCGGTCGCAATCTTGAGGGGGATCACGTCCCGAACTCAATCGCTCGCGGATATAACTTTCAAGACTTGAGGGTGAACTGTAAGAAAATTTCATCCGGGATCGGCCCGGGTACGGGGCACTCCCCCACGCCCGGGCCGCCGGGTCAGCGGGTGCCGGTGACCTTCCAGATCTTGCCGTTGGCCTTGGACAGGATGTAGAGCTCGCCCGCGCGATCGGTGCCGAAGCGCAGGTCCACCCGGGTGCTGCCGGCCAGGTCCCGCATGGTCGTCAGGGAACCGGCCGAGGTGTGGACCTTGAGCTGGTACAGCGGCGCCAGGTCCGTGCCGCCGCGCGTCATCTCCGGTTCCTCGGTGGCGAAGATCCAGCCCTGGACCAGGTCGCCGAAAACATACTTTCCGCGCAGCGCGGGCAGGGCGCCGCCCCGGTAGACGAACCCGCCCGCGATGGCCCGGCCGAGGTCGCCGGTGCAGCCGGGCGGGCCGTTGTGGTCGTAGGCGGCGACCGGGTAGGTGTAGCCGTGGCGGGCGTCGTCGGCGGGCAGACCGTACAGGTAGCAGGGTTCTGAGCGGTTGAAGACGAAGGCGCCCTCGCGCTCGCTCCACCCGAAATCATCCCCCGCCCGTATGTCGTAGACGGCCTCGATGTCGTGCTCGCCGATGTGGCCGAGGAACATGCGGCCGGTGCCGCCCCGGTCCCAGCTGAAGCGGTGCGGGTCGCGCAGGCCGAGCGCGTAGATCTCGCCCAGCGTGCCCGCCTGCCCGGTGAACGGGTTCGCGGCCGGGATGCCGTAGCGGCCGTTGGCGCTGTCGGTCCCGCGCGGGTCGATCCGCAGGATCTTGCCGAACGGCTGGTCGCGCTGCCGGGCCACGGTGCTGCTGGTACCCCGGCCGCCGTCGCCGACCGCGATGTACAACAGCCCGTGGTCCGGGCTGCCAGGGGCGGCGTTGGGGTTGAAGTCGATCTGCTGGATCGCGTGGATCGTGGTGCCGAAACCGAGCCGCAGCACCTGCCTGCGGGTGCCGGCGAACGTCGGCGCCGCCGGGTCGGCCGCCGTCCACTCGGTGACGACGCTCTGGACGGCGGCGCTCGACTGGGTCCAGTCGGCGCGCTGGCCGCTCAGCGCCTGGAACGCCTCGCTGTGCACGGTGTAGAAGCGGCCGTTGGCGGCGAAGTCGGGGTGGAAGGCGACGAAGCCGAAGCCGCTGCCGAGACCGCGCCCGGAGAAGAAGTTCGAGCCGACGGCGGCGCGCACGTCGAGGTAGGTGGCGGGCGCGCCGCCCGCCACCGGGAGCACGTACAGCCGGCCGTTCAGGTCGGGCACGAAGCGGCGACCGTCGGCGATCTGGCTGAGGTGGTTGATCCGGGCGTGGCGGCGCAGCCGCGAGTCCGTGGGGCTCGGGACCGGCTCCGACCGGGGGAACTGGGCGATCTCGGTGAGAACCAGACCGAGGGCGGACTGGATCGGGTTCTCCGGGATAGGGTCGGCGACGGGCCCGCCGGGGGTGCCGCCGCCACCGTCGGCGCCCTCGGTGAGGGCGTCGAGGTTGGGCAGGCCGTCCGCGGTGGTGGCGGTGAGGCGGACCTGGTTGGCCCCGGCGTTCAGCGGCGCGGAGACGGTGGTGTTGGCCCAGGTCGTCCAGGCTCCGGTGGTCGCGAAGGAGATCGTGGAGTGGGTGGTGCCGTTGATCGTGAGCGTGGCGGGACGGGCGCCCGGGGTGCCGTTGGCGTACCTGAAGGCCAGGACGGCGGTGCCCGCCGCCGGCTGCCGCACGGCGAACTCCACCGCGGCTCCGGCGACGTTGTCGCTGTTGACGAAGCCGGTGCCCGAGTAGCCGGCGTGGTTGCTCTCGACCGCCCCGCTGACGATGACGGCGTTCTCCGCCTCGTAGACGATCGCGGCCGCCGCCCCGCTCTGGCCGGGTAAGACCAGTACGGCCAGCAGGCCGGCCACCAGGAGCGTGGCCAGCGTCCTTCTGTGCATGGGAACCTTCCTCCAGCTAAAGGTTGGATCTGTTCTCGCACTATCTCCGATGAGTCATCCGATGAATAGGGGGAGCCCCTTGGTGCCGGGACTCCCCCTCAGGTGGTGCGGGTCAGCGGGTGGCGGCGTTGGAGTTGCCCGCCAGCTTCGTCGAGGCCAGGTCATTGGCCAGGATCGCGGTCTCGACCTGGGCGACCGTCGAGGAGGAGGTCACACCCGGCAGCGTCGCCGTGCCCAGGGCGTACAGCGTGAACTCGTACTTGTGCGTCGAGCCGCCGGGGCAGGGCCCGAAGTACTGCAGCGCCTTGTTCCCCGAGCCCATCGCCTTCTGCTTGGCGGGCGACTGGTTCGGCACGTTGAAGCCGAGCCCGAGGCCCTCGGGCAGCGAGGTCCTGGTGGCGGGGATGTCCCAGACGGCCCAGTGCTTGCCGCCGTTGGCGGTGTCGATGAAGGTCATCGCGAGGCTCTGGGTGCCCTGGGGGACGTTGCTCCAGGCGAGCTGCGGTGAGATGTCGTTGCCTGACACCCCGTCCTGCGTGCAGGTGAACCTGGCCGGGATGGTGCCGTTGTCGGCGAAGGCGGTGCTGGTCAGCGTCATCGGCGGGCCGGCGAAGCGCAGCTTGACGATCTCGTTGTCGATCGTGGCCGGCGTGCCCCCGTTCTTGTCGTTGTCGGTGGCGGTCAGCCACAGGCCGCCGTCCGGGGTCTTCGCCACGGTGCGCAGGCGGCCCCAGTCTCCGTTGAAGAAGGCGCGCGGGGTGTCGGTCGTGCTGCCGTTGATCTTCATGACCCACAGGCGCGCGCCGCGCACCGCCGCCATGTAGATCCAGTCGTTGACGATCTCCAGGCCGCTCGGCGAGGCGGAGGAGACGCTCCACTGGCGTACCGGGTTCACGTAGCGCGAGTCGCCGCACTGACCCTCGCAGGTGGGCCAGCCGTAGTTCTTGCCGCGCTCGATGAGGTTGAGTTCGTCCCAGGTGCCGTCGCCGAACTCGGCGGACCACAGCCTGCCCTGGGAGTCCCAGGCGATGCCCTGCGGGTTGCGGTGGCCGAGGCTGTAGACGCGCGGGGCGGTGGCGAACGGATTGCCGGGGGCGCCTGCGCCGGTGGGCGTGACGCGCAGGATCTTGCCGTTCAGCGAGCCCAGATCCTGTGCCCTGCTGCTGGTCTGGGCGTCGCCGGTGGTGATGTAGAGCATGCCGTCCGGGCCGAACTTGATCCGGCCGCCGTTGTGGAACTTGGCCTTGGAGATGCCGGTGACGATCGGCTCGCGCGGGCCGATCGCGTCGTTCTGGAAGGTGAAACGGACGACGCGGTTGTCGCCTGAGGCCGTGTGGTAGGCGTAGACGTAACGGTCGGTGGCGAAGTTCGGCGACAGCGCGAGGCCCAGCAGGCCGCCCTCGCCGACGGTGCCGACCGCTTCGGTGATCTTGCCGACGACGGTCTTCTGGCCGGTCGGGCTCACCTTGACGATCTCGAAGCGGTCGCGTTCGGCCACCAGCGCGTTGCCGTCGGGAAGGAAGGCGATGCCCCACGGCAGGTCGAGCTGGGTGATGTTGCGCTCGAAGATCGGGTCGCCGCCGATCGCCTGCGTCGAGGTGCGCACCCGCAGCGCCGCACTCCTGGCGGAGACGTTGCCGTTGGCGTCGAACGCCTCGACCTGGAAGGAGTACTCGGTGTTCTGGGTCAGGCCGGTCGCCGTCGCGGTGGTGTCGGGGACGGTCGCGAAGCGGGTGCCGTCGCGGTAGACGTGGTAACCGGTGACCTCGACGTTGTCGGCCGAGGCGTCCCAGACCAGCGTGACGCTGGTGGATCCGGCCGAGGTGGAGCGCACGCCCACGGGCACCGTCGGCGCCTGGGCGTCGTCGCTCGGCGGCGTGGTGATCGGCACGTTCCCGCTGGTCGGCGAGGAGTTCCCGGCCGCGTCCGTGGCGAGCACGCTCAGCACGTACCCGGTGTTGGGCGTCAGGCCGGTGACCGTCGCGGTGGTCTGGTTGCCGCCGACGGTCTTGAGGACGTTGCCGCCGTTGTAGATCACGTAGCTGGACACGCCGACGTTGTCGGTCGAGGCGTCCCAGGCCAGGTCCACGGCGTTCGGCCGCACCTCGCCCACGACCCGCAGGTTGCCCGGTGCCGTCGGCGGCTCGGGGTCGGCCGGGACGGCGGTGCTGATGCGGTCGAGGTTGGGCCCGCCGCTGGCGGTCGAGGACGTGGCGCGCAGCTTGTTGGACCCGGCGATGAGCGGTACGGTCACCGCCTTCTCCGTCCAGCCCGTCCACACGGTGGTGCTCGGGAAGTTCACGCCTGCGGGGGTGCCGCCGTTGACCGAGATGTCCATCGGGCGGTCCACCGTGGTGCCATTGGCGTACCTGAAGCGCACCTCGTAATTGCCCGCGGTGGGCGCGTTGATCGTGAACTCGACGTACGAGCCCACCACGTTGTCCAGGTTGACGAACCCGGTGCCGGTGAAGCCCGCGTGGTTGGACTCGACCGCGCCCTGGACGACGGTGGCGTCCTCGGCCTGCAGGTCGCTGCTGGGGGCGGCCACCTCGACGTCCGCGAAGTCGAGGTTGGGGTTGCCGTTGGCGGTGGTCGCGGTGAGGCGGACGCGGTTGGTCCCGGCGACGACGGGTGCGCTCACCGTGGAGGTCACCCAGGTGGTCCAGGCGCCGGTCCCGGTGAAGTCGCGCGCGGGCGAGACCACGGTGCCGTTGACGGCGACGTCGGCGGGGCGGTTGATCGTCGTGCCGTTCGCGTAGCGGATGCCGATGGTGGCCTGGCCTGCGGCGGCGGCGGTGACGGTGAACTCCGTGTAGGAGCCCGCCACGTTGTCGCCGTTGACGAAGCCGGCGCCGGAGTGGCCGGCGTGGTTGGACTCCACCACGCCCTGGACGATGGTGGCGTTCTCGGCTTCGTACCTGGTCGGGGCCGCGTGGGCGGGACCGGTGACCACCGTGCCCAGCACCAGCACGGCCGCGAGCGCGCCTGCGGACCAGCGCGCCCGGGAGAGAGCTCGCATGACTCCTCCATTAAGGGGGCTAAGTTAGGAAAACTTCCTAACTTCAAAATTGATAGGAGCACTCGCCCTCAGACGTGTCAAGCACATGAACGTTCCACGCGCAAGTCCTCCCACCACTGGCGGATCCAGCCGCGTCAGCGCAGACTGGACGGACAGGCTGTGGACCTACAGGCGAACGTGGAGCATCTGTGGACAACCACCTCGACCACCTGCCGGTACTCTCTCGGGGCAAGCACCGCAACCCCAAACGCGGCGCCTGCTTCATGGAGCTGGCCTCCTACCTGGCCGGAGAGCGCTGGAGCGATCACCCGGCCTGCACGCACCCGCTGCTGGCCGCCCTCGCCCGCCTCGTCAACGACAACACCTCCGATGACAACCGGGGCAAGCTCCTCGGGCTGGTGCCCTCGATCATCGGGCTCACCAGCGACGACCTGCGCGTGGACGCCACCATCGCGCTGCGCTCGGCCACGACGGCGCTGCCGGTGGCCGCCGCCGAGCGGCAACTCGCCCTCGCCGTGTCGGTGCTCGCCGCCGAGGAGATGCTGGCCCGGCTCGACGGGCGACCGTCCGGGCAGCTCTCACCGCCTGCTGCGGCGGCCCTGGCGCAGGTGCCGAAGACGGCCGCCCACGCACGCCGGTTCAGCAGGGCGGCCCGGATCAGCGAGAAGGGCTTCAGGAAGTACGCCGCGCCCAACGCGGTGCAGTTGTCGGTGGTCGGCATCGTGCAGGCGTGCACCCCGGACCCCGACACGCTGCTGCGCGAACTGCTGACCACGGCCATCGCCGACACCACCCTGCTCACGGCCCGTACTCCCGTGCCCGAACGAGCACCCGCCGCCGTGTGAGGCGCGCGTCGCTCGGGGCGCTTTTCCGCAGGTCAGGCTAGCCTCCCCTTCGTTGCGGATCTTCTAGATCTATGCCTGAATCGGGCATAACGCAGCAAAATGGAGGCAATGATGACCGTCGAGCTGGCCCCGCTATACACGCCGGAGAGTCACCACGCGCACCGCGACGTCACCGGCGGATGGTTGCGACCGGCCGTGTTCGGCGCCATGGACGGCCTGGTGTCCAACGTCGCGCTGATCGCCGGAGTGGTCGGCGCCGCGGGCGCCGGACGCGGGGCGGTGCTCGCCGGATTCGCCGGGCTGGTCGCGGGCGCGTGCTCGATGGCGGCGGGTGAGTACACGTCGGTGAAATCGCAGACGGAGCTGATGCGGGCCGAGATCGCGGTCGAGCGCCGCGAACTGGCCCGCAACCCCGAAGGCGAGCTGGCCGAGCTGACCGCGCTCTACCGCGCACGCGGGCTCGAACCGGAGCTGGCCCGTGAGGTCGCCGCCCAGTTGTCGGCCGACCCCGAGCAGGCGCTGCGGGTCCATGTGCGCGAGGAACTCGGCGTGGACCCCGACGACCTGCCCTCGCCCCGGCTCGCCGCCGCCTCGTCGTTCGCGGCCTTCGCCGCCGGGGCGCTGGTGCCGCTGGTGCCGTTCCTGTTCGGGGCCTCCGGGCTGGTGGTCTCGGTGGTGCTCAGCGCGCTGGCACTGTTCGGGTTCGGGGCCGTGGTCGCCCGGATGACCGCACGGCCGTGGTGGATCGGCGGTGCGCGGCAACTCGGGCTCGGCCTGGCGGCGGCCTCGGTGACGTACGGACTGGGCCACCTGCTGGGCATCGGCCTCGGCTGAGCGCCGACGGTCGCGTGAGCTCCCGCGCGGGCTCAGTCGAAGGTCGTCGAGATCTCGTGCCACCCGCCCGGCGCGATCTTCGCGGCGGGCGCGGGCCCCCAGGTCCCCTTCTCGTACGGCAGCGGCGGCTGCTTCAGGTCGAGGATCGGCCGCACGATGCGCCACGACTCCTCGGCCAGGTCGAAGCGGACGAACCGCCGGGGGTCGCCGGTGACCGCGTCGGACAGGATGCGCTGGTATGCCTTCTCCATCGGCCCGAGCACCTTGGTGAAGTCGACGCTGACCGGCACCTGCCGGGTGGCGTCGCGGCCCGGCTCCTTGGCCGTCAGGTCGAAGGTGACCCCCGCGTCCGGCTGGAGGCGGAACCTGATCAGGTTGGGCTCGACCTTCCCGCCGAACAGCGACACCGGCGGGCAGCGCAGCTCGGCCACGATCTCCAGGTCGGTGGTGGGCATCGCCTTGCCCGAGCGGATGCAGAACGGCACCCCGGCCCAGCGCCAGTTGTCGACGTAGGCGCGCAGCGCGACGAAGGTCTCGGTGGTCGAGCCCGGCTTGACGCCCTCGGTCGCCAGGTAGCCGTCGTACTGGCCGCGTACGACGTCGGCCGGATCGATGTCCTTGACCGCGCGCAGCACCCGCCACTTCTCGTCGATGAACGCGCGGGCGTCCTTGGACGGCGGCGCGTCCATGGCGAGGATCGCCAGGAGCTGCATGAGATGGTTCTGCACGACGTCGCGCACGGTGCCGTTGGCGTCGTAGAAGGCGCCTCGGTCGGCCACGTCGAAGTCCTCGGCCATCGTGATCTGGACGCTGCGCACGTAGTTGCGGTTCCAGATCGGCTCCAGCAGCATGTTGCCGAGCCGGAAGACCAGCAGGTCCTCGACGGGCTCCTTGCCGAGGAAGTGGTCGACACGGCGCAGGTGGTCCTCGTCGAAGTACTTCAGCAGCGCGGCGTTGAGCGCGCGGGCCGAGTCGAGGTCGTGGCCGAACGGCTTCTCCACCACGAGCCTGGCGTCACGGTTGAGCCCGACACCCGCCAGGCCCTCCGCGACGGTCTCGAACAGCACGGGCGGCACCGCGAGGTAATGGACCAGGAACCCGGTCCCCTCGACGGCGTCGCGGATCGCGCCGAACGTCGCCGGGTCGCGGTAGTCTCCCGCGACCAGCCGCAGCCGGTCCGCGAAGCGGCCGAAGGCCGCCTCGTCGACCTCGCCGCACGCCTCGCGGGCCCGCGCCACCAGGCCCGCGAGGTCGAGGTCGGTCTTGGCCACGCCGATCACGGGCAGGTCGAGGGCCCCGTCGGCGCTGAGCCGGTAGAGCGCGGGCAGCAACATCTTGTAGGCCAGATCACCGGTGATCCCGAACAGCACGATCGCGCCCGCACGCCGCATGTCAGATACGCCTTCCCCTCAGTTCTCTGTACCTCTTTACCAGCTGCGCGGTCGACGCGTCCGGGAAGTCGGCGGGAGGTTCCTCCGACGTGAGCGTCGGGGCGAGGTCGAGAGCCGTCTTCTTTCCGAGTTCGACACCCCACTGGTCGAAGGAGTCGATGCCCCACACGACGCCCTCGACGAAGACCGCGTGCTCGTACAGGGCGACGAGCTGCCCCAGCGTGTACGGCGTCAGCTTCGGTGCCAGGATCGTGGACGTCGGCCGGTTGCCCGGCATGACCTTGTGCGGCACCACGTCGGCCGGGGTGCCCTCGGCGGCGATCTCCTCGGCGGTCTTGCCGAAGGCGAGCGCGCTGGTCTGGGCGAGCAGGTTGGCCGTGAGGATGTCGTGCATGCCCGCCGGGTCGGCGTACGGTTCGGCGAAGCCGATGAAGTCGGCGGGCACCAGCCGGGTGCCCTGGTGGAGCAGCTGGTAGAAGGCGTGCTGCCCGTTGGTGCCCGGCTCGCCCCAGAAGATCTCACCGGTGTCGGTGTGGACGGGGGTGCCGTCGGCGCGCACCGACTTGCCGTTGGACTCCATCGTGAGCTGCTGCAGGTAGGCGGGGAAGCGGTGCAGGCGCTGGCTGTACGGCAGCACGGCGCGGGTCTGCGCGCCGAAGAAGTCGGTGTACCAGATGCCGAGCAGGCCCATGAGCACCGGCATGTTGGCCTCGAACGGCGCGGTCCTGAAATGCCGGTCGACGGCGTGGAAGCCGGCCAGCATCTCGCGGAAGCGCTCGGGGCCGACCGCGATCATCAGCGACAGGCCGATGGCGCCGTCGAAGGAGTAGCGTCCGCCGACCCAGTCCCAGAAGCCGAACATGTTGGCCGTGTCGATGCCGAACGCGGCGACCTTCTCCGCGTTCGTGGACACCGCCACGAAATGCTTCTCCACGGCCTGCTCGCCGAGCGCGGCCACCAGCCAGTCGCGGGCCACCCTCGCGTTGGTGAGCGTCTCAAGCGTCGTGAACGTCTTGGAGCTGATCACGAACAGCGTGGTCTCCGGGTCGAGGCCGCGCAGGTTGCCCTCGATGTCGGCCGGGTCGATGTTGGAGACGAACCGGGCCGACACCCCGGCGTCCGCGTAGTCCTTCAGCGCCTCGTAGGCCATCGCGGGGCCGAGGTCGGAGCCGCCGATGCCGATGTTGACCACGGTCTCGATGGGGCGGCCGGTCGCGCCCCGCCACTCGCGCGAGCGCACCCGGCCCGCGAAGTCGCTCATCTTGTCCAGGACGGCGTGCACGTCGGCGACCACGTCCTGGCCGTCCACGACCAGCTCCGCCGACTTCGGCAGGCGCAGCGCCGTGTGCAGGACCGCGCGGTCCTCGCTGACGTTGATGTGCTCGCCGGTGAACATCGCCTCGATCCGCTCGCGCAGCCCGGCCCGCTCGGCCAGGCGCAGCAGCAACCGGACGGTCTCGTCGGTGACACGATGCTTGGAGTAGTCGAGGTACAACCCGTCGGCCGTCACGTTCATGCGCTCGGCACGGGCCGGGTCCTCGGCGAACAGCTCGCGCAGATGTGTGTCCGCGATCTCCTCGTGGTGCTTGGCCAGTGCCGTCCATTCCTGGCTTCGGGTGATGTCGCCGCTCACTGTTTTCCTCCTCGAACCGTCAAACCGATCACATCGTCCCGTAACGCCGTACCCGGTCCGACCGATTCCGCGCTTCGGGCGGGTGCGACTTTCACTGTTCTTTGTCCACTCCGCCTCGTTGTCGCACGGGGTCGTCCGGGGCGGTGGGTCAGTGGACGCCCCAGGCGCCTCGGTGGACGACCTCGGCCACGGGCTTCCTGCCGCGCTTGAGTGACGGCGACAGTTTGTCCTGCGCGCGGTAGCCCACGCTGATGACGCCGATCGGCGTATAGGCGGCGGGCACGCCGAACGCCTCCTTGACCGCCGCCGACCGCTCGCCCGGCGGCACGCCGAAGAAGCAGGCCCCCAGTCCTTCGTCCACGGCGGTCAGCAGCATGAGGAGCGAGGCCATGCCGGTGTCGATGTCCCAGTACGGCACCGGCCAGCGAGCCTCGTCCTTGTCCGTCCAGCCTTTGTCGGGGGCGGCGTACCGGTCGAGGTATGCCTGCTTGTGGGAGAAGGCCACGATCAGCAGCGGCGCCCGGCGCAGCCCCCGGCCCCAGACGTCACCGTCGGCGGAGGCGTCGGCGGTGCCGGTGGGAGGGATACCGGCAGGGGTGCCCTCGGCGGCCGAGGCGAGGTTCCAGAAGCGTTCCCGGTCGGCGGGGTCTTCCAGCACCAGGAACGCCCAGCCCTGGCTGAACCCGGCCGACGGGGCGCGCAGGGCGTTGGCCAGGAGGCGTTCCCTGATCTCTGGCGGCACCGGCCGGTCGGGGTCGTAGTTGCGTACCATGCGGCGGCGGCGTACCACCTCTTGGAAGTCCGTCATGGCGCCCAGCCTAGGACGGGCCGCCGTTGGATCACCCCTCCACCGGGCCCGTCCAGTAGGGTGCTAGGCGTCGAACAGGGGGATCAGTTGCTCCTCCTCGTAGTCCAGGTGCGCCTCCAGTTCGTCGGCCAGCCGCTCCACCTCGGCCCGTACGGTCTCCGCCCCGGCCTCCCGGTCGGTGACCGCCTCGGTGAGCGCCTCAAGGAGAGCGGCCACCCGCTCGTGCTCACGGCTCAGCCGTTCCACGACGGCCGCCTTCTCCGGATGCTGGGCGGCGACCGCGGGGAACAGCCCCCGGTCCTCCATCGTGTGATGCGTGTGCAGCCCCTGGCAGAACGCCAGGCAGTTGATCCTCAGTTGCGCCACCAGGCTCGGCCCGGCGTCGGTGAGCTCCTTGCGGATGACGGCCAGCTCACGCCGGTACACCGCGTGGATCGCGCGGAGCGTGTCACCGAACGAGCCCGCGCCGGGCGGCCCGTCGTGAATGGCGTGCAGCGCGACGACGGGGATGAGGCGCGAGGTTCCGGCCTGGTATTCGGCCCAGCCGGGGTCGCTCTCGACGGCCCTGGCGAAGGCGGCGTCGCGTTCGGCGCCGGTGAGGACGACGGCGTCCGCCTGGTGGGTGAACAGCCCGGTTTCGACGGTGACGCGTGGGTTCGCGACCAGGTTGTGGTACCAGGCGGGGTGGTGGTCGGCGCCCATGGCCGAGGCGATGACGAGGACGCGTTCCTCGACGTCCGGCAGGTAGCCGAGAGGCACGGTGTGGGGGGCGCCGGACCGGGCGCCGGTGGTGGTGAGCAGGAGCAGTCGCGAGCTCTCGAACCGGCCGACCTCGCCCTTGCGCGCGCGGAACTCGTCGATGATCTGTTGCTGGATGTTGGACATCGTTCTCCGAAGAAATCAGGGTGAATCAGGAACCTGAGTGCGGAGAACGCGGGGCGGGCTTCGGGCCCGCCGGAGGGTCACCTCGCGGCCGGGTGCCCTACTCGTGTGTGGCCAATGGCCGACCCGGCAGTCACGTGGGTCACGCTAGGGGACGGGACGAATCACCGCAACCATGTTCGATCGCGGGGGTGATCAGGCCGCTCTCGTAGGCGTGGATGACGGCCTGCGTGCGGTCGCGCAGCCCCAGCTTGGCCAGCAGCCGGGCGACGTGGGACTTGATCGTGTGCTCCGACACGACCAGCTCGGCCGCGATCTCGGCGTTGGAGCCGCCCCGCGCCAGCAGCCGCAGGACCTCGGTCTCCCTGGGCGTGAGACCGAAGTCCTGCGGCGGGCGGCGGCGCTGGCGGGCGAACTCCGCGATGAGCCGCCGGGTCACCGTCGGCGCCAGCAGCGCGTCGCCTCCGGCCACCGTGCGGACGGCCGAGGCGAGGTCGGCCGCCCTGACGTCCTTGAGCAGGAATCCGCTGGCCCCCGCGACGAGCGCGTCGTAGACGTAGTCGTCCAGGTCGAACGTGGTGATCATGATGATCCGGGTGCGCTCGGTCCGCAGAATGCGGCGGGCCGCCTCGATGCCGTCGAGTTCGGGCATGCGGATGTCGAGCAGGGCCACGTCGGGGTGGGTGGCGCGGGCCAGGCGCACGGCGTCGGCGCCGTCGCCGGCTGTGGCGAGTACGCGCAGGCCGGGCTGCGCGTTGAGCACGGCGGCGAAGGACCGGAGCACCTTGGGCTGGTCGTCGGCGATGAGCACACCGATGGTCTCGTTCATCGCGACCATCCAAGCATCGGAATCCCGGTGGTGACACTCATGTAACGGAGCGTCCCCGGACGCTTGCCAAGGGTCGGGGACGGCGGTTCGGTGGTGCTGCCGCACCGATCATATCCGCCGATCACATCCGAGGAGGGCGAACGATGAGGTTCAGCTACGTGATGCTTCCCGACTACCCGCTGGAGGAGTCGCTGGCGTCGATCAGGCTCGCCGACGAGCTGGGGTTCCACGCCTGCTACGCGGCGGACGAGACCTGGCACAAGGACCTGTGGCTGCTGTTCGCCGCCGCGTCCCGGCAGACCTCCCGGATCCGGCTCGGCCCGAGCGTCTCGTCGGTGGTGCTGCGCGAGCCGACGCTGATCGCGCAGGCGGCCGCGACGCTCGACGAGCTCAGCGGCGGCCGCGCCGAAGTAGTGCTGAGCTGCGGAAACTTCGGGCTGCTCGCGCAGTACGGAATCGACTGGCAGGTCACCAAGCCGCTGTCGCGGGTCAAGGAGGCGGCGGCGGTGGTCCGTACGCTGCTCGACACGGGGGCGATCACCCACCAGGGCGAGTTCTTCCGGTACGACGGCCTGTTCACCTTCGCCCGGCCGGTGCAGGAGCGGGTGCCGGTGAAGTTCGGCGCGATGGTGGGGCCGCGCTCGTTCCAGGCGGCCGGCGAGTTGTCCGACGGGGTGCACCACGCGCTCAGCTACACCCGCGAGGCCTACGACTACCTGGTCGCGAACGTCCGCGCGGGAGCCGAGAAGGCCGGAAAGGACCCGGCCGACCTGGACATCGGCGCGTGGGTGGTGTTCGCGACGGGGCCGGACTCCGCCGTCGCCAAGGAGGCGGCGCGCAGCATGGTCGGCCTGTACGCCTCGTCGATGTCGGCCGCGCAGCTGGAGCGCAACGGGGTCGATCCGGCGTCCGTGAAGCCGATCGTGGACGCGCTCGGCGACGGCGACCTCGCGCGGGCGGTCGAGCTGACCTCACCCGAACTCGCCGACCGCCTGTCGATCGCGGGTACGCCGGAGGAGTGCGTGGCCAAGATCAAGCGAGAGATCGAGCCGTCGGGCGTCAACCACATGATCCTGGCGGTCACCGATTCGACGCTGGTCAGGCAGTTCATGGGGCGCGACCTGCCCGAGGTGCCGTCGGTGGACGCACAGCTGCGGCTGATCCACGACCGCGTCTTCCCCGCGTTCCGGACGGCAGGCTGACCAAGAGCCGCGTGGCCGAGCACGAGAACCCCGGCCGGCGGGCTAACCGGCAGCGGTGTAGCCGAGCACGAGGACGTGGTGCCGTTTGGGGACGGTGGCCTCGCCTCGTGGGGTGTCCCCGGTCAGCGGGTACGCCTCGATGCGCAGGCTGTCGCATCTCGGCCGGCCCGCCCGGTCCCAGTCGCGGAGCATCCGAGCGAGTTCCTCGGCGAGGGCCGGGCCCGCCGGGCCGTACCCGAGGGCGCCGAGTTCGGCCGTGAGCACGGCGAGCCCGTCGGCGGCGGCCAGCCCGCCTGTCGCGGCGTACGCTCCCATGACCGTGGGCGGGCGGGTCAGCCGCTCCGTCGGCCCGGTCAGCACGCACCAGCGCGCGTCGTGGGTGGCGAGCCAGAGGTTGGCACCGTGCACCACGTCCCGGTAGGTGGCCGACACCCCGCTCGGCACCTCGACCCCCGGCTCGGTGAGGCCGTCCGGGGGCGTGTGGACGGCGCGCGGCTCCGGCAGGAAGATCGTGGTCCCGTCCGTGTAGGGCCGTTCGGTCTCGGGGCCGGCCGAGGGGCCGCGCAGCCGCATGAACCCGGCGGGCACGACGCTCACGCTGCGCCAGTGGCCGTCCGCGCGTTCGAAGGCGGCCGAGACCTGGACGCCGCGCAGGTCCAGCGGGACGACCAGCCGCCCGCCGGGGGCGAGTTGGTCCGACCAGGCCGGTTCGAGGTCCCAGACGCCGACGGTGGCGATGATCCGGTCGTACGGCGCCCGCTTCGGGAACCCGAGGGCGCCGTCGGCCCGCTCGACGCGCAGCCGTGCCGTGCCGATGCCCGGATATCCGGCGCGGGTGAGGTGCGCGCGGGCGCCGTCGACGAGGTCGGCGTCGATGTCCACGCTGACGACCTCGCCGCCGGGCCCGGCCAGGCAGGCCAGCAGGGCGGCGTTGTAGCCCGTGCCCGCTCCGATCTCCAGGACCCGGTCGCCCGGCCGTACCCGGAGTTGGTCGAGCATGACGGCCATGATCGCGGGCTGGGAGGAGGAGCTGATCGGCAGCCCGCTGTCGTCGCGTTTGGTGACGATGGGCTCGTCGCGGTATGCCTCTCGCGGGTCCATGCCGGGCAGGAACAGGTGCCTCGGCACCTCGCGCAGCGCCGCGACCACCGGCGCGCTGATCGGTGCGTCGCGCAGCAGGCGGGCTACGAGGGCCTCACGCAACCGCCTCACCTGATGATTATCCCCCTTCGTCTGACATCCGATGGGAGATCCGGCGCGATTGCCGCTTCGTGACGCTGTGTGACCCTCAGCTGACCGAGAAGTCGTCATGGAGGACGAGCCCCGCTGCGGCCGGATTTCCCGGCGGCCGATGATTGAGGTGGTGAATCGGGGGAAGGGCAGGCAACTCAAGTTCGTCGAAACAGAGGAGGAGCCATCGTGCTCACCCTGACACCTACCGCCGCCCAGGCCATCCGCGACCTCACGGCCACGGCGCCCGAGCCGCAGCAGAGCGGTGTGCGCATCTCGTCCAAGAGCGAGAACGCCGGTTCGCTGACGCTGACGCTCGCCAACGCCCCGGAGCCGATGGACGCGGTGGTCGAGACGGAGGGCGCCCGCGTCTACCTCGACCCGGTCGCCGCGACCCTGCTGGACGACAAGGCCCTGGACGCCGGCGCCGACGACCAGGGCGGGGTCTCGTTCCTCGTCACGGACAAGCCCGCATGAGTTAGCGGCTATGGCGGCGGCTGCTCAGTCGCCGAGCAGTTTGTGCAGGTAGCGCAGTTGCTCCTCGCTCTGGAAGCCGCCGCCGCCCTCGTGCCCGTTCCACGGCCAGACGGTGATCTCCTTCGGCCCCCGCCAGTGGTTGTAGGCGGCGAAGACCGTGGACGGCGGGCAGACCTCGTCCATGAGCGCCACGGAGTACAGCGCGGGCGCGGTGGCGCGGGCGGCGAAGTTGAGGCCGTCGAAGTAGGCGAGCGTCCGGAAGACCTGCTCCGCGCTGCCTCGGACGCCGGCCAGGAAGCGCACGATCTCCTGGTACGGGTCCTGTCCGGTGATCTCCACCGCGCGGCTGATGTGGCTGAGGAACGGCACGTCGACGAGCGCGGCCAGGACGTCGGACCGCAGGCCCGCCACCGCCTGCGCGATGGCGCCGCCCTGGCTGCCGCCGGAGACCACGATGCGGGCCGGGTCCACGAGCGGGTGGGCGGCGGCGACGTCCACCGCGCGCACGGCGTCGGTGAACACGCGCCGGTAGTAGTAGTCGCGGGGGTCCATGATGCCCCTGGTCATCATGCCCGGCGCCTGCGCGTGGGCGCCGCCGTGCGGGTCGCCGGTGATGCCCGGGCTGCCGGCGCTGGCACCGCCCTGTCCGCGTGTCTCCACGACGAGGACGGCGTAGCCCGCCGTGGGCCAGAGCAGGTGGTTGTGGGGGAAGCCGCGCCCGCCGCCGTAGCCGATGTAGTGCATCACGCACGGCAGCGGGCCGCTCGCGCCGCGCGGGGCGAGGAACCAGCCGCTGATCCGGTCGCCGCCCCATCCGGCGAAGGAGGCGTCGAAGACGTCCACGCCCGCGTACGGCAGGTCGCTCCGGACGTACTCGGGGTCCAGGGGGTGGTTCGCGGCCTCGGCCAGGGTCTGCGCCCAGAAGGCGTCGAAGTCGGCGGGCTCGTCGCGCTCGGGCCGGTAGTCGCGCAGGCGGTCAAGCGGAAGGTCGAACAAGGTCACGGCAGCTCCAAACCGCAGTAGTTCCTGACATTTCAACCCATGGAACCTAAGGAGCGCTATGGACCTTTCATATAAGAGTTGACTTATATAAGTTACCGCTGCATAGTCGGCGGCGTGCACGCATTCGACGTTCTCGGCGACCCCGTCCGCCGCCGGATCCTCGAGTTGCTCGCCGGCGGCGAGCAGACCTCGGGCGCGATCACCGCCGCCGTCCGGGCGGAGTTCGGCATCTCGCAGCCCGCCGTCTCGCAGCATCTGCGGGTGCTGCGCGAGTCGGGGTTCGCGACCGTCCGGGCCGAGGGCGCACGGCGGCTCTACGCCGTCCACGCGGATCCCCTGCGGGAGGTCGACGCGTGGCTGCGGCCGTTCCGGCGGTTCTGGTCGCAGCGCCTCGACGCCCTGGCCACTGAGTTCGCCCGGAGCAGGCCCGAACGACGCCCTGGTTCGGCCCTGGAGCATGACGGGCCGGAGGGGTAACGTCACACCATACCGCCGAATACCGATATAGGCGGTATGAGCGACTGGAATCCCCCCACATGAACCTCGCCACCCTCGTACTGCCCCTCGCACTGGCCGTCATCATGTTCGGACTGGGCTTGGGGCTCACCGTCGCAGACTTCCGCCGCGTCCTCGCCCACCCGAAGGTCAGCGTGATCGCACTGACCTGCCAGGTGCTGTTACTGCCCGCGATCTGCCTGCTCCTGGTCCTGCTGTTCGACCTGCCGCCGGTGCTGGCGGTGGGCATGATGCTGCTGGCCGCCTCGCCCGGCGGCACCTCCGCCAACCTGTACAGCCATCTGTTCGGCGGCGACGTGGCGCTCAACGTCACCCTGACCGCGATCAACTCGGTGGTGTCGGTCTTCACGCTGCCCCTGGTCGCCAACCTCGCGCTCGGCCACTTCATGTCCGGGGACGGCGCGCTCGGGCTGCAGTTCGACAAGAGCGCACAGGTCTTCGCGCTGGTACTGGTCCCGGTCGCCGTCGGCATGCTGGTGCGGGCGAAGGCCACCGCCTTCGCCGAGCGCATGCACCGGCCGGTGAAGATCGCCTCCGGCGTCATCCTCGCCCCGGTGATCATCGGCGCCGTCGTCCAGTCGTGGGACGTCATCAGCGCCCACCTCGGCGACGTCGGGCTGGCCGCGCTGTCCTTCAGCGTCATCAGCCTGGCGATCGGCTACGGGGCGCCGCGCCTGGCCGGGGTCGGGCACCCGCAGGCCGTCGCCTCCTGCATGGAGATCGGCATCCACAACGCCGCGCTGTCGATCACGGTCGCCACCGGGATCCTGGGCAACCCGCAGATGGCCGTGCCGTCGGCCGCGTACGGGGTGGTGATGTTCTTCACGGCGGCAGCGGCCGGCTTCCTCCTCAAAACCCGCCAGACGAGGAGGATTAGCGATAAATGATGGGCTATGCGAGCATTGCCGGGTAGGCGACGGCGGAACGAGGAAGCCGGTGTGAATCCGGCGCGGTCCCGCCACTGTGATCGGTGAGCGAATCCCGACAAGGCCACTGCCCTCCACAGGGGTGGGAAGGCCGGGACGAGCGTCGACCCGAGAGCCAGGAGACTCACGCGGTCGCCTCCTCAGGAAATTGGGGCGGATCTCCCCAAGAGAGGACGGTGCTCGTGATGCGGGGTGCCCGCGTGTCCGCTTACCGGAGATCCGGCTCCTCGCACAGAAGGACGCCGTTCATGACGAGCCGACGCTCGCTAACCCTCCTCGCGCTGACGACCTCCGCCCTGCTCGCCTCCGGATGCGGCGGCGCCGCCCGGCCCGCCGGGCAGGCCGGAGCGCCGTCGAACGCCCCCGGCTTCCCCCTCACCGTCACCAGTTGCGGTGTGAACACGACCTACGAGCGGCCGCCCCGGCGGGCCGTCGCCCTCAACCAGCACGCGACCGAGATCCTGCTCGCGCTCGGTCTGGAGAAGTCGATGGTCGGCACCGCCTTCCTCGACGACCGGATCCTGCCGGAACACCAGGCCGCCTACGACCGTGTCAAGGTCCTCGCCGACAAGTACCCCTCGTACGAGGCGCTGCTCGCGGCCGAACCCGACTTCGTCTACGCGGGCTTCAAGAGCGGCTTCGACGGCAAGGAGGGCAGGGGCCGGGACGCGCTCGCCAAGGCGGGCATCGACACCCACGTCAACTCGGAGGAGTGCCCCGCCGGGCCGGTCACCGCCGAGCAGGCCGAGCAGGAGATCCGCACCGTCGCGAAGATCTTCGGCGTGCCCGAGCGGGCCGAGAGCTTCGCCTCCGGGATGCGCAGCACCCTCGGCGGCGTCGCCCAGCGCCTCGGCAAGACGGAACCGATCAAGGTGTTCGTCTACGACAACGGGGACAAGACCGCCTTCACCGCGGGCGGGGCCGGGATCGGCAACGAGATGATCAGGCTCGCCGGTGGCGAGAACGTCTTCGCCGACATCCGGAAGAACTGGGCCGACGTCTCCTACGAGCAGGTCGCCGAGCGGGCGCCCGACCTCGTGCTCATCTACGACTACGGCGACACCTCCGTCGAGGACAAGAAGAAGGCGCTGCTGGCCAACCCGGCGCTCAAGGACGTGCCCGCGATCCAGAAGCAGCGATTCGCCGTGCTGCCGCTGTCGTCGGCCGTGCTCGGCGTCCGCGTGCCCGCCGGGGTCGAGACGCTGGCCAGGCAGTTCCACCCGGACCGTTTCGAGTGACCCGCCGCCGTCCGCCGTACCCGCTGGTTCTCACGACCATGACGGCGGCCCTGCTCGCGGCGGCCACCGCCGGCGTCGCCGTCGGCTCGATCAGCCTGCCGTTCGGCGAGGTGTGGGGCATCGTGCTGCACCGCCTCCATCCCGCCCTCGCCGAGCCGACCTGGACCGCCGTCCGCGAGACCATCGTCATGGACGTGCGGCTGCCGCGCGTCCTGCTCTGCGCCGTCGTCGGAGCGGGCCTCTCGGTGTCCGGCATGGCGCTCCAGGCACTGGTGCGCAACCCGCTGGCCGACCCCATGCTGCTCGGCGTCTCCTCCGGCGGCACGCTCGGCGCCGTCTGCGTGATCGTCCTCAACGTCACCGTGTTCGGGATGTTCTCCCTGCCGCTCGCCGCCTTCGCCGGAGCGCTCGGCGCGCTCGCGCTCGTCTACTTCCTGGCCCGCTCGGGCGGGCGCATGACCACCGTCCGGCTGGTGCTCGCCGGGGTGGCGACGGCGGAGGTGCTGCTGGCCGTCGCGAGCTTCCTCATCGTCACCTCGGACGACCCGCACAAGGCCGACTCCGCGATGCGCTGGATGCTCGGCGGGCTCGCGGGCACCACGTGGGACCTGCTGTGGATCCCCTCCACCGCAGTCCTCCTCGGCACCGGCGTGCTCCTCGGCGTGAGCCGGCCGCTCAACCTGCTGCTGGCGGGCGAGGAGGCGGCCGCCTCGCTCGGCCTCGACGTGCACCGCTTCAGGAGCGCGCTGTTCGTGCTGGTCGCGCTCATGGTGGGCACGATCGTCGCGGTCAGCGGGTCCATCGGGTTCGTCGGGCTCATGCTGCCGCACGTCGTGCGGCTGCTCGTCGGCGCCGACCACCGGCGTGCCCTGCCCGCCGTCGCGCTGCTCGGCGCCGGCTTCCTCATCGCCGCGGACCTGGCCGCGCGCACCCTCATCGCCCCCGAGGAGATCCCCATCGGCATCCTGACCGCCGTCGTCGGCGGCCCCTTCTTCCTGTGGCTGATGCGGCGGAGGGCGGCCCAGTGACCGGAGCAGGGACCGGGGAACTGCGGGCCCACGCCGTGAGCGTCGTCGTGGACGGCAGGGCGCTGGTGGCCGACGTCGACCTGACGGTCTCACCCGGCGAGGTCGTCGCGCTCGTCGGACCCAACGGTGCGGGGAAGTCCACGCTGCTGCGGACCTTCTACCGCGCCCGGCGGCCCACCTCCGGGCGGGTGACCCTCGACGGGGAGGACATCTGGGGCATGAACGGGCGGCGGCTGGCGCGCGGCCTCGCCGCCGTCCTCCAGGACGCGCCCGGTGAGTTCGAGCTCACCGTGTACGACGTGGTCGCCATGGGGCGCACGCCGTACAAGCGGCCCTTCGAGGGGGACGGCGAGCAGGACCGGGGGATCGTGCACCGCGCGCTCGCGGAACTCGACGTCGCCGGGCTCGCGCGGGCACCGTTCGACCGGTTGTCCGGCGGGGAGCGGCAGCGGGTGCTGATCGCACGGGCGCTCGCCCAGGAGGCCGGGACGATGGTGCTGGACGAGCCGACCAACCACCTGGACCTGCGGCATCAGCTGGACGTGCTGCGCCTGCTGCGGCGGATCGGCGTGACCGCGCTGGTGGCGCTGCACGACCTGAACCTGGCCTCGGCGTTCTGCGACCGGGTCTGCGTGATGGACGGCGGGCGGGTCGTGGCGGACGGGGCACCGTCCGAGGTGCTCACGGCGGACCTGCTCGCCGAGGTGTATCGGGTGCGGGCGGTGGTCGATCCGCACCCGAGAACAGGGGCGCCGCAGGTCAGCGTGCTTCCGGACGAAATGGGGTGAGCCTCGCGGAGGTGGGCGAAAAGCAGGTGCGCCCGGCGGACGCGCCCGCGTATCGTGCGGCCAGTGAGTGACACGGTGAGTGACACCCTGACCTTCGCCGACCTCCCCGAAACCGCGATCGACCACGCCCTCGACCTGATCGACCTGGTCTTCCACGACAGACCCGACGAGGACGCGCGCGAGCGGCACCGCGAGACGCTGCGCGGCTGCCGCCGGATCGGCGCCTACGACGGGACGCTGCTCGTGGGGGTGCTGGCGGCGCACGCCTTCTCCATGGCGGTGCCGGGGGGCGAGCTGGACTGCGCGGGCGTGACGTTCGTCTGCGTCGCGCCCACGCACCGGCGCCGGGGCGCGCTCACCGGCATGATCGGCGAACTGTACCAGGGCTGCCTGGAGGCGGGCCGGCCGCTCGCCGCACTCTGGACCGAGGAGGCCGCCATCTACGGCCGCTTCGGCTTCGGCCCCGCCACCCACGGCGTCAACGTGGAGATCGACACCGAGCATCCGCTGGAGCTGCGGATCGAGCCGGACCCCCGCCCCCTCCGCCTGGTGCCTCCGGCCGAGGCACCCGCGCTGCTGGGGCCGTACTTCGAGCGGACCCGCGCCGTTCGCGCCGGCCGGGTGGCACGTTCCACCGACCGATGGGCGGAGGTCTGGCTGGCCGACGACGACGAGGACGACGACGAGTTGTCCCCGCCCAGGATCGTCGCGCTCGGCGACCCGCTCGCCGGGTATGCGATCTACCGCACCAAGTCGGGCGACGACGCGGGCTTCGCCCGGATCGACGAGCTGGAGGCCGACACCCCCGCCGTGGCGGCCGCGCTGTGGCGCTACCTCGCCTCCATCGACCGCGTCGGACGGCTGCGCGCGTGGGGCCGTCCGCTGGACGACCCGATCCTGCACTTCGCGGCCGACCGCGATCACGTGCTGACGCCGAGCCTGTTCCCCGCGCTGTGGGTACGGCTGGCCGACGTGCGCGCGGCGCTGCTGGGCCGTACGTGGGGGGCCGACCTGGACCTCGTCCTGGACGTCCGCGACCCCATGGTGCCCGGCAACGCGGGGCGCCGCCGCCTGACCGCCACCGGCGGTTCGTGCGCGTACGAGCCCACGGCCGACGCCCCCGACCTCACGATCGACGTGGCCGACCTGTCCGCCTGCTACCTGGGCGATTCCCAGGTCCGCAGAATGGTCCGGGCCGGGGTGGCGGCCGAGCACACGCCGGGAGCCGCCGCCGCGCTCGACGCGGCCCTGGCCACGGCCCTGCTCCCCCACACCACCGACGAGTTCTGACCGGCCGCCAGAGGTAGACCTGGTGCACTGGTCGGACCAGTCGCTATGGTGACTGCATGACGTCGTACGAGCGGTTGTTCCGGCTGGACGGACGGCGCGCGGTCGTGATCGGCGCGGGCAGCGGGATCGGCCGCGAGTCCGCGCTGGCGCTGGCCGCGCAGGGCGCCGAGGTGGTGTGCGCCGACCGCGACCCCGCCTCCGCGAGGGAGAGCGCCGAGCGCTGCGGCGGGCAGGCCCGGGAGGTGGACGTCCTCGACACCCCCGCCGTCCGGGCGCTGGCCGAGGAGGCCGCCGCCGACGTGCTGGTCTTCACCGCCGCGACCAACGTCCGCAAGCGGTTGCTCGACTACTCGGGCGAGGAGTTCTCCCGGGTGGTCGAGCTGAACCTGCGGGCCTCCTTCGAGACGGTCCGCGCGTTCGGCGCCGGGATGGTCGAGCGGGGGCGGGGTTCGATCATCGGGTTCGCCTCGATCAGGGCGTCGGTGACCGAACCCGGCCAGGGCGTGTACTCCGCGACCAAGGCCGGGCTGGTGCAACTGCTGCGTACGGCGGCGGCCGAGTTCGGCCCGCACGGGGTGCGGGTCAACGCGGTCGCGCCCGGGGTGGTGGAGACACCGCTGACCCGCCAGATCAAGGAGCATCCCGCCTGGTACGACGCGTACGCGGCCAAGTCGGCGCTGGGCCGGTGGGCGCGGCCGGAGGAGATGGCCGGCGCGGTCGTCTACCTCGCCGGTGACGCCGCCACCTTCGTGACCGGCTCGGTGCTGTACGTGGACGGCGGCTGGACGGCCGTGGACGGCCGCTTCGACCCGCCCAACTGACCCACCCGCTCTGCCGTCACCGGTGCCGCGCAGGCCGCACCGCGGCGAGGTGAGAGGTGCGACGACCGCCGTCAGAGCCAGCCGTTGCCGCGCGCCTTCCACACCGCCTCGGCGCGAGTCCTGGCGCCGGTCTTGCCGATGGCACTGGACAGGTGGTTGCGCACCGTCCCCTCCGAGAGCCGCAGCCGGACGGCGAGCGTCGCCACGGTCGCACCGTCCGCAGCGGCCCTGAGCACCTCGCGCTCGCGCTCGCTCAACGGGTCGAGGCCACGTTCCAGCGACGCCACGGCGAGCGCGGGATCCACCACCGTCCGGCCGGCCCGGACCCGCCGTACGGCGTCGGCCAGCCGGTCGGGCTCGATGTCCTTGACGACGAACCCGGACGCCCCCGCGTCCATGGCCCGCCGCAGGTAACCGGGCCTGCCGAAGGTGGTCAGGATCAGCACCCGGGTCCCTGGCATCCTCGTCCTGATCGCGGCGGTGGCGGCGATGCCGTCCAGCACCGGCATCTCCACGTCCAGCAGCGCCACGTCGGGCGCGTGCTCGACGGCGGCGGCCACTGCGGCGCGGCCGTCCGCGACGTCGGCCACGACGGTGATGTCGTCCTCCAGCGCGAGCAGCGCCACCAGCGCCCCGCGCACCAGATTCTGGTCCTCCGCCAGAAGTACCCTGATCACCGCTTCTCCCCTTCCCCGGGTACTTCGGCCTCTTCGGGCACCTCGGCGCGCAGGGTGAACCACGCGTCGTCGGCGGACACCTCCAGCCGCCCGCCCAGCGCGCCGGCCCGCTCGGCCAGACCGGTGAGCCCCGCGCCGTACGTCATCGTTCCCGCGCCGCCGCCTCTGGCCGGGCCGTCGTCCGCCACGGTGACGACCGCCGGGCCGTCCGCCGTGACGCCGATCACGCAAGTCCCGGCGGCGGCGTGCCGCAGCACGTTGGTGAGCCCCTCCCGGACGGCCCAGGCGAGCACCTGGCCCGCCTCGCCGCCGGGAATGCGGTCGGGCACGTGGACGTCGAGTTCCAGTCCGGCCACCTCGGCGATCTCCCGGGCGGTGGCGATCTCCCCGGCCAGCGAGATCTCCCGGTAGCCGGTGACGGTGGCTCTGACCTCGTCCAGCACCTCACGGGCCGCCCGTCCGACCGAGGCCATCTCGACGGCGGCCCTCGGCGGGTCGCGGGTGACGAGCCGGGCCGACAGTTCGGCCTTGAGCACGATCGCGGTGAGCCGCTGGCCGAGCACGTCGTGCAGGTCGCGCGCGATGCGGGCGCGTTCGGCGTCGACGGCGCCGCGCGCGAGTTCGATCCGGGCGGCGCGCAACTTGCCGTTCATCCGGATGATCAGGTAGAGGGCGGCGAGGAGCACGCCGTACACCAGCACGGGCACGATCCGCGACAGCGACGTGCCGACGTCGTCGCCCAGCCGGACCACACCGGCCGCCACCCCCGCGACGGGGATCCCGGCGAGCCCGAGCGGCCAGCGCCGCGGCGGCTGGGAGAAGACCACCATCGTGATCAGGTAGTACAGGGCGGTCAGCAGCCAGGTGGCTTCCATGACCGTCTGGACGGCGACCGCGACGACGACCATCCCGGCCAGCGCGTACGGCGTGCGGTTCGCGTGCGGGCGGGGCAGGTGCGCCCACACGATCCTGACGAACAGCGCGCCGAAGGCCGCGATGCCGAGCGCGGCGAGTACGGTGGCGGGCACCGGCAGTGCCTGTTCGGCCAGTGCGACCACGGCGAAGGTCAGGAAGCCGACGTGCGCCGCGGCGAGAATGCGCGTGTACCGCGCCGGTAATCGGCCGGCGGGCGTCGAGGTGGTTCGTGTCCCGGTCATGACTCGATCGTCGGGCCGGACCGGGCCGCGCTCAAGTGCCGGACCGCCGGAGATCCGCCTGACAGATGTCATGCCCGGTCGCGGCGCGACGGGCAGAGCGAGCGGCACGGGTCGGCGGTCCCTGTTCGAAAAGCGCGTGCGAGCACGGCGCTGGAGCACCGGGGGGTTGACCGGGTTCTGCGCCGGCAGGTAACCCGGTCACCTGACAGAGGCGCCCGGGGGCTGCGCCCGCCTAGCGTCACCAGCATGGTACGGAGTGAGACAGTACGGGCGACACGCCGGGAGTGGATCGGGCTGGCCGTGCTGGCCCTGCCCACGCTCCTGCTGTCCCTGGATGTGAGCGTGTTGTTCCTGGCGTTGCCGCACCTGGGCGCGGACCTGGCGCCGAGCGGCTCCCAACTGCTGTGGATCATGGACGTCTACGTGTTCATGAGCGCCGGGCTCCTGGTCACGATGGGCGCGCTGGGCGACCGGATCGGCCGCAGGCGCCTGCTGGTCGTCGGCGCGGCCGCGTTCGGTGCGGCCTCGGTCCTCGCGGCGTACTCGGCCAGCGCGGAGATGCTCATCGCCGCCCGCGCCCTGCTCGGCATCGCCGGTGCGACGCTGATGCCGTCCACGTTGTCGCTGATCAGCACGATGTTCGGTGACGCCAGGCAGCGCGGCATCGCGATCGGCGTCTGGATGGCCTGCTTCTCGGCGGGGACCGCGCTCGGTCCCGTGGTGGGCGGGGTGCTGCTTGAGTACTTCTGGTGGGGGTCGGTGTTCCTGCCGGGGGTGCCGGTCATGGTGTTGCTGCTGGTGACGGCGCCGGTGCTGCTGCCCGAGCAGCGCTCCGGCGCGGGCGGGCGACTCGATCCGCTCAGCGTGGTGCTGTCGCTCGCGGCGATCCTGCCGGTCGTCTACGGGGTCAAGAAGGTGGCCGAGCAGGGGCCGTCGGCGGAGCCGCTGCTGGTGGCCGCGGCCGGGCTCGCCGTGGGCGCGCTCTTCGTCCGCAGGCAGCGCAGGCTCGCCGATCCGCTGCTGGACCTGCGGTTGTTCGGCCACCGCGCGTTCGGCGCGGCGCTGGCCCTCCTGCTGCTGAGCATGATCGCGTTGAACGGTACGGAGTACTTCCTCGCGCAGTATCTCCAGCTCGTCGAGGGCCTGTCGCCGCTGCGCGCGGCCCTGTGGATCGTGGTGCCCGCCCTGGGCATCGTGGCCGGTTCGCTGCTGGCCCCGGTGCTCGCGCGGCGGGTGCGCCCGGGGTTCGTGGTGGCGGCGGGGATGGCGGTCGCGACGGCCGGGTTCCTGGCCATCGCGCAGGTGGACGGCACCTCGGGCGCGGCCTTCACGGTGGCCGGGTTCTTCGTGGCCTTCCTGGGCATCAGCCCGGCCATGGTCCTGGGCACGGACCTCATCGTCGGCGCGGCGCCACGGGAGAGGGCCGGTTCGGCGTCCGCGATGGCCGAGACGAGCGCCGAACTCGGCGCCGCGCTGGGTATCGCGTTGCTGGGCAGTGTCGGCGCGGCGGTCTACCGGGCGCAGGTCGCGGGTACGGCGGCGCCCGCCGTACCGGCTGGGCTGCTTGAGGGTGCGGCGCGGGAGGCGTTCACACTCGGGCTGAACACGGTCGCCGGCCTGAGCGCGGTGATCATGGTGGTCCTGGCGGTGGCGGCGGGTCTGCTGGGCCGGGCCCGTCCCGGCGGGTGAGTGCGGCGAGCGTGGCGAGCGCGGCGCGGGAGGAGACGCCGAGCTTGGGGTAGGCGTTGGACAGGTGGTAGCCGACGGTCCTCGGGCTGAGGAACAGCCGGGCGCCGATGGCGCGGTTGCTCAGCCCGTCAGCGGCGAGCCTGGCCACCTGGAGTTCCTGCGGGGTGAGCCGTGCGACCAGGTCGGCGGCGTCCTGCCGGACCGGACGGCTCTCCCCTGCCGCGCGCAGTTCGGCGCGGGCGCGCTCGGCGAACAGCGCGGCGCCGAGCCGTTCGAAGCCCGCGAGGGCGGTACGCAGGTGGGGGCGGGCCTCGGCGCGGCGCCGCTCGCGCCGCAGCCACTCGCCGTACAGCAGCCTGGTCCGCGCCTCTTCCAGCGGCCGTCCGCCGCCGCGTTCGTGGAGTTCGACGGCGCGGGTGAAGTGGCCGTCCGGGTCGTCGCCGGCCAGTGCGCGGCACCTGGCCGCCACGGCGAGGGCCCAGGTGTTGCCGGAGTGCGCGGCCCAGGAGGTGTACCAGTCGCAGGCGGCGGCGGCCCGTTCCGGCTGTCCCGTGCGGGCCGCCGCCTCGATCACGTCGGGCAGCGCGAACAGCGTGTACGGCCGGTGCGCGGCGTCCTCGATCACGCCCTGCTCGGCCAGGACGTCGTCGTACCGGCCGAGTCCGAGTGCGAGCAGGCTGGAGGCGCCCGAGGTCAGGACCGTCCCGAGACCCGGCTGACGCGACCGGCAGTCGGCGATCAGCGCGCGGCAGCGCTCCTCGTCGCCCTGGAGGGCGGCGAGGTCGGCCAGGAGGCTGGCCAGGTAGATCTCGCTCATCCGGTGGCCGGTGTCCTGCGCGATGCGCAGGCCCTCGGTGGCGCCCGCGAGCGCGTCGTGCCGGTGGCCGAGCAGGATCTGGAAGCGGCTCTGCGCGCACAGCGCCAGCGGCAGCACCCCGATCGCGCCCTCCTCCCGGCAGGCGGCCACCAGGTCGTCGGCCAGCCGCAGGCCGTCGGCGTCGTCGCCGAGCGCCCAGTACCAGGAGGGGACGAGCGCCGTCTCCCGCAGGTGCGGCGAGCCGGCGAGGCCGGTCAGCTCGCGCAGCGCCCGTACGCCGTCGGCGAGGTCGCCGCCGAATCCGACGGCCATGCGGGCCAGAGCCGAGGCCCGGCGGGCGCCCGGCACGTCACGGGCCATCCGCTGCGAGAGTTCGCGGACGGCGGCCAGGTCGCCGGCCACGATCGCGGAGTCGACCGCGCGGAAGAGCAGCGAGTCGGCCAGTTCGGGATCGAGGCCGGCGGCGAGCCCGGCCGAGGTCAGGATCCGCTGGGCGGAGGCGGGACGGTGGTGCTCGTCGGCGACGGTGGCGCGGATGGAGGCGGCCCGGGCGAGCGCCACCGGGC